>NZ_JBEYJJ010000002.1:0-459969 GCF_040636215.1 Streptomyces sp. NPDC006687 | reverse complement strand
GGGATCCCGCTCCCAACCCGCCCGCCCGCACCCGGGGAGGCGGGTGGGCAGCCACCGGCCCGCCCCCGGCCCCTCGAGGGGGCGATGGCGGGCCCGAACCGCGATCCCCGCACCCCGCCCCTCCGCCCGTGCATGTCACGGCTGCGCTGCAACGCCGGGCGGGCCGGCCGGGGGGCGGAGGGGGCCTCGTAGAATCGGCGGGTGGATACGACCCTGGATGACCCCCTCGTCGGGCGCGTGCTCGACGGCCGCTACCGCGTCGACGCCCGTATCGCCGCAGGCGGCATGGCGACGGTCTACCGGGCGCTCGACACCCGCCTCGACCGCGTCCTCGCGCTCAAGATCATGCACCCGGCCCTGGCCGCCGACGCCGTCTTCGTGGACCGCTTCATCCGCGAGGCGAAGTCGGTGGCGCGGCTCGCCCACCCCAACGTGGTCGCCGTCTTCGACCAGGGCACCGACGGCCCCTACACCTACCTGGCCATGGAGTACGTCTCCGGCTGCACCCTGCGCGACGTGCTGCGCGAGCGCGGCGCGCTCCAGCCGCGGGCCGCGCTCGACATCCTCGAACCGGTCCTCGCGGCGCTCGCCGCGGCCCACCGCGCCGGTTTCGTCCACCGGGACATCAAGCCCGAGAACGTCCTGATCGGCGACGACGGCCGGGTCAAGGTCGCCGACTTCGGCCTCGTCCGCTCCGTGGACGCCGCCACCCACACCACCGGCTCCGTCCTCGGCACGGTCTCCTACCTCGCCCCCGAGCAGATCGAGGACGGGGTCTACGACGCCCGCGTGGACGTCTACGCCTGCGGCGTCGTGCTGTACGAGATGCTCACCGGCGCCAAGCCGCACACCGGCGGCACCCCCGCCCAGGTGCTCTTCCAGCACCTCAACGAGGACGTCCCGGCCCCTTCGGCCGCCGTCCCGGGGCTGCCCGCCGCCCTGGACGAACTCGTCGCCCAGGCCACCGCGCGCACCCCCGCGCTGCGCCCCGCCGACGCCGCCGCCCTGCTGGCCCTGACCCGCGAGGCGCGGGCCCTGGCCGGCGAGGCCGAGCTGGACGCCGTACCGCCGCAGGCGCGGGCCGCCGAGCGGTCCGCCGCCGAGGACCGCACCAGCGTGATCCCGCGCCCGGTGGCGGCGCAGGCGCAGGAGCCCGGTCTGCACCACACCTCACGCCTGGAGCGTCCGCTCGCGCCCCCGGCAGCGGCGCCGGCACCCCAGCGGGGACGCGGGCCGCGCCGGGGCATAGTCCTGGTCGTCGCCGCCGTCCTGCTCGCCCTGGGCGTCGGCACCGGCCTCTGGTACATCAACTCGGGCCAGTTCACCAAGGTTCCCAACCTCCTCGGCAAGACCGAGGAGCAGGCCCGGGCCGAGCTCTCCGCCGCCGGTCTCGGCGTCAAGAAGGTCGACCGGAAGTTCAGCGAAGCCTTCGACCGCGGGACGGTCATGAACTCCGACCCGGCCGGCGGCAAGCGGATCAAGGGCAACGGCGCGGTGACCCTCACCGTCTCCCGCGGCCCCGAGCTGGTCAGCGTGCCCGACCTCAAGGGCCGCCCGCTGGAGGACGCCAAGGCCGAGCTGACGAAGGCGGGCCTGGCCCCCGGCGTCGTCACCCAGGCGTTCAGCGAGGACGTGGCCCAGGGCTCGGTGATCTCCACCGACCCGGCCGGCGGCCAGAAGCGCTCCCCCGACACCGCCGTCGCCCTCCAGGTCAGCAAGGGCCGTCCGGTGCCGGTCCCCGCCGTCACCGGGCAGAGCGCCGACCAGGCGCGCGCCGCGCTGGAGGCCCTCGGCCTGAAGGTGGCCACGGCCCCCGACCAGGTCAACTCCCCCGCCCCCGCCGGTACGGTCGCGGCCCAGTCGCTCGCCGCGGGCGCCCAGGCGGCCGCCGGGGACACCGTCACGCTGACCCTCTCCAAGGGCCCCCGGCCGGTCCAGGTCCCGAACGTGACCGGCCAGGACGTGGAGGCGGCCCGCAAGAGCCTGGAGGCGCTGGGCTTCAAGGTGAAGGTGGACCGCCCCTTCCTGTCCTTCAGCAGCACGGTGGACACCCAGTCGGTACCCGCCGGGCAGAGCGCCCCCGAGGGCAGCCAGATCACCATCAAGACCAAGGGGCTCTGAACCGCGTTGCTTCGCAATCCCGTGGGCGGGCACGTGCCCGTCGCCGGCGGGCTCGCCTCCGTCGGCCTGGCCTACGCCCGTGAGATGGGGGCCGAGGCCGTCCAGGTCTTCGTGGCCAATCCGCGCGGCTGGGCCACCCCGACCGGGAACCCGGCACAGGACGAGCTGTTCCGCACCCGGTGCGCCGAGGAGTCGATCCCGGCGTACGTGCACGCCCCGTACCTGATCAACTTCGGCTCCCACACCGAGGCGACCGTCGAGAGGTCCGTGGAGTCCCTGCGGCACTCGCTGCGCCGGGCCCGGGCGATCGGCGCACTCGGGGTGGTCGTGCACACCGGCTCGGCGACCGGGGGCCGGCCGCGCGAGGCGGCGTACGCCCAGGTCAGGGAGCACATGCTGCCGCTGCTGGACGAGCTGACGCACGAGGACGACCCGTTCCTGCTCCTGGAGTCCACGGCCGGCCAGGGTTCCTCGCTGTGCTCGCGGACCTGGGACTTCGGCCCGTACTTCGAGGCCCTCGACCACCACGAGAAGCTCGGCATCTGCCTGGACACCTGCCACATCTTCGCGGCCGGCCACGACCTGGCGGAGCCGGGCGGCACCAAGCAGACGCTGGACCTGCTGGTGGACACGGTGGGCGCGGGCCGGCTGAAGCTGATCCACGCCAACGACTCCAAGGAGGGCGTCGGCGCCCACAAGGACCGGCACGCCAACATCGGCCAGGGCCACATCGGCCGCGAGGGCTTCGCCGGGCTGTTCTCGCACCCGGAGACGGACGGGGTACCGCTGGTCATCGAGACGCCGGGCGGCAAGGAGGGGCACGCGGCGGACGTGGCCCTGCTGAAGGAGCTCCGCGACCTGCACTGACACCCGCGAAAATCCTTGAGGGAATACCCCTGGGGGGTATACGGTTCCACCAGTCGGCGGAACCGTCACCCGGCGTTCCGCCGGACCGTCAGGGGGTCGTCATGGAACAGGCACACGAACACCACGAACACCACCAGCACCACGGAGACCAGGGCCACGAGCAGCACGCCGGGCACGAGCAGCACGCCGGCCACGAGCAGCACGCGGGGCACGCGGGGCACGCGGGCCACGGCCACCACGCCCACGGCCCCGTCAGCTGGGGCATGGCCGCCCAGGCCACCCTGCACTGCCTCACCGGCTGCGCCATCGGCGAGGTGCTCGGCATGATCGTCGGCACCGCCCTGGGCTGGGGGAATCTCCCGACGATGATCCTGGCGATCGTCCTCGCGTTCTTCTTCGGCTACGCCCTCACCCTGCGCGGCATCCTCTCCGCCGGCGTGGACTTCCGTTCGGCCGTCCGGGTGGCGCTCGCCGCGGACACCCTGTCGATCGCCGTGATGGAGCTGATCGACAACGGCGTCATCGCCGTCTGGCCCGGGGCCATGGACGCCCACCTCTCGGAGGCGCTGTTCTGGATCACCCTGGCGATCTCGCTGGCGCTCGCCTTCGTGCTGACCACCCCGGTCAACAAGTGGATGATCGGCCGCGGCAAGGGCCACGCCGTCGTCCACCAGTACCACCACTGAGCCCCCGGCGGCAGCGTCAGAGCTCCGGACCGTCGCCCGGCCCCTCCTGGTACGAGTAGCGCTGCTCGCGCCAGGGGTCGCCGATGTTGTGGTAGCCGCGCTCCTCCCAGAAGCCCCGGCGGTCGGCCGTCATGTACTCGATGCCCCGGACCCACTTGGGGCCCTTCCAGGCGTACAGGTGCGGGACCACCAGGCGCAGCGGGAAGCCGTGTTCGGCCGTCAGCGGTTCGCCACCCATGTGGGTGGCGAAGACGGTCCGGTCGGAGGCGAAGTCCGCCAGTCTCAGGTTGGAGCTGAAGCCGTACTCGGCCCACACCATCACGTGCGTGACCTGCGGGGCCGGAGGGGCCAGGGCGAGGACGTCCCGGGCGAGCACCCCGCCCCATTCGGCACCCTGCATGCTGAACTTGGTGACGCAGTGCAGGTCCGCCACCACCGAGTTGAACGGCAGCGCCGTGAACTCCTCGTGGTTCCAGCAGTGCTTCTCACCGTCGGCCGTCGCGCCGAAGACGCGGAACTCCCAGCGGTCCGGCTTGAACTTGGGCACGGGACCGTAGTGGGTGACGGGCCAGCCCCGCTGCAACCGCTGCCCGGGAGGCAGCTCCAGCTGCTCTGCTCCCGGAGATTCCCGGCTTTCCGGCTGACCCATGCCTCCATGGTGACAGACGTGGCGGGGTGGTCACGACCAGGTACGAACCGAAACGGGCAAGTCCTGGTAACTCCCACTAAGGAGGCACTTACTGGACTGCCCTGTACGGCGGTGCGAAGATGCGCGCACTACCCGATCACCATGCTGACATTGCCTGGAAGGAGCCTCTGCGATGCAGGGCGACCCCGAGGTCCTCGAGTTCCTGAACGAGCAGCTGACCGGCGAGCTCACGGCCATCAACCAGTACTGGCTGCACTACCGCATCCAGGACAACAAGGGCTGGACGAAGCTCGCCAAGTACACGCGTGAAGAGTCCATCGACGAGATGAAGCACGCGGACAAACTCACCGAGCGCATCCTCATGCTCGACGGTCTGCCCAATTACCAGCGCCTCTTCCACGTGCGCGTCGGACAGACGGTCACGGAGATGTTCCAGGCGGACCGGCAGGTGGAGGTGGAGGCCATCGACCGCCTCAAGCGCGGTATCGAGGTCATGCGCGCGAAGGGCGACATCACCTCCGCCCGCCTCTTCGAGGAGATCCTGGAGGACGAGGAGCACCACATCGACTACCTCGACACGCAGCTGGAGCTCATCGACTCCCTGGGCGAGCCGCTCTACCTCGCCCAGCTGATCGAACAGCCCAGCTGAGGTCTCGGGCGGCTCAGGCGGCTTCCGCCAGCAGCGGCGCCGGGCCGGCGGTGAGGACGGCCGCCGCCTCACCCTTCTCCAGCAGCTCGCGGCGCGGGCACGCGCCCCGGCCCAGGAGGCCCTGGATGGTCCGCACGCAGGAGCCGCAGTCGGTGCCGGCCTTGGTGGCGGAGGCGATCTGGCGCGGGGTACAGGCCCCGGCGGCCGCGTGTTCCTTGACCTGCTTGTCGGTGATCCCGAAGCAAGAGCAGACGTACACGCGGTTCACCTCCCTGAGCGGAATGGTCCTTGCAGCCACCCCGGTGCGGTGAGGCTTACCTAACCGTACCTAAAGTTAGGGTGCCCTAAAAGACCTGGAGACGAGGATGGGGCGCGGATCACATCGATCCGCGCCCCGTCCTCGCTCAGAGCTCAGCGAGCTCACTGGTCGCGGTACATCTCCGCCACCAGGAACGCCAGGTCCAGGGACTGGCTGCGGTTGAGACGCGGGTCGCAGGCCGTCTCGTAGCGCTGGTGCAGGTCGTCGACGAAGATCTCGTCGCCGCCGCCCACGCACTCGGTGACGTCGTCACCGGTGAGCTCGACGTGGATGCCGCCCGGGTGGGTGCCCAGCGCCTTGTGGACCTCGAAGAAGCCCTTGACCTCGTCCAGGACGTCGTCGAAACGGCGCGTCTTGTGGCCGGAGGCCGCCTCGAAGGTGTTGCCGTGCATCGGGTCGGTGACCCAGGCGACGGTCGCACCGGAGGCGGTGACCTTCTCGACCAGCTCGGGGAGCTTGTCGCGGACCTTGTCGGCGCCCATGCGGACGACGAAGGTCAGCCGGCCCGGCTCGCGCTGGGGGTCCAGGCGGTCGATGTACGTCAGCGCCTCGTCCACCGTGGTGGTCGGGCCGAGCTTGATGCCGACCGGGTTGGCGATCTGCGAGCAGAACTCGATGTGCGCGTGGTCCAGCTGGCGGGTGCGCTCACCGATCCAGACCATGTGGCCGGAGGTGTCGTACAGCTTGCCGGTACGGGAGTCCGTACGGGTGAGGGCGCCCTCGTAGTCCAGCAGCAGGGCCTCGTGCGAGGAGTAGAACTCCACCGCCTTGAACTCGGCCGGGTCGGTGCCGCACGCCTTCATGAAGTTCAGCGCGTTGTCGATCTCCCGCGCGAGCTGCTCGTAGCGCTGCCCGGACGGGGAGGACTTCACGAAGTCCTGGTTCCAGGCGTGCACCTGGCGCAGGTCGGCGTAACCGCCGGTGGTGAAGGCGCGCACCAGGTTCAGCGTCGACGCGGACGCGTGGTACATCCGCTTCAGCCGCTCGGGGTCCGGGATCCGGGCCTCTTCGGTGAAGGCGAAGCCGTTGACGGAGTCACCGCGGTAGGTCGGCAGGGTCACGCCGTCGCGGGTCTCGGTGTCCTTGGAGCGGGGCTTGGAGTACTGGCCCGCGATCCGGCCGACCTTGACGACGGGCACCGAGGCCGCGTACGTCAGGACGGCGCTCATCTGGAGCAGCGTCTTCAGCTTGGCACGGATGTGGTCGGCGGATACGGCGTCGAAAGCCTCGGCGCAGTCGCCGCCCTGCAGCAGGAACGCCTCGCCCTTGGCGACGGCTCCCAGGCGGGCGCGCAGCTGGTCGCACTCGCCCGCGAAGACGAGCGGAGGATACGACTCGAGGTCCGCGACGACAGCGCGCAGGGCCTCGGCATCGGGGTACGAAGGCTGCTGCGCCGCGGGAAGGTCTCGCCAGGTCGCCTTTGCGGCGAGGGCGTGGTTTTCAGCGTTCACGGTCACCTCGTACACATTACGGCGTCGGCCCGGGTGTCCGGCCGGACGCCCACCTGGTGAGACGGTCGCGTTCCAAGGTCCACGGGGCCCGGACCGGCCGAATGCAAGGCCCCGCCGGGGGGAAATCGGGAAAGCGGCGATTCCGGGGTGGTGTGGGCTAAGGTGCCTCCCATGTACGCGCTCTCCGTCCAGAACTGGTGGTGGTCCGCTCCCGGCGGCCCACTCCTCGCGCGTACCCACTGACACGAGCGAACCGAAGGCCGCCCCGAGGGGCGGCCTTCCGCGTACGCAGGCAGGCGCCGGCCGTCCCTCCTCCCGACACCCCACCGGAAGGACGTCCGCCCCATGCCCCAGTGCGACTTCTCCCTCACCCGGCTCCTCGACGACGCCGCCCCGCCCTTCGCGCTGCTGCGCCGGCGCACCCCCGGCCGGGACCACGACACCGTCGAGGTGCTGCTGGGCCCGGTCCACGAGGCCGCGCGCCTGGCGGAGCTGCCCGTCCGCGCGCTGCCCACCCTGGCCCTGGTGCCGTTCCGCCAGATCCGCGAGCGCGGGTTCGACGTACGCGACGACGGCACCCCGCTGAGCGTGCTGGCCGCCGAGGAGGCGTACGAGATCCCGCTCGCGCAGGCACTGGCCGCGCTCCCGGACCACCCGGTACGGGTGGAGGGCGGGGGCTTCGACGTCGGTGACGAGGAGTACGCGGCCACCGTCGAGCGGGTGATCCGCGACGAGATCGGCCGGGGCGAGGGCGCGAACTTCGTGATCCGGCGCACGTACCGGGGCCGGATCGGCGGCTTCGGCCGGGCCGACGCCCTGGCCCTGTTCCGGCGGCTGCTGGAGGGCGAGCGGGGCGCGTACTGGACGTACGTGGTCCACACCCCGGACCGCACCCTGGTCGGGGCCAGCCCCGAGGTCCACGTCCGGATGGCCGGCGGCACGGTCGTCATGAACCCCATCAGCGGCACCTACCGCCACCCCCCGGGCGGCCCGACCGCCGAGTCGCTCCTCGCCTTCCTCGGCGACCGCAAGGAGACCGAGGAGCTGTCGATGGTGGTCGACGAGGAACTGAAGATGATGTGCACGGTCGGCGACATGGGCGGGACCGTCGTCGGCCCCCGGCTGAAGGAGATGGCCCACCTCACGCACACCGAGTACGAACTGCGCGGCCGTTCCTCCCTGGACGTACGGGAGGTGCTGCGGGAGACCATGTTCGCGGCGACGGTGACGGGCTCGCCGGTGCAGAACGCCTGCCGCGTCATCGAACGGTACGAGCACGGGGGCCGCGGCTACTACGCGGGCGCCCTGGCGCTGCTCGGTCTGGACGCCTCCGGCGCCCAGACCCTGGACTCCCCCATCCTGATCCGCACCGCCGACATCGCCCCGGACGGGACGCTGCGGGTGCCGGTCGGGGCCACCCTGGTGCGCCACTCCGACCCGCACGGGGAGGTCGCGGAGACCCACGCCAAGGCCGCCGGGGTCCTGACCGCCCTCGGCGTACGGCAGGCCCCGCCCCGGCCGGCCTCCGCCGGGGCGGTCCGGCTGGCGGACGACCCCCGGGTGCGGGCGGCGCTGGCCGCGCGGCGGGCGGACCTCGCCCCGTTCTGGCTGCGGATGCAGGAGCGCCTGCCCGCGGCGGGCGGACACGCGCTGGTGGTGGACGGCGAGGACACGTTCACCGCGATGCTCGCGCACGTGCTGCGGGCGGCCGGCCTGGCGGTGACGGTACGCCGCTACGACGCCCCGGGGCTGCGGGAGACGGCACTGGCCTGGGACGGCCCGGTCGTGCTGGGCCCCGGCCCGGGCGACCCGGCCGACGGGGCGGACCCGAAGATGCGGATGCTGCGCGGGCTGGCGGGCGAACTGCTCGCCTCGCACCGGGGCGGCCTCCTCGGGGTCTGCCTGGGGCACGAGCTGCTGGCGGCGGAGCTCGGCCTGCCGCTGGTCCGCAAGGCGGAGCCGGCGCAGGGGGCGCAGGTGCGGATCGACCTCTTCGGCAGGCCCGAGGTGGTCGGCTTCTACAACACCTACACCGCCGCCTGTGACGCGGAGGCGGAGGCGGAGCTGGCCGCGCACGGGGTCGAGGTCTCCCGCGACCCCCGCACCGGGGAGGTGCACGCCCTGCGCTGCGCGGCGCGCGGCTTCGCGGGCGTGCAGTTCCATCCGGAGTCGGTCCTGACGTTGCGCGGCGCGCAGCTCGTGTCCGACCTCGTCCGGGTTCTGACCCCGGCGGGGCGGCGGGGGTAGCGGGACGGGGCCGGGGGCTGCCCTGCGGGGCCGGTCCCCCACCCGCCCTTCGCCCGTTCCCACGGGCTCGGCCCCTGGCCCCGCGCCTCGAACGCCGGCGGGGCTGTCTGTGGCTCCGCGGCGTTCGAGGCGCGGGGGCGAACCTCGGGCCGGGCCCGGGACCAGGGTGTTCTCGGCGGTGGCTCAGCCGAAGAAGACCCCGGCCTCCGTGTACAGCTTCGGGTCCACCGTCTTCAGCTTCGCCGTCGCCTCGGCGATCGGGACGCGGACGATGTCCGTCCCCTTGAGCGCGACCATCTTCCCGAAGTCCCCGTCGCGCACCGCGTCGATCGCGTGCAGCCCGAAGCGGGTGGCCAGCCAGCGGTCGAAGGCGCTGGGGGTGCCGCCGCGCTGGATGTGTCCGAGGACGGTCGTACGGGCCTCCTTGCCGGTCCGCGTCTCGATCTCCTTGGCCAGCCACTCCCCCACGCCCGACAGCCGGACGTGGCCGAAGGAGTCCCGGGAGACGGCGTCCTTGAGCACGAGGTCGCCGTCCTTGGGCATGGCCCCCTCCGCCACCACCACGATCGGCGCGTAGCTCGCCCTGAAGCGGGAGGTCACCCAGGCGCAGACCTGGTCCACGTCGAAGCGCTGCTCGGGGATGAGGATGACGTTGGCCCCGCCCGCGAGGCCCGAGTGCAGGGCGATCCACCCGGCGTGCCGGCCCATGACCTCGACGACCAGCACCCGCATGTGGGACTCGGCGGTGGTGTGCAGCCGGTCGATGGCCTCGGTGGCGATGCCGACGGCGGTGTCGAAGCCGAAGGTGTAGTCGGTGGCCGACAGGTCGTTGTCGATGGTCTTGGGCACGCCCACGCAGGGGATGCCGTACTCCTCGTACAGCCGGGCGGCCACGCCCAGGGTGTCCTCGCCGCCGATCGCGATGAGCGCGTCGATCTCGGCCTTGGCGAGGTTCTCCTTGATGGCGCGCACCCCGTTGTCGGTCTTGAAGGGGTTGGTGCGCGAGGAGCCGAGGATGGTGCCGCCGCGGGGCAGGATCCCGCGGACGGCGGGGATGTCCAGCGGGACGGCGTCCCCCTCGACCGGGCCCCGCCAGCCGTCCTTGAACCCGACGAACCCGTACCCGTACTCCTGGACGCCCTTGCGGACGACGCCCCTGATCACCGCGTTGAGCCCGGGGCAGTCGCCGCCGCCCGTGAGCACTCCGACCTTCATGGAATCTCCCTTCGCCATGACGGCCACGCTAGTGGTGACCCAGGTCACAGGGGATCGGTCGGTGTGCGCAATTCCGGTGGAATTACGGGGCGTTGCGTACGCGTGTTCACTCGTACGGGGAAGAAGGAGGATTTACACCTCGTCGAGCCCGCGTTCTATCGCGTACCTGACGAGCTCCACCCGGTTGTGCAGCTGGAGTTTGCCGAGGGTGTTCTGGACGTGGTTCTGCACCGTGCGGTGCGAGATGACCAGCCGCTCCGCGATCTGCTTGTACGACAGCCCCTTGGCCACCAGCCGCAGCACCTCGGTCTCCCGGTCGGTCAGCTGGGGGGCCTTCGGCTCGTCGGCGGCGGCCGGCGCCGGGTCGGTGGCCAGGCGCCGGTACTCGCCGAGGACCAGCCCGGCCAGCCCCGGGGTGAACACCGGGTCCCCGACGGCGGTGCGGCGGACCGCGTCGATCAGCTCCTGGGCCCCGGCGGACTTCAGCAGGTAGCCCGTCGCCCCGGACTTCACCGCCTCCAGCACGTCCGCGTGCTCCCCGCTCGCCGACAGCACCAGCACGCGCAGCGCGGGATCGGCGCCGACCAGCTCCTTGCAGACCTGGACCCCGGGCATCCCGGGCAGGTTGAGGTCGAGGACCAGCACCCTCGGGGTGACGGCGCGGGCGCGGCGTACCGCCTCCGGTCCGTCCCCGGCGGTGGCGACGACGTCGAAGCCGGCGGCGGCCAGGTCTCGGGCGACCGCGTCCCGCCACATCGGATGGTCGTCCACGACCATCACCGTGATGTCGTGCAGCTCGTTCGGGTCCTCGTTCACTGGGTCCTCCCCCTCGGTACTTTCAGTTCCACTTCGGTGCCCTGCCCGGGGACGGACACCAGCTCGGCGCTGCCGCCGAGGTCGCGCAGCCGGCCCCGGATGGACAGGGCCACCCCCATCCGCCCCTCGCCCTCCGCCTGGTCGAGCCGGCCGGCCGGGATGCCGGGGCCGTCGTCCCGTACGGTCACGATCACCTCGTCGCCCCAGTCCTCCACGAGGATCCAGGCGCGGGCCCCCTCCCCGGCGTGCTTGCGCACGTTGTCCAGGGCGGCCCCCACCGCTGCGGCCAGCTCCCGCGCGGCGGGCACCGGCAGCGGCACCGCGGTGCCCGGCTCCGCGAAGCTCACCCGGGAGCCGGCGTGCGGGGCGAGCAGGGAGCGCAGGTCCACCTCGCCCTCGTCGGCGCCCGGCTCCTCCACCTCGTACGTGTCCACCAGCGCGCCGAGCGACTCGTCGTGCGAGACCCGCGAGGGGCGGACCAGCCCGCTGGAGACCAGGGTGCGCAGCGCCACCTCCTGCTCCCCGGCCATCCGGCCCAGCTCGGCGGCCTCGCCGCCCAGCTCGGTGCCGCGCCGCTGGACCATGGCCAGGACCTGGAGGACCCCGTCGTGGATGTCGCGGGCGAGGCGTTCGCGCTCGCGGGTGGCGGCCTCGATCTCCAGGGCGCGGGCGAGGGTCGCCTCACTGGCCCGGGCGACCTCGACGACGTAGCCCAGCGCTATGGAGGCGACCCAGACCAGCAGGACGTTGTGCAGGGTGTCGCGGGTCGGGTCGCCGCCGTGGATGGCGATGTTGGCGACGGCCACGAAGGTCGAGGCGATACCGGCCCACCGCCAGCCGCCCTTGAGGGCGAAGGCGAGGACCGAGCCCGCCGTCCAGATGCTGGGGAGGGTCGGGCCGCCCGCCTGGATGCGGGCGTGGGCGTCGGCGAGCGGGGTGAGGGCGATCCCGGCCAGGGCGACGGTGAGGTCGCCTGCGAGGAAACCCCTGGTGCAGCGCGCCGCACCGGAGACCCGGCGGTGGGTGGCCGACGTCCAGACGACGAGGACGGCGAGGTAGCCGGCCGCGACGCCGGGGCGGACGAAGTCCCGGTACGCGGAGGCGAACAGCAGGACGGCGTAGACCATGGTGAGCAGCCGGTAGGCGGTCAGCGCCCGCCACAGCGGCTGCTCGACCGACATCCGTACGACGCGCTCGCGCTTCGCCGCCATCTCCCCCACCCCCGCCGCGCGGACGGCGGCCTTGCTCGGTCCTGCTCCTTACTCGGCCTTGTCGGCCTTGTCGGCCTTGGCCGCTTCCTTCGCGGCCTTCTCCGCGTCCGCGATCTGGCGCTTGGCGGCCGTCGCGTAGATGTCGACGTACTCCTGGCCGGAGAGCTTCATGATCTCGTACATGACCTCGTCGGTCACCGAGCGCAGGATGAAGCGGTCCCCGTCCATGCCCTGGTAGCGGCTGAAGTCCAGCGGCTTGCCGATCCGGATGCCGGGGCGCATCAGCTTGGGGACCACCTTGCCGGGCGGCTGGATCTTCTCGGTGTCGATCATCGCCACCGGGATCACCGGGGCGCCCGTGGCCAGCGCCACCCGGGCCAGACCGCCGGGCTTGCCCCGGTAGAGGCGGCCGTCGGGTGAACGGGTCCCCTCGGGGTAGATACCGAACAGCTCTCCCCGCTCGATGACCTCGATGCCGCTCTTGATGGCGGCCTCACCCGCACCGCGCGCGCCGGAGCGGTCCACGGGGAGCTGGCCGACGCCCTTGAAGAAGGCCGCGGTGAGCTTGCCCTTGACCCCGGGGGAGGTGAAGTACTCCGCCTTTGCGATGAAGGTCACCTTCCGGTCCAGCACGGCCGGGAGGAAGAAGGAGTCGGAGAAGGACAGGTGGTTGCTCGCGAGGATCGCCGGCCCCTCCGCGGGAATGTTCTCCAGGCCCTCCACCCACGGCCTGAAGGCGAGCTTCAGCGACCCGCCGATGGAGAACTTCATAGCGCCGTAGATCAACTCGAAAGCCTTCCTGTGTCTGTCGATCAGACCATAACCCGTGGCTCCACCGAGAGCTCCCGACGACCCTGGTCGGTGTCATCCCGGTCGCGTACGGTGAAGTCACACAGCGCGACGCACCCACGTGTACCCGTACCCGTACGCCACACGCGTCGCCGTCAGGTCCTCACCCCTCAAGGAGACTGTGGTGCCCGTCCTCCCTGGAGCAGAGCCGTTCCGCCACGAGGGCGGAGAGGTGGGCGTGCTCCTCTGCCACGGCTTCACCGGTTCCCCCCAGTCGCTGCGCCCCTGGGCCGACTACCTGGCCGGGCGCGGACTGACGGTCTCGCTGCCGCTGCTGCCGGGGCACGGCACGCGCTGGCAGGACATGCAGCTCACCGGCTGGCAGGACTGGTACGCCGAGGTGGACCGGGCGCTGCGCGAGCTGCGGGAGCGGTGCTCCCAGGTGTTCGTGTTCGGGCTCTCGATGGGCGGCGCCCTGACGCTGCGGCTGGCCGCCAAGCACGGGGACGCCATCAGCGGCATCGTCCTCGTCAACCCGGCCAACAAGGTGCACGACCCCCTGGCCTTCGCCCTTCCGGTGGTCAAGCACCTCATCCGCTCCCGGCCCGGGATCGCCAGCGACATCGCCAAGCCGGGCTCGGTGGAGACCGGCTACGACCGGGTCCCGATGAAGGCCGCGGACTCGCTGCGCAGGTTCTTCCGGCTCGTGGACTCCGAGCTGCCGCAGGTCACGCAGCCGCTGCTGCTGCTCCACAGCCCCCAGGACCACGTGGTCCCGCCGGTGGACTCCGAGCGGATCCTGGCGCGGGTGTCGTCGACGGACGTCACGGAGACCCTGCTGGAACAGAGTTACCACGTCGCGACGTTGGACCATGACGCGGAGCGGATCTTCGCGGACAGCTATGCGTTCGTCGGGCGGCTCGCGAAGAGCGTCGGCAGGGAGGGGGCGGCCAGCGGTGGCTGAGCACGAGGAGTCCTCCGGGGAGGTGCCCCCGCTGGACGAGGAAGCGGCGTGGGCCGCGATCGTCGCCGGGTACGGGCAGGAACCGCCGGACCCGCCGGGCTCGCGTCCGTTCCGGCCGATCGAGAACCTGATGCTGCCGGAGGAGGACGTCCAGCCGGAGCCCCCGGCCGCCGCCCCGACGGCGGCGCTGGGCAGCTCGGTGGTGTTCGCCCCGGGTGTCGGCCTGGGCCCCCGCGACCACGCGCCGGCCGGGCCGGAGGACGAGGACCCGGCGGCGGAAGCGTCCGACGAGGGCCACTTCGTCCCCCCGGAACCCCCGGAGCTCCCGCCGGCGGACACGACGGCGAAGTTCGCCTGGCTCGCGGTGGTCGGCGGCCCGGTCCTGCTGCTCGTGGCGGTCCTGCTCCAGTGGGACATGACCTGGTGGCTCACCACCCTGGGCATCGGCGGCTTCCTGGGCGGCTTCGCCACCCTGGTGGCCCGCATGTCCTCCGACCCCGACGACGGCGACGACCCGGGGCGCGGGGCGGTGGTGTAGGGAGGCGGGGGCCGGCTGTCTGCCCCGCGAGGGGTGGGTCGCGCCCGGTGTCCGCCCACCCGCCTCCCCTTCTCCGTACGCGCCGGACCGCTACGCGCTTCTCTCCGCTCGGCGTCCGGCGGCCGTCATGGGCTGGTAGCCCGCAGCCGTAGGGCCGCCAGGACCGGGAGGTGGTCCGTGGCCGCTCGGAGGTCTGGGGCGGGGAGGGCCGTGGGGACGCCGCAGGCGAGGACTTCGACGGAACGGGTGGTGAAGATCGCGTCGATGCGGCGCGTCGGGGAGGACGAGGGGAAGGTGGGTTCGCCGCCCCAGGGGGCCGTCGTGCGGCAGTCCTGGAAGGCGTGGGCGAGGTGGGTGAAGGCGGGGCCCGGTGGGGGCTCGTTGACGTCGGCGGCGACGATGACGTGCGGGGCCTCCAGTGCCCCGGCCCGTTCCACGAGGAGCTCGGCCTGGGCGGCCCGTTCCGTCGGGTCCAGCGACAGGTGGGCGCTGATCACGCCCACCCTGGCCGCGCCGAAGCGGACGACCGCCGTGGCGAAGCCGCGGCGGTGCAGGCCGGGGGTGAGGGGGAGCAGGACGTCCTCCGTACGTTCCACGAAGGCCCGTAGCGAGCACAGGAGCAGCGGTCCCGCCGCCGTCGCTCCCCCGCCGAGGACCACCAGGTCGGTCTTGGACGCCAGCCGGGCGGCGTGCTTGCGCCAGCGGAAGAACCGGGGGGCCTCCTGGACGAGGACGAGGTCCGGGGCACAGGCCCGGATCACCCGGGCCAGCGCCTCCTCGTCGTCGCGCAGCGAGCGCACGTTGTAGCTGAGGACCCGGATCACGGCGGAGCCGTCGGGCTCGGTGTGGGAGCGGGGCAGCGCGTCGGGCGCCGCGCCGGCGTCGGGCAGCGGCTGGGGCGT
The DNA here is from genome assembly GCF_040636215.1 of Streptomyces sp. NPDC006687. Taxonomy (NCBI): domain Bacteria; kingdom Bacillati; phylum Actinomycetota; class Actinomycetes; order Kitasatosporales; family Streptomycetaceae; genus Streptomyces; species Streptomyces sp. NPDC006687. The sequence continues at coordinate 444,545 of NZ_JBEYJJ010000002.1, read as the reverse complement.
GGGCAGCGTGTCGGGCACCATGACCGCAAGATACGCAGCCGCCCGCCGCTCCCACAGGGGGCGCGGCGGGCGGCTCCAGAGGTGTCCGAGCGGGGTTCAGCCCTGGCGGGCCAGGTCGGCCGCGCCCACCAGCCCGGCCTTGCCGCCGAGCTGCGCGGCGAGCACCTGGGCGTGCGGCCGCCAGGCGCCGCCGATCAGCCAGCGCTTGAAGGACTTGCGGATCGGGTCGAGGACGAGGTCGCCCTCGTCGGAGACCCCGCCGCCGACGATGAACGCCGAGGGGTCGAAGAGGGAGGCGAGGTCGGCCAGGCCCGCGCCGGCCCAGCGGGCCAGTTCGCGGAAGGAGTCGACGGCCACCGGGTCGCCCTGGCGGGCGGCCTGGCTGATGTGCTTGCCCTCGATGCCCCCGGGGGTGCCGTCGCCCAGGCCCAGCAGGACGGTCGCGTTCTCGGGGGTGGCGTTGGCGCGCTGCTTGGCGTAGCGGACGAGGGCGCGGCCGGAGGCGTACTGCTCCCAGCAGCCCTGGCTGCCGCAGCCGCACAGCAGGCCGTCGGGGACGACCCGGATGTGCCCGAACTCGGCGGCGACGCCGAAGCGGCCGCGCCGGAGCTTGTTGCCGATGATGATGCCGCCGCCCAGGCCGGTGCCGAGGGTGATGCAGATGACGTCCTCGTGGCCCTGGCCGGCGCCGAAGCGGTACTCGCCCCAGGCGGCGCAGTTGGCGTCGTTCTCGACGACGACGGGGAGGCCGATGCGCTGCTCGACCTTGTCCTTGAGCGGCTCGTGGCGCCAGTTGATGTTCGGCGCGAAGAGGACGGTGGCGCGCTTGTCGTCCACGTATCCGGCGGCGCCGATGCCGACGGCCTCGATGGCGTGGTTGCTGCTGACCTCGGAGACGGCGGCGCAGATCGCCTCCGTCACGCCGTCCGCGGTCGGCGGGGTGGGCACCTTGTACGTCTCAAGGATGGTGCCCTCTTCGTCGACCACGCCGGCCGCGATCTTGGTGCCGCCGATGTCGACGCCGATGGTGAGTCCCATTAGTCCCTCGGTTTCCGGTCAAGCCCCGCCACGGCCAACCGTACCCGAGGCGGACGGAGTCTCAGTCGAGATCGATCCGCTGGGCCGGGCCCTCGTCGGGTCCGTCGTCCTGTCCGTCGTCCTCGTTCCGGGCGGGGCCGGGGGCCGGGGGGTCGGTGCGCGTCCAGCGGCGTTCGTGGCCTTCGACGGCCGAGCGGTAGGCGGCGAGCAGCTCCGACCCGGCGGCGGCGAGGTGGCCGAAGACCTCCGGGTTGCGCTCGATGACGGGCTTGGCGGCGGTTTTGGCCTGGTGGACGACCTGGCGTACGGCGTCCTGGGCGGCGGCGGCGAACTCCGGGTTGTTGAGCGCGGAGACCTTGTCGGCGACGGCCTCGAAGAGCTTGAAGAGCTCCTCGGCGGCGGTGCCCGTGGCGCCGCCGGGGGCCTTCTCGCGCCCGGCGGCCCGGCGCCGCTCCTGTTCGGCGGCGAGGTCCTCGGCGCAGGCCCTCGCCCAGGCGTCGGCGTCGGCGTCGGTGGGGCGGTCGGTGGCCTCGCTCATGGCGGACTCTCCTGCGGCGGCTGCGATAGGGGCTACTTCCGACGGTACCCGAACGGGGGTACGCGGCTCAGCGCGCCCGGGGCCACAGCTGCGGGTCGGGAGTGAAGCGGATGCGGAGCACCCCGTCGGTGAGGGCGGCGCCGGAGACGGTACAGCGGCGCAGGGCGGAGGGGAGGGAAACGGTCCTGCGGTACGGGCCCGCCGCGAGGAGGAGCTCGTCGCCGCGCCGGATCAGGTCGAGCTCGGACTTGCGGGCGCCCGGCAGGGGGACGGCCCAGACGAGCACCCCGTCCTCGGCGAGCCGGTCCTCGACGGGCCAGCCGGGGTGCCCCTGCGGTGCGGGGGCGGGGTCGAGACCCTCGGCGGAGGCGAGCTCCCCGGGCTCCCCGGGGTCGCGGCCGAGGTGCGGGAGCGGGACCACGGTGAGCTCCCGCCGCCACCGCGCGAGGTGCTCGCCCTGCTGGGCGGCGAGCCCGGCCAGCCAGGGGTCGGCGCGGTCCTGGGGGACGAGCCGGTTGGCCACGAGGTCGTGGACGGGCAGCCCGTACAGGGCGAGGCCGAGCCGGCCGGTGCGCAGGGCGGCGTCGGCGGCCGGTCCGGGTTCGGCGACGAGGCGGACGCGGGTGGCGGGGGCCTCGATGACGGCCTGGACGGCGGCGAGCTCCTCGTCCCAGCGGGCGGCGGTCTCGTAGAGCCACTGGGCGGGCATCGGGACCCCGGCGAGCTGGGCGAGTACGGGGCGCAGGGCGCGGGCCGCCTGGCGTTCGGCGGGCAGCAGGCGGGCGAGGTAGCGGCGCAGCTGGGCGGGGAGGGCGAGGGTGGTCAGGGCCTGGTGCAGCGGGGGGAGGTCCACGACGACGAGGTCGGTGCCGGGTGCGGTGGCGGCGCGGCGCAGGCCGCGCAGGAGGGCGAACTGCTCGGCGCCGGGGAGCTCGGTGAGTTCCTCGGCGCGCAGGGGGCTGCCGCCGAGCATCCCGAGGAGGGTGGCGCCGCGTTCCTGGAGGGCGGCGAGCTCGGTGCGGAACTCCTCGCCTGAGTCGATGCGGGCGAGGCGGAGCCCGTCGGGGGTCGGGGCGCCGGCCCACGGGTCCTCGGCGCACAGCAGGAGCACGCTCCGGCCGGCGCGGGCCGCGGCGAGGGCGGTGGCGGCGGCGACGGTGGTCCGGCCCGACCCGCCGGGGCCGGTGACGAGCAGGGTGTGCGGCATACGGTGCTCCGGGTCGTAGATCATCTTCCCCCGCACGCTACGCCGCCCACCCCCCTGTCCCCGGCCCAGGGGGCCCGGCCCAAGCCGGAAAGGCTCAGGCCATGGCGTTGGCCAAGGCTCAGGCCGTGGACTCCACGCGCTTCTTCAGGCCCGCCAGGGCGCGGTCGATGATGACCTTCTCCGCCTTGCGCTTGATCATGCCCAGCATCGGGATCTTGACGTCGACCGTCAGCTGGTAGGTGACCTCGGTGCGGCGGCCGCCGTCCAGGGGGGCCAGGCGGTAGGAGCCGTCCAGCTGGCGGAGCATCTGGGACTTGTGGAGGGTCCAGCTGACCTCGTCCTGGCCCTTCCAGCTGTAGGACAGCGTGTGGTCGTCCTTGATCGCGCCCGCGTCCAGCAGCAGCCGTACCTTCTCGGCGCGGCCCTCGGCGTCGGTGGACAGCACCTCGGCCTCCTTCACCTCGCCGGTCCACTCGGGGTAGCGGGCGAAGTCGGCGATCACGGCCATGACCTCGGCCGGGGCGGCCTCGATCGTGATGCTAGAGCTGGTGTGTTCCGCCATCGCGGGCGCTCCTCCGTGGGGTACCGCCCAGCGGGAGCTGGGGCAGGGTGTTCGGCAGGGGTGAAGGCTATCGCGCGCGGGGGCCCCGGCCGTCCGGGACCCCGCTCCCCGGACGTCCCGTCACCACTCCAGGGCCCAGGGGCGGCCCGTCGCCGCGAAGTGGCCCACGTTCACGCACTCCGTGCCGCCGATCCGCATGCGCCGTGCCATCGGCTGGTGGACGTGTCCGAAGAGGGCGTAGCGCGGCCTGGTGCGGCGGATCGCGGCCAGCAGGGCGGCGCTGCCCCGCTCGAAGCGGCGGGCGACGGTGTCGTAGCAGAGCTCGGGGACCTCCGGCGGGATGTGGGAGCACAGCACGTCGACCTCGCCGAGCGCCTCGACCTTCGCCGCGTACTCCTCCTCTTCCACCTCGTACGGGGTCCGCATCGGCGAGGGCAGCCCGCCGCCGACGAAGCCGAAGACGCGGCCGCCGATCTCCACCCGCTGCCCGTCGAGGACGGTGGTGCCGGGGCCGGCGTACTCGGGCCACAGGGCGGGCATGTCGACGTTGCCGTAGGTGGCGTACGTCGGCGTGGGGAAGGCCGCGAACATCCGCGCGTACTGGCGGCGGACGGCCTGCTCGATCAGCGCTTCCCTGTCCAGGTCGCCCCAGAGCCGGCGGCCGAATTCCCGCGCTTCGGCGAAGCGGCGGGCGGTGCGCAGCTCGACGATCCGGTGGGCGTTCTCCACGCCGAAGAGGTCCGGGAAGATCCCGCGCGAGTGGTCGGCGTAGTCGAGGAAGAGGACCAGGTCACCGAGGCACAGGAGGGCGTCGGCGCCCTCTCCGGCCCGGGCGAGGGCCTCGGTGTTGCCGTGGACGTCGCTGATGACGTGGACCCGTGTACGCCTGCTGCTGGCACCCATGCCGCCACCCTAGGGGCGGTGCGGCCCAGCGGGTAGAGGGGGGCTCGCAGGCGGCCGGACCTGCGGTTACTTCCGGGTCCTGAAGCCGGTCGACTACGCTCGGCTGCGCTGTGGAGGCGTTTGCGATGCACGGCGAAGTCCAGAATGTGACGCACGGAACATCTGGCCGGTTCCCTCTATCGGGAACCCACTACCGGTGGGTAACGTCCGGTCGGTCCACACGGTGGCGATGGCGCCCAGAGGAGCAGCAGTCTTGCGCGAGTTCAGCCTTCCGGCCCTGTACGAGGTCCCGTCGGACGGGAACCTGACGGATCTCATCCGCCGCAACGCCGCCCAGCACCCAGACACCGCCGTCATGAGCCGCAAGGCCGGCGGCCAGTGGCTGGATGTGACCGCTACGGAGTTCCTCGCCGAGGTGCGGGCGGCCGCCAAGGGCCTGATCGCCGCGGGCATCCAGCCCGGCGACCGGGTCGCGCTGATCTCCCGCACCCGCTACGAGTGGGTCCTGTTCGACTTCGCGATCTGGAGCGCGGGCGCCGTCACCGTCCCGGTGTACGAGACCAGCTCCCCGGAGCAGATCCAGTGGATCCTCTCGGACTCCGGCGCCGTCGCGGCCATCGTGGAGAGCCCGGCCCACCGCGCGAACGTGGAGGCCCTGCGCGACCGGCTGCCGGAGCTGCGCGAGGTCTGGGAGATCGAGCAGGACGCCTTCGGCGCGCTGAAGGCCGCCGGGGCCGGCGTCCCGGACGCCGACGTGGACACCCGCAGCTCGCTGGCCAACGCCGACGACCCGGCGACCATCGTCTACACCTCGGGCACCACCGGCCGCCCCAAGGGCTGTGTGCTGACCCACCGCAACTTCTTCGCCGAGTGCGGCAACGTCGTGGAGCGGCTGAAGCCGCTGTTCCGCACCGGCGAGTGCTCGGTGCTGCTGTTCCTCCCGGCCGCGCACGTCTTCGGCCGCCTGGTGGAGGTCGCCGCGGTCCTGGCGCCGATCCGGCTGGGCTGCGTACCGGACATCAAGAACCTCACCGAAGAGCTCCAGTCCTTCCGCCCCACGCTGATCCTCGGCGTGCCGCGCGTCTTCGAGAAGGTCTACAACTCGGCCCGTGCCAAGGCCCAGGCCGACGGCAAGGGCCGGATCTTCGACGCCGCCGCCGACACCGCGATCGCGTACAGCCGGGCGCTGGACCTGCCCTCGGGCCCCTCCTTCGGCCTGAAGCTCAAGCACAAGGTCTTCACCAAGCTGGTCTACAGCAAGCTGCACGCCGTCCTCGGCGGCCGCGGCGAGTACGCGATCTCCGGCGGCGCGCCGCTGGGCGAGCGGCTCGGCCACTTCTTCCGCGGTATCGGCTTCACCGTCCTGGAGGGCTACGGCCTGACGGAGACCTGCGCGGCCACGGCCTTCCTCCCCTGGGACAAGCAGAAGATCGGCACGGTCGGCCAGCCGCTGCCGGGCTCGGTGCTGCGCATCGCCGACGACGGCGAGGTGCTGGTGCACGGCGAGCACGTCTTCAAGGAGTACTGGAAGAACGAGGCGGCCACCGCCGAGGCGATGTCCGACGGCTGGTTCCACACCGGTGACGTCGGCACCCTCGACGAGGACGGCTACCTGCGGATCACCGGCCGGAAGAAGGAGATCATCGTCACGGCGGGCGGCAAGAACGTCGCCCCCGCCGTGATCGAGGACCGGATCCGCGCCCACGCGCTGGTCGCCGAGTGCATGGTGGTCGGCGACGGCAAGCCGTTCGTGGCGGCGCTGGTCACCATCGACGAGGAGTTCCTCGGCCGCTGGGCCGCGGAGAACGGCAAGCCGGCCGGGTCGACGGCGGCGGAGCTGCGGGAGGACGCGGACCTGATGGCCGCCGTCCAGAAGGCCGTGGACGACGGCAACGCGGCGGTCTCCAAGGCGGAGTCGGTGCGCAAGTTCCGCATCCTCCCCGCCCAGTTCACGGAGGAGTCCGGCCACATCACGCCCTCGCTGAAGCTCAAGCGCAACGTGGTCGCGAAGGACTTCGCGGACGAGATCGAGGCCCTGTACCGCTCCTGACCGCGCCGGAGCCCTCCTGACGGCGCGCGGCTCTAGCGCGGGTCCTCGGCCAGGATCCGCTCCATGTTCCGCTCGGCCAGGGCCGTGATCGTCACGAACGGGTTGACGCCGAGCGAGCCGGGGACGAGCGATCCGTCGAGGACGTAGAGCCCCCGGTAGCCCTTGACCCGGCCGTAGCCGTCCGTGGCCTCGCCGAGGACGCAGCCGCCCAGCGGGTGGTAGGTGAAGTTGTCGGCGAAGGCCCTGTTCTCTCCGAACAGGTCGTAGCGGTACATGGTGACGTTCTTGCGGTTGATGCGGTCGAAGAGGTTCTTGGCCGCCTGCACCGACGGGGTGTTCTGGTCGCGGGTCCACAGCAGCCGCGCCGAGTCGGTGGCGGCGTCGTAGGTGAAGTGCCCGCGCTCCGGGTTCTTGGTGATGGCCAGGTACATCGAGATCCAGTGCTCGATGCCCATGGGGAGCGGGGCGATCTCCGCGAAGACCGGGTTGGCGGCGTTGTCCCAGTCGTCGATGCCCAGGGCGGGCATGGTGGACTGGTGGGCGCCGACGGTGTCCCAGAGGTGGTTGGCGCGGGCGGTCATGATGTTGCCGTTGGTGCCCCAGTTCTGTCCGACCCGCTCGCTGAGCGCGGGCAGGGCGCCGGTCTCACGGGCGCGCAGCAGGATCTCGGTGGTGCCGAGGCTTCCGGCGCCGAGGAAGAGCTGGGCGCAGCCGAGTTCGCGGACCTGGGTGGTCCTGCCGGTGAGGTCGCTGGTGGTGACGGTGAGGACGTACCCTCCGGCCGGATCCTGGCGTACGGCGGTCACGCGCTGCATGGTCTCGATGGTGACGTTGCCCGTGCCGAGGGCGGCCGCGAGGTAGGTCTTGTCGACGCTCTTCTTGCCGTGGTTGTTGCCGTAGATGACCTCTCCGGCGAGCGCGGACTTCGTGGCCGTGCCGGCCGCCTCGCGCTGCATGTACCCGAAGTCGTAGACGTTGGGCACGAAAGTGGTCTTCAGGCCGGTGTTCTGGGCGTGCTTGCGGGAGGTGCGGGCGAAGCGGTACCACTCGGTGGACTCGAACCAGTCCGGGTCGATGGCGTTGACGCCGAGCATGGCGCGGGCGCGGGGGTAGTAGGTGCCGTACATCTCCTCGGCGTCGACCTGGGGCAGCACCTCGGAGAAGTAGGAGCGCCGCGGCGTGGGGGCCATACCGCCGTTGACGAGGGACCCGCCGCCGACGCCCCGGCCGACGTAGACGGACATGTCGCCGTAGTTCACCCGGTCGAGGACGCCGGGGTAGGGGCTGATGTCGCGGTTGACGACGTCCAGCCAGAGGAAGGTGGCGAGCGGGGCCTCGGTGCGGTTGCGGAACCACATGGAGCGCTGGTCGGGGGCGGTGGTGGCGGGGAAGACCTTCCCGTCGGGGCCGGGGGTGTCCCACAGCCGTCCCATTTCGAGGACGACGGTACGGACGCCGGCCTGCCCGAGGCGGAGCGCGGCGACGGCGGACCCGTAGCCGGAGCCGACGACCACGGCGGGGGCGTACTGGGCGGCGGGCGGGGCCTCGGCGGCGGTGGCGGTGGCGAGGCCGATGCGGGTCAGGCCCAGCGCGGCGGCGGTACGGAGGGCGGCGAGGCCGAGTTGACGGCGCGTCAGGTTGGGGGTCATGCGGGCATCATGAGCGGATTCCGCCCAACCGGCCATAACGCGGAGCGCCACGCATCTGAGGAACAGTCAGTCATGGCTGGACGGTAACCGGCCGGTGCGCACGGCGGTCCGTTTCCGGCCGTTTCCGCCGTTTCCGCTCCACGGGAGCCCGGTCCCCGCTACAGCAGTTCGCGCAGGCGTTCCGCGAGGAGGTCCCAGCGCCAGCGGGATTCGACCCAGGCGCGGCCCGCCGCCCCCATCCGGGCGCGCAGGGCGGGGTCCTGGAGGAGGGGGACGATGCGGTCCGCCGCCGCGGCCGGGTCCCCGCCCGGGACCACCCAGCCGGTCTCCCCCGGCAGCACCGCGTCCGGCGCCCCGCCGGAGTCCCCCGCGACCACCGGGAGGCCGGTCGCCGAAGCCTCCAGGTAGACGATGCCGAGGCCCTCCACGTCCAGCCCGCCCCGCCGGGTCCGGCAGGGCATCGCGAAGACGTCCCCCGCCCCGTAGTGGGCCGGCAGCTCCGGCCACGGGACGGCGCCGGTGAACACCACGGAGCCGGCGACGCCCTTCGCCTCGGCCAGCGCCCGCAGGTCGGCCTCGTACGGGCCGCCGCCCACGATCAGCAGCGCCGCGTCCGGCACCCGCGCCAGGATCCTCGGCATCGCCTCGATCAGGGTGTCCTGCCCCTTGCGCGGCACCAGCCGCGAGACGCAGACCACCACCGGGCGGTCGCTGAGCCCCAGCCGGTCGCGGACGGCGTCGCCGCCGGAGCCGGGGTGGAAGGTCTTCTCGTCGACGCCGGGCGGCAGTTGGACCATGCGGGCGGCGGCCGGCTCCGTGAGCGCCGAGGCGATCCGGGAGCGGGTGTACTCGCCCAGGTAGGTCAGGGTGTCGGTGCCCTCGCCGATCCGCCGCAGCAACTGGCGCGCGGCCGGCAGCTGCGCCCAGCCCGCCTCGTGCCCGTGGGTGGTGGCGACGATCCGCCGCGCACCCGCCCTGCGCAGCGCCGGGCCCATCAGGCCCAGGGGGGCGGCCGCGCCGAACCACACCGACTCACAGCCGTGCTCACGCAGCAGGGACACCGCCCGCCTGGTCACGCGCGGGGTCGGCAGCAGCATGGTGGTGCGGTCGCGCACCACGGTGAAGGGCTGCTCGGCGTCGAACGCGGCGGTGGCCTCGCGGCCCTCCGCGCTGCGCTTCCAGGTGGAGGCGTAGACGACGACCCGGTCGGGGTCCAGCCGCAGCGCCATGTTGTGCAGGAATGCCTGGATACCGCCGGGGCGGGGCGGGAAGTCGTTGGTCACGATCAGCGTCTTGTGCATCCCGGCCAACGTACCGGACGGCCGGGACGGCCCAGCGCAGCCCCGGGCGCGGGCCGTCCGCGGGCGCTGCCCGCGGGCCCGGGCCAGGTGCGGGCACAGGCCCGGGCGCGGGCCCTACCCCAGATCCTCGCGCAGTGACCGCTGCCAGTCCGTGGTCAGGGCGGGGAGGTCCGTGTGCAGGGTCTGTTCCAGGGCGGCCGGCAGGGGTTCGCGGGCGGCGTGTTCGTAGAGGGTGACCAGGGCGGCGTCGCCCCAGCGGGCGGCGATGAGCCGGCAGGCCAGCCAGGCGCCCTCGTAGGCGCGGGCCATCGCCTCCGGGTTCCCGCCGAAGGTGAAGGCCGCGTCCGCCGGGAGGGCCGCCGGGAACTCGCCGCCCCGGACGGACCGGGCGAGGGCGGGCGCGGCCTCGGCGGGGCCCAGGGGGCTCCCCCGGTACGCCGCCCAGTCCGCGAACCCCTCGGAGAGCCACTGCGGTGTGCGGGCGGAGGTGGCGGTCCGGGTCGCCACATGGGTGGCCTCGTGGGTGAGGACGATCTGCCGGCCCGCCTGCGAGAGCCCGGCGTACCCCTCCGGGTTGACCACCACGCGGTCCGCCGGGGCCGGTCCCCCGCCGGTGGCGCCCGTGGTGACGGCCCCCATGCCCCGGTAGGTGTCGGCGGCCCGCCCCAGCAGCGCCGCCATACCGTCCAGGGAGGCGGGGACCTCCACGACCAGCCGGCCCGCCCACGGCCGCGGCCAGGCGGCGTTCACCGCGGGGACCGCCCGGTCGGCCTCGGCCGCGACGGCGGACAGGGTCTGCGGGCTCTGCCCGACGCCGAGGACGAGGGCGTGCGCACCCCGTACGACGGCCACCTCCCCCTGGTCCCACAGCTGTGCCGGCGCCCCCGGAGCGGGCCGGTCGGCGGTGACCCGCCAGGCCGCGCCGCCGCCGTCGCCCGGGGCCAGTTCCAGCTCGCGGGCGGAGGTGGCGGGGGCGGTGTCGTAGCCGGCGAGGCGGTAGCGCAGCTCGGCGCGTGCGAAGGCCCGTACGCCGTCCCGCCGGACCGAGGTGACCTCGTAGGACCAGCCCTCCAGCGGGATCCCGGCGAGCTTCGCGGGCGGGGCCGCCGCCCAGTCGGCCACGGCCCGCCGCACCGCGGCGCCGTCGGACGGGGCGTCGGGCGCCGCGCAGCCGGCGACCGCCGCCAGGGCCAGGCACGAGGCCGGCGCGAGCAGCCGTACGAGGAGCCGGACGAGGGGGGCGCGGCGGACGGGATCCATCCGCCGATCGTACGCAGGGGCGGGATCAGGGCCGGGTGACCGAGGACACCGGCATCATGCCGACGGGGTCGTAGCGGACCCGGGCGCCGGGGTAGGGGGCGTGGATCACCTGGCCGTTGCCCACGTACATGCCGACGTGGCTGGCATCCGAGCGGTACGTCACCAGGTCCCCCGGCTGGGCCTGCGAGAGCGGCACCCGCCGGCCCGCGTACCGCTGCGCCTGCGAGGTGCGCGGCAGGGAGACCCCCGCCTGGCGGTAGGACCACACCATCAGCCCGGAGCAGTCGAAGCCGGAGGGGCCGGTGGAACCCCACACGTAGGGCTTGCCGACGGCCGCGCGGGCGGCCATCACGGCGGCCATGGCCCGGCCCGAGGCATGGCCGCCGCCCATAGGCGGGCCGGGCAGGTCCGGCAGGTCGGCGCCGTCGCGGCCGCCGGAGCGCGAGGCCCGCTCGAAGTCGGCGCGCTCCTCGGAGGGCATCTCGTTCAGCAGCCGGCGGGCGGCGGCGAGCTTCGCGGTGACGGCGCGCTTCTGGGTGGCCACCTCGGTGCGCAGGGCCTCCAGTTCGGCGAGCTTGCGGGAGGCGTCCTGGCGCTGCCGGCCGATCCGGCGCTGCTCCTCGCGCAGTTCGGCCAGCTGCTGGGCCTGGCGGCCGCTGAGCCGGTCGAGGACGGCGGCCTTGTCGAGGTAGGCGCCAGGGTCCTCGGAGAGCATCAGCTCGACGGTGGGGTCGAGTCCGCCGGAGCGGTACTGGGCTCCGGCGAAGGTGCCGAGGACCCCGCGCATGGTGTTGACGCGGTCCTGGGCGCGGGCGACGGCGTCCTGGGCGCGGCTGATCTCGGCGCGCAGCGCGTCGGCCTTCTCCCCCGCCTGGTTGAACTTCTCGGTGGCCTGTTCGGCCTCCTCGAAGAGCCGGTCCACCTGGGCACGGGAGCTGCTGGCGGGGTCCTGCGGGAGGCGGGGGGCGGCTCCGGCGGGTACGCCCGTCATGGCCACGGCGGCGGTGGCCGCGGCGGCGGTGAGGACGGTGACCTTGGCGCTCCGGTCGAGGCCGCCGCTCACGGCCCGGCGATGGGACCCCACGTGGCACCGCTCCCTTCCGCTGCGCGGGCCCGGGTCCGCCCCCGTGGACGGCCGTGTGCCGGGTTCCGCGCTGGCCGACAGTAGCCGCGCGGTCACGCACCGGCCAACGACCGCCGCGGGGCCCGCACACCGGCGCCCCGCCTCTGACACAGGTCAGGGGCGGGGCGCGGGGTCAGCTCGGGTCCGCGCGATTCGCCCGGATGGGCGGTGTGGGGCGCGTCCCCCGGGGGTGGGAGGGAGGTCAGCCGACGCGGACGCCGAACTGGAAGGGCATGTTGCTCATGGCCTCGAAGTGCACGCCGCTGTTGGGGTTCGCGGCGTGGAAGACCTGGCCGTTGCCCGCGTAGAGGCCCACGTGGTGGAGGTCGCTGTAGAAGAAGACGAGGTCCCCGGGCTGGAGTTCGTCGCGGCCTATGCGGGTGCCGTCGTTGACCTGGGTGTAGGTGGTGCGGCTGATGCTGACGCCGGCCTGGCGGTAGGCCCACTGGGTCAGGCCCGAGCAGTCCCAGGAGCTCAGGCCGGTGTCGCCCATGTGGTAGGCGTCGCCGTCGTGCTGGACCGCGGCGGCGAGGGCGGCCGCGGCCCGTCCCGACCCCTTCGCGGCACCGGACTTGGCGCCGGCGGCCTTCGCGGCGGCCGCGCCCTCCTTGGCCTCGTCGCTCTTGAGCTCGCCGCGCTCCTGCGCGGTCAGCGAGTTGAGCAGGGCCTGGGCGTCGGTGAGCTTGCTCTGGGCGGCGGCCTTCTGCGCGGCCAGCTCCTTGCGGACGGCGTCGAGGTCGGCGAGCTTGCCCGCGGCCTCCTGGCGCTTCTGCGCGAGGGTGCGCTGCCGGGCCTGGATCTGCCGGATCTGCTCGACCTGCTTGCCGCTCAGCTGCTGGAGCGTGGACGCCTTGTCGAGGTAGGTGTCCGGGTCGCCGGAGAGCAGCAGGGCCAGGCTGGGGTCGACGCCTTCACCGCGGTACTGGGCGGTGGCCATCGAACCGAGGGCGTTGCGCAGGGAGTTGACCTCGTCCTGGCCGCGCGCCACCTGGTCCTGGAGCTGCTCGATCTCCTTCTCCAGCTTCTCCTGCCGCTCCTTGGCCCCGTCGAACTTCTCGGTGGCCTGCTCGGCCTCCTCGTAGAGGGCGTCGACCTTGGTCTTGACCTCGTCCTTGTTCGGCTTGTCGGGGGCTGCCGAGGCCGACGGGGCGGAGAGGGCGACGGCCGCGGTGGCGAGAGTGGTGAGCACGCTCACACGGGTGCGGGTCGGCGGCTTGGGTCGACGGTGGGACGCCACGGACGGGAGCTCCTTCTGCCTGGAGTCGCCGAGACGGGTCGCACGCTCGGCGGCACGCCTCCGCCCGCACCCGAATGGGTGTCCTGCCGAACGAAGGTTTGATCCGACCCTAGTGACCCGTCCGTGATCAGTTCAAATCCCGGAACGCAAAAATCCGCAACCCTTCCGGCTTCTTTACCCGGCGTCCACGCTGTGTGCAGCCCCCTTGACGGTACGTCTCCCGGACGTACCGCCAATTCCGGCATAAGCACCAGCAGTTACATCAGAGGCAAGAGCTACGAAACACGGGCGAGCCGCTTGAGCAGCAGCGCCGACGCCACCGGCCGGGCCCCCGCCTTCGCCACCCCGTCGGCCACCTCGCGGTCGGTGGAGACCACCACCACCGGGCGGCCGGGCGGCTCGGCGCGCACCAGCTGGCGGATCAGCTCGTCCGCCGTCACCCCGGCCTTGGAGAACAGCACCCGCACCCCGCGCGGCGGCGCCAGCAGCACCGGCGCGGCCAGCTCCGCCCCGTCGAAGACGCAGGTCATCTCCGCGCCGGTCTGCGCGGCCAGCATCGACAGCCCGCCCAGCAGCCGCAGCCGCTGCTTCTCCAGCGGCATCGTCGGATAGCCGGTCTTGGTCACGTTGTAGCCGTCGACCACCAGATGCGCCTGCGGCAGCGCCAACAGCTGGTCCAGCAGCGCCGGATCGGTCTCCGACAGCGCCCGCGCCGCGATGTCCTTCGGGGTCATCCGGCCCGGCTCCACGGCCTCCACGGTGTCCGCGGGCCGCGTCGACACCGGCGGCAGCGCCAGTTCACGGCGCAGCCCCGCCGCCGCGTCGAGGACGGTGTCCAGCAGCAGCCGCAGCCGCATGTCCTCGACACTGCGCCCCTCGCGGGTGGCCCGGCGCGCGGTCTCCAGCGCCGACTCGGCCTCCGCCAGACGGGACTTCAGCCGCCGGGACTCGCTCTCGGCGGCGGCCACCTGCGCGGCCGCCTCGCCGCGGATCCCGTCGACCTCCGCACCCAGCTTGCGCAAGGCCGCCTCACCCCGCTTGACGTCGCTCAGGGCGCTGCGCAGCTTGCGCTGAAGCGATTCCGCTTCCCTGCGGGCGGCGTCCAGCTCGGACCGCACCTGCTCGACGCCGGTGCGCTGGGCCTCGCGCAGCTGGGCCAGTTCCGCGCGCAGCCGCTCCAGCTCGCGCCGGTTCTCGTCATCGGCCCGCTCGGCGTCGGCGCGCAGCGCCTCCTCGCCGGCGGCCGCCACCAGCTTGACCCAGCCGGCCGGGCGCAGCACGTACGCGACGGCCGCCACGTCCAGCGGGTCCGCGGCGGCCGGCGGGGCACCGGACTCCAGTGCCCCGGCCAGTTCGGGCTGGGCCTCGCGCACCTTGTCCGCGACCCGGCTGCGGAAGACGACGTCCCCCTCCACGGCCGCGGCCATGGCGGTGCCCGCGAACTTGGCGCGCCGGCTCGGGGTGAACCGGGCGTACTGGCGCAGCTGCGCCGGGAGGTCGGCGACCGTCAGGCCGCCGAAGGCGTCCGAGACGAGCGAGACGACCCGGCGCCGCACGCCTTCCGGCAGCGGGCGGTCGAGGACCTCCGCGGCGTCGCCGGCCGCGTCGGCCGGCCCGGCGCCGCTTGCTGGCTCCACAATCCGTCACCCCTACCGTGATCTCCTGTGGGCCCGGCTCCGTCAGGAGTCGGCGCCCGGCCTGTCGACGAGCTCGATCTGGTCCACCGCGTTGCACCAGCGGCAGCGGACCGACTCGATGGTCTCACTGACCACCTCGCGCTCCTCGACCTTGGGCTCCCCGGCGAGGTCGAGGTGGACGTACTCCACCACCTTCGACGACCGGGTGACGTCGAACCGCGTGAGGTTGCCGCACAGGGTGCAGCGCCACCGGGTGGTGTCGGTCGGCAGGGGAACCGTCGTCATCAGGCCGCTCTCTCCTTCGTAGCTCATTCAATTAAAGCCTTCCGCGGCGGTCGGCGGACCGCAGCACGTAACCCTACGGCCTGGCACCACCCTCAGGAGGGTCCGCCTGCGTCATGCTCTGTCGCATGATCGTAAAGTGGCGGACCGTGCGGGAGGCCGCCCGGGGCCCCGTGGTCACGTACGCGCTGATCGCCGCCTGCTGCGCGGTGTTCCTGGCGAGCCCGGCCTCCGGCCTGAACCCCTCCTACGGCACGGGCGAGCGGCTGGTCGCGACGGGGACGGCCTACTTCCGGCACTGGGGCGTGGTCCCGGACGAACTGTTCTCCGGCGGGCTGCTCCCGGGGGCCGCGCGCCCGCTGCTGACCCCGCTGACCGCGCTGTTCGTCCACGGCAGCTGGCTGCACCTGCTCGGGAACATGCTCTTCCTCTACGTCTTCGGCGCCATGACGGAGGAGCGGATGGGCCGGGCTCCGTTCCTGCTCTTCTACCTCTGCACCGGCTACGTGGCCCTGGCGGCCTACGCGGCGGCCAACGCCTCCTCGGACCAGACTCTGGTCGGGGCGTCCGGCGCGATCTCGGCGGTGCTGGGGGCGTTCCTGTGCCTCTTCCCGCGGGCCCGGGTGACGTCCCTGTTCCCCTTCCTGCTGTTCCTGCCGCTGCGGTTCCCGGCGTGGATCGTGCTGATGTTCTGGTTCGGGCTCCAGTGGCTGGCCGCGCACCGGGCGGGGAGCGGGCCGGGGGTGGCCTACCTGGCCCATGTGGTGGGCTTCTCGGTGGGGTTCTGCTACGCGTGGGCGCGATATCGCCGTACGACTAGAGTGAGGCGACCAGTGACTGCCGGCGAGGGAGACAGCCAACCGTGATCACCGCGATCGTGCTCATCAAGACCAGCGTGGACCGGATCCCCGAGATCGCCGAGTCCATCGCCCAGCTGGACAGCGTCAGCGAGGTCTACTCCGTCACCGGTACGTACGACCTGATCGCGCTGGTGCGCGTGGCCCGCCACGAGAACCTGGCCGACATCATCCCCGGCCGCATCAGCAAGATCCCGGGCGTCGAGGCCACGGACACCCACGTCGCGTTCCGCACCTACTCCCAGCACGACCTGGAAGCCGCCTTCGCCATCGGCCTCGACGCCTAGGGGGCCTGCCCTACACCGCCGGGACGCAGCGGCCCTCTTCCGTGCGGTACCGCCACTTCGCGCCGTCAGTGACGAGTTCGCGCACCGCGCGGACGAAGCGCTCCACGTGCTCGTCGGGGGTGCCGGCGCCGAAGCTGACGCGGATCGCGTTCAGGGACCTCTCGCCCGCGGCCGCCTCCGGCGCGCCGCACTCGCCGGGCTCCTGCGGCTCGCCGCCGAGCAGGGTCCGCACCAGCGGGTGGGCGCAGAACAGCCCGTCGCGCACGCCGATCCCGTACTCGGCGGAGAGCGCCGCCGCGAAGTGCGAGCTGTTCCAGCCGTCGACCACGAACGAGATGACGCCCACGCGCGGGGCCTCGTCGCCGAACAGCGACAGCACCCGTACCTGCGGGACCTCCGCCAGCCCCTCGCGGACCTTCGCGATGAGGTGCCGCTCGCGGGCGACGAGCCCGTCGAAGCCTGCCTCCTGGAGCGCCCGGCAGGCGGAGGCGATGGCGTAGACGCCGATGACGTTCGGCGAGCCGGCCTCGTGGCGGGCGGCGGTGGTGTGCCAGGCGACCTCGACCCCGCCGTCCTCGCGGCGGGCGACCGTACGGGAGGCGCCGCCCCCGGCGAGGTACGGCTCGGCCTCCTGGAGCCAGTCCGCCCGGCCGGCGAGCACGCCCGAGCCGAAGGGCGCGTACAGCTTGTGCCCCGAGAAGGCGACCCAGTCCACGTCCAGCTCCTCTACGGAGACCGGGTGGTGGGGGGCCAGCTGGGCGGCGTCCAGCACGATCCGCGCGCCGTGGGCGTGCGCGGCGGCGGCGAGCTCCTTGACCGGCCACAGCTCGCCGGTGACGTTGGACGCGCCGGTCACGCAGACCAGGGCGGGGCCGTGGGGCTCCCGGTCGGCCAGCGCCCGCTCCAGGGTGGCGACGGCCTGGGCCGGGGTGCGCGGGGCGTCGAGGTAGGTGACCTGCGCGTCGCGCCAGGGCAGCAGCGAGGCGTGGTGCTCGGTCTCGAAGACGAACACCTGGCAGCCGGCCGGGAGCACGGCCGCGAGCAGGTTGAGGGAGTCGGTGGTGGAACGGGTGAAGACCACCTGGTCACCGGCGCGGCAGCCGAGGAACGCGGCGACGGTGGCCCGGCTCTGCTCGAAGAGGTCGGTGGAGAGCTGCGAGAGGTATCCGGCGCCGCGGTGGACGCTGCCGTAGTACGGGGCGTACGCGGCGACGTCGTCCCAGACCCGCTGGAGCGCGGGGGCGCTGGCGGCGTAGTCCAGGGCCGCGTAGCTGACCTCGCCGCCGGTGACCAGCGGGACGGTGACGTCCCGTCCGAGCACGGGCAGCGGCTCGGCACACACGGGCTCGGCGGGGGCGGTACGGACGGTGGTGGTGGCGGCGGCGTTCAGGGATGCGGACATGGCGGTATCTCCCGGCAGGCAGGGGCGGAATGGCTTCGGTGTGCCCGTACGCGGGGACGGCTGCGCGGCGCGGCGGGGCGCACGGCGGTGACGGCCGTCAGGGGTACGGGAAGTGCCTCGGAAGCGGTGCGGGTACGCGGAAGGGACCCGGTGTCCGAGGGGTGAAGAAGGGGCGGAGTCGCCCTATCGCATTCGCTTGCTCACGGAAAACGCTCCTCGGAGGACCAGGACCCCTGGTGTCGAGGGATCCGCGCTTGCCGTAGACCTCGCTGCCTACGGCCTGGTCATCACCCGGGGCACCCCGCCACGGAAGGAGGGTTGCCGGACAGCGAGCCGGGGCCAAAACGCTGTCACTCGTGACCTTGGAGAGCATCCTGCCACAGGATGCCCGCAGCGCAAGACCCCGGTCCACGATGCGGACCGGGGTCGTGGCGGAGAACGGCTCAGGCGTTGCTGGCCGCCACCCAGCGCTCCAGCGCGGCCCGGGCGGCGCCCGAGTCGATGGACTCGGCCGCACGGGCCATCCCCGCGGCCAGCTGCTCCTCCAGCGAGCCCGGGCCCGGGTCCAGGGCCACCAGGGCGGACGCCGCGTTCAGCAGGACGGCGTCGCGCACCGGACCGGTCTCCCCCGCCAGCAGGCGGCGGGCCACGTCGGCGTTGTAGGAGGGGTCGCCGCCGCGCAGGGCCGAGATGTCGATGGTCCCGATGCCCACGTCGCGCGGGTCGAAGGCGTGCTCGGTGATCCGGCCCTCGCGCACCCACCACACCCGGGAGGTCCCGGTGGTGGTCAGCTCGTCCAGGCCGTCGTCCCCGCGGAAGACCAGGGCGGAGGTGTTCCGCTCCGCGAGCACCCCGGCCATGATCGGCGCCAGCCGGCCGTCCGCGACCCCGACCGCCTGGGCCGTGACCCGGGCGGGGTTGGTGAGCGGGCCGAGGCCGTTGAAGGCGGTGCGCACCCCCAGGTCCCGGCGGGCCGAGGCCGCGTACCGCAGGGCCGGGTGGAAGACCACGGCGGCGCAGAAGGTGATGCCCGCCTCCTCGGCGACCTCGGCCACCCGCCGGGGGGTCAGGGCCAGGTTGACGCCGAGCTTCTCCAGGACGTCGGAGGAGCCGCTGGCGGAGGAGGCGGCCCGGTTGCCGTGCTTGACGACCTTCGCGCCCGCGCCGGCGGCCACGATCGCGGACATGGTCGAGATGTTGACGGTCTTGGCGCCGTCGCCGCCGGTGCCGACGATGTCCACGGTCCGCCCGGGCACCTCGATCAGGTTGGCGTGGGCGTACATCGTCCGGACGAGTCCCGTGTACTCCTGGACGGTCTCGCCCTTGGCCCGCAGCGCCACCGCGAAGCCGGCGATCTGCGCGTCGGTGGCCTCCCCGCGCATGATCCGCTCCATGGCCCAGGCGGTGTGGTCGGAGGTGAGGTCGCGGCCGCTGAGCAGGGCCTCCAGGATGCCCGGCCAGGTGGGGGCCGCCACGCTGTCGCCGCCTGCCGGGGTCGCAACGTTCATGGTCAGCTCCTGCTGCTCGTCGGGTTCTCCCGTCCAAGGGGAAGGATCTCAGCCTATCCAGCCCCGGAGACGGCAATGAGCCCCCGTCCAGACCCTGGACGGGGGCTCTTGCCGTGGCGACACCAGGATCGACCTGGATCGATCCCTCAAGCGGTCATGCCGGAGATCAGTGGTGGCCGTGGCCGGACTGGATCTCCTTGTACTCCTCGGCGGTGGGCTTCGGGATCTGGTTGCCCTCCGCGTAGAAGCCCTTGCTGAGCTTGGCCCGCAGCTTCTGGGCGCCCGTCACCTTGCGCTCGACGCCGTTCTCGTCGACCGTCGGGCCGAGGTCGAGCGGCTTGTACTGCTCGTGCGAGGTGAGGGTGTGCAGCTTGCCCTGCGGGAGCGGCTCGTGGACCTCGACGAACTCACCGTGCGGCAGACGCTTGATGATGCCGGTCTCGCGACCGTGCAGCACCTTGTCGTGGTCCCGGCGCTGGAGGCCGAGGCAGATCCGCTTGGTGGCGATGAACGCCAGCACCGGGACGACGAAGAAGCCGATCCGGACGAACCAGGTGATCGAGTTGATCGACAGGTGGAAGTACTGGGCGAACATGTCGTTGCCGCCGCCGATGAGGAGCACGATGTACTCCGCGATCCAGGCGACACCGAAGGCCGTACGGGTCGGGACGTTGCGCGGGCGGTCCAGGATGTGGTGCTCGCGCTTGTCGCCGGTGACCCAGGACTCGATGAACGGCCAGACGGCGATCGCGCCGAGGACCAGCGGGAAGAGCAGCAGCGGGATGAACACGCCCAGGACGAGCGTGTGGCCCCACAGGTTGATCTCCCAGCCGGGCATGGCACGGATCAGGCCCTCGGGCATACCCATGTACCAGTCGGGCTGCGCACCGGTGGACACGTGGTCCGGGCGGTACGGGCCGAGCGCCCAGATCGGGTTGATCGAGGCGAGGGCCGCGATGGCCGCGATGACACCGAAGACCAGGAAGAAGAAGCCTCCGGCCTTGGCCATGTAGACCGGCAGCAGCGGCATGCCGACGACGTTGTTGTTCGTCTTGCCGGGACCCGCGAACTGGGTGTGCTTGTGGTAGAAGACCAGGATCAGGTGGGCCACCAGCAGGCCCATCATGATGCCGGGCAGCAACAGGATGTGGATCGAGTAGAACCGGGCGACGAAGTCGCCGCCGGGGAACTCGCCGCCGAAGAGGAAGAACGACAGGTACGTGCCGACGATCGGCACGGACAGGATCGCGCCCTCCATGAAGCGGACACCGGTGCCCGAGAGCAGGTCGTCCGGCAGGGAGTAACCGGTGAAACCGGTGAACATGCCGAGGACCAGCAGCAGGAAGCCGAAGATCCAGTTGACCTCACGCGGCTTGCGGAACGCGCCGGTGAAGAAGACGCGCATCATGTGCACGACCATCGCGGCGACGAAGATCAGCGCCGACCAGTGGTGGATCTGCCGGATGAGCAGACCGCCGCGGACGTCGAAGCTGATGTCCAGCGTCGAGGCGAACGCCTCGGACATCTGAACGCCCTGCATCGGCACGTACGAGCCGTGGTACACGACCTCGTTCATGCTCGGGTGGAAGAACAGCGTCAGGTACACACCCGTGAGGATGATGATGATGAAGCTGTAGAGGCAGATCTCACCCAGCATGAAGGACCAGTGGTCCGGGAAGATCTTGCGCATGTTCGCCTTGGCGAGGCTGTAGATCCCCAGGCGGCCGTCCGCCCAGTCGGCTACGCGCTCGCCGCGCGGCGCTTTGCGCTCGGTGGTGGTGGCAGTGCTCATCCGCGCTCCCAGAATGCAGGACCGACGGGCTCTTCGAAGTCGCCGAGCGCTTCGAGGAAGCCTTCGTCATTGACGCCGATCCGCAGCTGCGGAAGCGCGTGACCAGCGGGGCCGAAGATGACTCGGGCGCCGTCGGAGAGGTCGAAGGTGGACTGGTGGCACGGGCAGAGCACGTGGTGCGTCTGCTGCTCGTACAGGCTGATCGGGCAGCCGACGTGGGTGCAGATCTTGGAGTAGGCCACGATGCCCTCGTGGGACCACTCCAGCTCCTGCTTGTCCTTGATGTCCTCCGGCTTGATCCGGACGAGCATCAGGGCGGCCTTGGCGATCTGGACCTGGAAGTCGTGCTGGTCCTCCTCCAGGCCCTCGGGCATGGCGAAGGTGAGCGAGCCGACCAGGACGTCCTCAGGGCGCAGCGGCTCCATGGTGTTCTGGTTGATGATCAGCTTGCCCTTGGCCCAGACGGTCTTGCGCAGCTTCTTCTCGGGCAGCGGGCCCAGGTCGCGCAGCAGCATCACGCCGGAGAGCGGCACCAGGGCCAGCGCACCGAGCAGGGTGTTGCGGATCAGCGGGCGGCGGGCGATGCCGGACTCGTTCGCACCGTCGGCGAAGTCCTGCATGACCTTGGCCTTGACGTCCGCCGGCGCCGCGATCTCGTGGCGGTCGTCGGCGACCTCGACGTCGGACATCAGGGTGCGGGCCCAGTGGACCGCGCCCGCGCCGATGCAGAAGAGGGCCACGCCCAGGGTCAGGCCCAGGGCGAAGTTGAGCGCGCTGACCTTGCCGATCGGGAAGACGTAAATGATCTTGTCGACCGGGATGGACACGTACGAGGCGATGAAGGCGACGGTGGCCAGCATCGACAGCGTGAACAGCATCGCCACCGTGCGCTCGGACCGCCGGGCGGCCCGCTCGTCGATGTCCTGGATGCGCGGCTTGTGGACCGGGAGGCCCGGGTCGGCGAACGGGTCGTCCGCGACCGCTACGGCACCGTGGTGCGCGTCGCCCTGCTCACTCGGCAGGTGCTTGTCTTCGGGAATGTCTTGGCTACTCATGACTTCTTGGCCTTAGCGGTGTGGGCCGCGACCCAGACGGCGACAGCGATCAGCGCACCCAGACCGAAGATCCAGCCGAACAGACCCTCGGAGACGGGGCCGAGGCCACCGAGCTTCAGGCCGCCAGGGCTGACCGACTTCTCGCCGTTCACGTTCTGGAGGTACGCGATGATGTCCTTCTTCTGCTTCTCCGGCATCGTGCTGTCGGGGAAGGAGGGCATGTTCTGCGGGCCGGTGAGCATGGCCTCGTAGATGTGCTTCGGCTCGACGCCCTCAAGGTTCGGGGCGTACTTGCCGTTCGTCAGCGCGCCGCCCTCGCCGGTGAAGTTGTGGCACTGCGCGCAGTTGTTGCGGAACAGTTCGCCACCGGCGGCGACGTCGGCACCGGCCGGGTCGTACTGCTTCTCGGTCGGCGTGATCGGGCCGGCACCGAGAGAGGCGACGTACGCCGCGAGCTGGTCGATCTGGGCCTGGGAATAGATGTTCCGCTTCTTCGGCACCTGGGCGCCGGGCTGCTGCGCGGGCATACGGCCCGTGCTGACCTGGAAGTCGACGGCCGCGGAGCCGACGCCGACCAGGCTGGGGCCGTCGGTGGAGCCCTGACCGCCGGTGCCGTGGCAGCTTGCGCAGCCCACGGCGTAGAGCTTCTTGCCCTCCTCGATGGCGAGGGACTGGGCGGTTTCATCGGCCTGCGCCTTGCCAGCGGGCGCGAAGGCGGCGTACAGCCCCCCAGTGACCGCCAGCGCGAAGAGTAGAACGACGACCGCCGCCAGCGGATGGCGTCGTCGTGCGGAGAGCTTTTTCACGGATTACCCCGGTGTCAGGATCTTCTGCGTCGGTGTTTCTGGATGGTGTGCCGGGCGGGCCCGGCGACGTTTCGCTACTTGATCAGGTAGATCGTGGCGAAGAGGCCGATCCAGACGACATCGACGAAGTGCCAGTAGTAGGACACGACGATGGCCGACGTGGCCTGTTCGTGGGTGAACCTCTTGGCCGCGTACGTCCGGCCGAGGACCAGCAGGAAGGCGATGAGTCCGCCCGTCACGTGCATACCGTGGAAGCCGGTGGTCAGGTAGAACACCGTGCCGTACGGATCGGACGAGAGGCTCAGGCCCTCGTGCTTGACCAGCTCGGTGTACTCGAACACCTGGCCGCCAATGAAGATCGCACCCATGACGAACGTGATGATGAACCACGTCCGGAGCTTCTTCACATCACCGCGCTCGGCGGCGAACACGCCGAGCTGGCAGGTGAGGGAGGAGAGCACCAGGATCGTGGTGTTCGTCGCCGAGAAGGGCAGATTCAAGGCCGCGGCCTGCTCTGTCCAGTGCTCGGCGCCCATCACGGATCGCAGGGTGAAGTACATCGCGAAGAGGGCCGCGAAGAACATCAGCTCGGAACTCAACCAGATGATGGTTCCGACGCTGACGAGGTTCGGCCGGTTGACCGTCGGGTGCGCGTGCCCGGTATCTACTGTCGTTGCTGTCGCCACGACCGACATTATGTCGGTCGCTTATCCCGCCCTCACCCCGGGGGGTGCCGTTCGGAGTGTCAGGGGGGTGTGCAAGGCCCGAACGGCCCATCAGACCGACCCGCGCGAGCTCTTCCCCCGGGGTGACGGAACCGATGTTGACACGGGGTCGGACGGAGTAGCATCCCGCGCATCATCAGCGTGATTCACGGACACGTGGAGGAACGAAATGCGGGCGACTGCGCGGGTTCTGGTCTACAGCGACGACGCGGGCACCCGGGAGCAGGTGCGGCTGGCGGCCGGGCGCAGGCCGGCCCCCGACCTGCCGCCGGTGGAGTTCCTGGAATGTGCCACGCTTCCAGCGGTCCTCAAGGAACTGGACGCCGGCGGCATCGACGCGTGCGTGCTGGACGGTGAGGCGGTCCCGGCCGGGGGCATGGGGGTGTGCCGGCAGATCAAGGACGAGGTCTTCCGGTGTCCCCCGGTGCTGCTGCTGATGGGGCGCCCCCAGGACGCCTGGCTGGCGACCTGGAGCCGTGCGGACGCGGCTGTCACCCTTCCGGTGGACCCGGTGGAGTTCCCCGAGGCCCTGGCGGGCCTCCTGCGCGCCCGCCTGAAGCCGCAGGCGGCCTGAGACGCGGCCGAGGGCCTGCGGGCGGTCTGTGGCCGCCGGCAGGCCCTCGCGGCTGTACAGGGGCCGTCGGGCCCTGCCGTTAGGCGGTGGCCCTGCCGCTAGACGGTGGGGCGCAGGCGGGCCTGGTCGACGGCGCTGCGGCCCTCCTGGGTGCCCTTGAGGAGGTAGCTGCCGTCGCGCCACTCCTTCCAGTCCAGGTTCCAGTCGCCGAAGCCGTTGCCGAAGGGCTCCATGTCCTCGCCGATGCTGTTGATCACCCGGACGACGTCGCCCTCGGTGATGTTCTCGTAGAACCAGGCGGCGTTGGCGGTGCTCATGCCGGTGCAGCCGTGGCTGACGTTCTCGTAGCCCTGGGAGCCGACCGACCAGGGCGCGGCGTGCACGTACTCGCCGCTCCAGGTCACACGGGTGGCGTAGTAGACGGGGAGGTTGTAGTACTCGCTGCCGCCGATGCCGACGGTGTCCCCGCGCATCTGGACGAAGTACTGCTTGCCCAGCACCACCTTGACCCCGTTGCGGGTGGAGAAGCCGGGCTTTCCGGTGGTCACCGGAATGGTGTTGATCACTTCTCCGTTGCGCTCGAACGTGAGGGTGTGCGCGGCGGCGTCGGTGGTGACCTCCACGCGGTCGCCGATCTCCAGCTTGAGGGGCTTGGACGCGGATCCGTGGAGGTCGTCCTCGATCTTGACGCCCTCCAGGTTGCTCCGTACGGAGACCCAGGAGTGGGCGGGCCAGTAGTCCTTGGGGCGGAAGTGCAGGTTCTTGTCGTCCACCCAGTGCCAGGCGCCCTCGACGGGTTCGGGCGTGTCGATGACCAGGCCGCGTTCGACGAGGGCGCGGGCGGCCTTGTCCTTGACGGGTTCGCTGAGTTCGGCCGTGATGGGCTGGCCGACCCCGTATTTGCCCTCGTCCGGGCCGAATTCGACCTTGAGGACCTTCTTGGCCGGGGTGGTGTCGAAGGCCAGCGTGCGCTGCCCTGGAGCGCCGTCCTGGTTCTCCGTGCTGACGGTGACGGTGTAGTGGACGCCCGCCGCCATCGGTGAGGTGCTGTGCCAGCGGTCGCCCTTGGCGGAGAGCTCGCCCGCCAGGCGGCGTCCTTGGCTGTCGACGGCCGTCACGTCCGTGATCCGGGTCTCCGCGCCCTTGGCGGTGACCTCCAGGGGCTTGTCGGGGTCGGCGGCGCGGCCGCTGCCGGGCGGCTGGTTGAAGACGATCTGCTTGCCCGCGTCGTACGGGCGGGCTGACAACGGGTTGTCTGCGGACCCCCCGCATGCGGTGGCGCCGGCACCGAGGGACGCGACCAGCAGGGAGCAGCTGAGTACCGTCCAATGACGCGGTGAGTGCTTCATGCGATCAACGCTATGAACATATGACTATTACGTCGCGCGGGGTGACTGCAAACGAGGGGCCCGGACTCCTCCGAAAAGGTGTCCGGGCCCCTCAGCACTGCTCACACGGCTACGACCGGCGCCGCCGCCTACTGGTTCTGGTTCTCACCGCGGTAGTACTCGTACACCCAGCCCCACAGGCCGATCATGATGATCGGGGCCGAGAAGTACATGAGCCACCAGCCGAAGATGACGCCCATGAACGCGAGCGCGCCACCGATGCCCAGCGAGAGCGGCTGCCAGCTGTGCGGGGAGAAGAACCCCAGCTCGCCCGCCTCGTCCGCGACGTCGGCCTCCAGGTTGTCCTGGGCCATCTCGTCCACGCGCCGGGCCGTGAAGGCCAGGTAGTAGCCGATCATGGCGCTCAGGCCGAAGGCCAGCGCGAGAGCGGTGGTGCCGACCGGCTCCTTCGACCAGACGCCGTAGACGACGGTCATGATCAGGATGAAGACGGAGAGCCAGAGGAACATCTTGCCCTGGATCTTCACTTGCCGGCCTCCTTGCCACCGGTGAGGGCCTCGGCCGGGGCGTGGTGCTCAAGGTGGTCGAGCGCCGCGATCTCCGGGTGGTGCAGGTCGAACGCCGGCGATTCGCTGCGGATGCGCGGCAGGGTGAGGAAGTTGTGCCGCGGCGGCGGGCAGGAGGTCGCCCACTCCAGCGAACGGCCGTAGCCCCACGGGTCGTCGACCTCGATCTTCTTGCCGTACTTGGCGGTCTTCCAGACGTTGTACATGAACGGCAGGAAGGACAGGCCGAGGACGAAGGAGCTGATCGTCGAGATCGTGTTCAGCGTGGTGAAGCCGTCGGCCGCGAGGTAGTCCGCGTAACGGCGCGGCATGCCCTCGGCACCCAGCCAGTGCTGGACCAGGAACGTGCCGTGGAAGCCGATGAACAGCGTCCAGAAGGTGATCTTGCCGAGACGCTCGTCCAGCATCTTGCCCGTGAACTTCGGCCACCAGAAGTGGAAGCCGGCGAACATCGCGAACACCACGGTGCCGAAGACGACGTAGTGGAAGTGCGCGACGACGAAGTACGAGTCGGAGACGTGGAAGTCCATCGGGGGCGAGGCCAGGATGACGCCGGTCAGACCACCGAAGGTGAAGGTGACCAGGAAGCCGATCGTCCAGAGCATCGGGGTCTCGAAGGACAGCGAGCCCTTCCACATGGTGCCGATCCAGTTGAAGAACTTCACACCGGTCGGGACCGCGATCAGGAAGGTCATGAAGGAGAAGAACGGCAGGAGCACACCGCCGGTGACGTACATGTGGTGCGCCCACACGGTCACCGAGAGGCCGGCGATCGCGATCGTCGCGGCGATCAGACCGATGTAGCCGAACATCGGCTTACGGGAGAAGACCGGGATGATCTCGGAGACGATGCCGAAGAACGGTAGCGCGATGATGTACACCTCTGGGTGTCCGAAGAACCAGAAGAGGTGTTGCCACAGCAAGGCGCCGCCGTTGGCCGCGTCGAAGACGTGCGCACCGAACTTCCGGTCGGCCTCCAGCGCGAAGAGCGCGGCGGCCAGGACCGGGAAGGCGAGCAGGACCAGGACACCGGTCAGCAGCACGTTCCAGGTGAAGATCGGCATGCGGAACATCGTCATGCCGGGAGCGCGCATGCAGATGATCGTGGTGATGAAGTTGACCGAGCCGAGGATCGTACCGAAGCCGGAGAAGGCCAGACCCATGATCCACATGTCGGCGCCGATGCCCGGCGAGCGGACGGCGTCCGACAGCGGGGAGTAGGCGAACCAGCCGAAGTCGGCCGCACCCGAGGGGGTGACGAAGCCGGCGACAGCGATGGTCGAGCCGAAGAGGTACAGCCAGTACGCGAACATGTTCAGCCGCGGGAACGCCACGTCGGGCGCGCCGATCTGCAGCGGCATGATCCAGTTCGCGAAACCGGCGAACAGCGGGGTCGCGAACATCAGCAGCATGATCGTGCCATGCATGGTGAACGCCTGGTTGAACTGCTCGTTCGACATGATCTGCGTGCCCGGACGGGCCAGCTCGGCGCGCATGAAGAGCGCCAGGATGCCGCCGATCAGGAAGAAGATGAACGACGTGACCAGGTACATCGTGCCGATGGTCTTGTGGTCGGTGGTGGTGAGCCACTTCACGACCACGTTGCCCGGCTGCTTGCGCCGCACCGGCAGCTCGTTTTCATACGAGTCGGCGGCGGCACCCTGGGATTCGTTGAGGATGCTCACAGTTTGTTCACTTCCGCATTCCGGGCGGGGTCAGTCTGCTTGATGCCGGCCGGCAGGAAGCCGGTCTGCCCCTTCTCCGCCAGCTGCTTCAGGTGGGCCTTGTACTCCGCGGGGGAGACGACCTTCACGTTGAACAGCATGCGGGAGTGGTCGACACCGCAGAGCTCGGCACACTTGCCCATGAAGGTGCCTTCCTGGTTCGGGGTGACCTCGAAGACATTGGTGTGACCGGGGATGACGTCCTGCTTGAACAGGAAGGGCACCACCCAGAAGGAGTGGATGACGTCGTTCGACGACAGGACGAAGCGGACCTTCTCGCCCTTGGGCAGGTAGAGGGTCGGCCCCGGGTTGTTGGTGTCCGCGTTCCGGTCGCCGGGGACGCCCTTGTCGTAGACGCCCTCGGCGCCCGCGGGGAAGTCCTTGGTGAAGCGGTCCGGGAGGGAGGCGAGCTCCTTCGGAACCACACCCGCCTTCGGGGTCGCGGCGTCGCCGTCGACGTTCTCGACGTAGTTGAAGCCCCAGCTCCACTGGAAGCCGATCACGTTGATCGTGTGCGCCGGCTTGGAGAGGGTGAGCAGCTTCGACTCATCACGCGCGGTGAAGTAGAACAGCACCGAGACGATGATGAGCGGGACCACGGTGTACAGCGCCTCGATGGGCATGTTGTACCGGGTCTGCGCGGGGACCTCGATCTTCGTCCGGCTACGCCGGTGGAAGATGACGCTCCACAAGATCAGGCCCCACACCAGGATGCCCGTGATGAGAGCGGCCGCCCAGGATCCCTGCCACAGGGAGAGGATGCGAGGCGCCTCCTCCGTGACCGGGGTGGGCATTCCGAGGCGGGGGAAGTCTTTCCAGGTGTACGAGCAACCAGTGGCGGTCGCCAGGACCACGCCCGCAGTCAGCGCCTGCAGCAGCTTCCGCCGCATCGGGCGCCGCGGCGAGCGGTCGGAGCCGTAGGGACTCACGTAGCGCCTTCCCGAGAGTCTCGGCCCGCGCGGCCGGCCGCGGCCGTGTTCGGGTCGGTCGCCGGCCCTGACGCAGGCAGGGGTTTGGATGTTTATGCGGACCAAACCCTACTGGACGCTATTTGGGGCCGCGCGGGGAGGGTGCCCAACGCGCCGCTACTGCCCCCGAAGGGATGGATCCGCCGTACGGGGGACCGTCCGTCCGGCCCTGAACGGCGGGCCCGGGACGGCATCTGACGCCCCCTGAACCCGCCGCTGACCAGGGCCGCGTGTCCGGCCGGGACCCGCCCGGCGGGACGGGCCCCGTTCCCCGTGCCGCCCCTGCCTTACGGTGGCCGGATGCCGTACTTCGACACCGCCTCCGCCGCCCCGCTGCACCCCGTGGCCCGGCAGGCGCTGCTGGCCGCACTGGACGAGGGCTGGGCGGATCCGGCCCGGCTGTACCGGGAGGGCCGGCGGGCCCGGCTGCTGCTGGACGCGGCGCGCGAGGCGGCGGCCGAGGCCGTCGGATGCCGCCCCGACGAGCTGGTGTTCACTCCTTCGGGGACGCACGCGGTTCACGCGGGCGTCGCGGGGGCGCTCGCGGGGCGCCGGCGGGTGGGCGGCGGCCTGGTGGTGTCGGCCGTCGAACACAGTTCCGTGCTGCACGCGGCGCAGGCCCACGCGGCGGCCGGGGGGACGGTGACGGAGGTTCCGGTGGACCGGGCCGGCGCGGTCTCGGCCGCCGGGTACGGCTCCGCCCTGGCCTCCACCACGGCTCTGGCGTGCCTCCAGTCGGCCAACCACGAGGTGGGCACCGTCCAGCCGGTGGCCGAGGTGGCCGAGGTCTGCGCGGCCGCGGGGGTGCCGCTGCTGGTGGACGCGGCCCAGTCGCTGGGCTGGGGCCCGGTGGAGGGCGGCTGGTCGCTGCTGGCGGCCAGCGCCCACAAGTGGGGCGGCCCGCCCGGGGTGGGCCTGCTGGCCATCCGCAAGGGGGTCCGCTTCGCCCCCCAAGGCCCCGCCGACGAACGGGAGTCGGGCCGCTCCCCCGGTTTCGGCAACCTCCCGGCCGTGGTGGCGGCGGCGGCCTCGCTGCGGGCGGTGCGGGCGGAGGCGGACGCGGAGGCGGCGCGGCTGCGGGTGCTGGTGGACCGGATCCGGCGGCGAGTGGCCCGGCTGGTGCCGGACGTGGAGGTGGTGGGCGACGCGGACCGGCGCCTGCCGCACCTGGTCACCTTCTCCTGCCTGTACGTCGACGGCGAGACCCTGCTGCACGAGCTGGACCGGGCGGGGTACTCGGTCTCGTCGGGCTCCTCGTGCACGAGCTCCACGCTGACCCCCAGTCATGTGCTGCGGGCCATGGGGGTGCTGTCGGAGGGGAACGTACGGGTGTCGCTGCCGCGGGGGACGACGGCGGAGGAGGTCAACGGCTTCCTGGAGGCCCTGCCGCGGGCGGTGGCCGGGGTGCGGGCGGAGCTGGGCGTCCCGGACGCCGCGCCGGACGCCCCGCCGGTGGCGGAGTCGGTGGAGATCGACGCCCTCGGGCAGCGGTGCCCGCAGCCGGTGATCGAGCTGGCGCGGGCCGTCCTCACCGTCCCCGTCGGCGGGACGGTGACGGTGGTCTCGGACGACGAGGTGGCCCGGCTGGACATCCCGGCGTGGTGCGTGCTGCGGGGACACACGTATCTGGGCGAGAGCCCGCGCGCCGCCGGCACGGCCTACCGGGTCCGCCGCGCCACCTGACCGGGGTGCGGGGCGGGGCGAGGCCCCCTTCCCCGGGGCTCCGCCCCGGACCCCGCGCCTCGAACGCCGGCGGGGCTGGAACCAGCCCCGCCGGCTGGGCTACGCGTCCAGGTGGGCGCGGACTTCGGCCGCCGCCTGCTCGCCGTACGCCTTCGTGAAGCGCTCCATGAAGTGGGCGCGGGCCAGGGTGTACTCCTGGGTGCCCAGCGTCTCGATGACCAGCGTCGCCAGCATGCACCCCAGCTGCGCCGCCCGCTCCAGGCTCACGCCCCAGCCCAGACCCGTCAGGAACCCGGCGCGGAACGCGTCGCCGACACCGGTCGGGTCGACCTTCGCCGTCTCCTCGGGGCAGCCGACCAGGATCGGCTCCTCACCGGCCCGCTCGATCCGCACGCCGCGCGCGCCCAGGGTGGTGACCCGGGTGCCTACCTTGCCCAGGATCTCCTCGTCGGTCCAGCCGGACTTCGACTCGATGAGGCCCTTCTCGTACTCGTTCGAGAAGAGGTACGTCGCGCCCTCCATCAGGGTGCGGATGTTCTCCCCGTCCATGCGGGCGATCTGCTGCGAGAAGTCCGCCGCGAAGGGGATCTGGCGCGTGCGGCACTCCTCCGTGTGGCGGAGCATCGCCTCGGGGTCGTCGGCGCCGATGAGGACGAGGTCCAGCCCGCCCACCCGGTCGGCGACGGCCTTCAGCTCGATCTGCCGGGCCTCGCTCATCGCGCCCGTGTAGAAGGAGCCGATCTGGTTGTGGTCGGCGTCCGTGGTGCAGACGAAGCGCGCCGTGTGCAGCACCTCGGAGATCCGCACGGAGGCCGTGTCCACCCCGTGCCGGTCCAGCCAGGCGCGGTACTCGTCGAAGTCCGAGCCGGCGGCGCCGACCAGGATCGGGCGGCTGCCGAGCTGGCCCATGCCGAAGCAGATGTTGGGGCCGACACCGCCCCGCCGGACGTCGAGGTTGTCGACGAGGAAGGAGAGGGAGACCGTGTGGAGCTGGTCGGCGACGAACTGGTCGGCGAAGCGGCCCGGGAAGGTCATGAGGTGGTCGGTGGCGATGGAGCCGGTGACTGCGATGCGCACGGCGTGGACGCTCCTGCGGAGGACGGCGGGTGACAGTCAAAGCTACCCGGTCCCCGCCCCCAGGCCGATCGGCAGAAACTACCCCGTAGTAGGACTTCCTTCGCCCGACCTGGCGTGTCTACGGTGCCCCCATGACCTATACCGATGGTTTCGGTTACACCCAGTACACCGAGTACACCGCCGACGTGCGCCCCGGTTTCGCCCGGCTGCTGGGCGACTGCGCCCGGATGGCCCCGCACTGGGCGGCCGCGCCCGGTCCCCGGCCGGCACGGGTGGCGCCCTCGCAGATCCACGGGGTCCGCGTCCCGCCGGCCTCCGTCCGGCTGATCGCCGCCACGGCGGAGTACGGGGAGTAGGAGGGGAACCGGTTCGGCGGTCCGCGCGTCCCACCCGCATCACATACGGCGGGACACGCGAAGGAGCGAGCGGTGACCAGCGAACAACCCGACACATCACGCGCCACACGACGGCGGCCGGCCTGGGCCATCGGCTCCGTCGCCGCCGCCGTCCTGCTGGCCGGCGGCGGTACGGCCTACTGGGCGTCGACGGCGTACGGGGACGGCTCGGGCGGCGGCGGCCGTACGGGCAGCACCGCGGCCGTCGCCCCCCGCACCTCGGGGACCCCTTCCCGGCCGGGCATCGCCCCCGGGGAGCCGGACCCGAACGGTGGCGGGGTCACCTACAAGGCGGAGGGGCCGCTCCCCCAGGGCCCGGGCTCCGCACCCTCCTTCACCGCGTCCGGGGAGGTCGGCTCCGAGGAGGTGGCCCGGCTCGCGCAGGCCCTCGGGATCTCCGGCGCGCCCCGGCTCAGCGGTGAGCAGTGGCTGGCCGGTGAGTCCGCCGACGGCTCCGGGCCCCGGCTGAGCGTGACCCGCAAGGCCCCCGGCACCTGGAGCTTCTCCCGCTTCCAGGCCGGCGGTACGGGCACCGGCGCCGGAGCGGGGGACGACTGCGTCCGCGGCAAGGACACCTGCGGCCCGGCCACGCTCCCCGAGGAGGGCGCCGCGAAGCCGGCCGCCCCGCAGGACGCGGGCCCCGGCAAGCCCGTCACGGAGGAGGCCGCGAAGGCCGCCGCCGCGCCGGTGCTGGCGGCCGCCGGGCAGGGCGACGCGAAGGTGGACGCCCGTCTGGTGACGGGGTCGGTCCGGGTGGTGGTCGCCGACCCTGTGGTGGGCGGCCTGCCGACGCAGGGCTGGTCCAGCCGGATCACCGTCGGGGCGGACGGCCGGGTGGTGGCGGCCAGTGGTGAGCTGAAGGCCCCGGTCCGCGGGGCGGAGCAGCCGGTGGTCGGGGCCGCCGAGGCCCTGGACCGCCTCAACGCCGCCAGCAAGGGCGGCGGTGACGGCACCGGCCCGGGCCCGAGCGGCTGCGCGACCTCGGTGCCGCTGACCCCGGACACCGCGCAGGGGGCCACGGACACCCTGCCCTGCAACCCGGAGCCGCGCCCGATGAAGCCGCCGCGGACCGAGAGCGTGAAGGGTGCCGTGCTCGGCCTGGCGGCGGGGACGGTCGACGGCGGGCGGGGACTGGTGCCGGCCTGGCTGTTCGAGGTGGCGGGTACGGACGGCAAGCCCGGCCGTACGGTGGTCCAGCCGGCGGCGGCCGGTCAGGGCGGCGGCGCCACCACGGCGCCGATGCCCCCGCTGGGCCGTACCGTGCCCGGGTTCTCGTACGCGCAGGCGGACCGGACGCTGACGGTGAACTTCTGGGGCGGGATGTGCAGCACCTACGCCCTGGAGGCCCGGGAGGAGGCCGGTTCGGTGCTGGTGAAGATCACGGACACCCCCGTCAAGCCGGGCCAGGAATGCGTCATGCTCGCCAAGGAGATGTCCGTCACGGCGCAGCTCGCCAAGCCGCTGGACGGCCGCGCGGTGGTCGACGCGACGACGGGCAAGCCCCTGCCCCGCCAGTAGCCGGGCGGCACGGACGAGGGCCCGGGCGCCGGTCGGATCGACCGGGGCCCGGGCCCTCGTCGTGCGTTCAAGCCCGCCGGATCAGCCTGGTTTAGCTGAAGGAGTCGCCGCAGGCGCAGGAGCCGGTGGCGTTCGGGTTGTCGATCGTGAAGCCCTGCTTCTCGATGGTGTCGACGAAGTCGATGGAGGCGCCGCCCAGGTAGGGGGCGCTCATGCGGTCGGTGACGACCTTGACGCCGTCGAAGTCCTTGACGACGTCGCCGTCGAGGGAGCGCTCGTCGAAGAAGAGCTGGTAGCGCAGGCCGGAGCAGCCGCCGGGCTGGACGGCGACGCGCAGCGCCAGGTCATCGCGGCCTTCCTGCTCCAGCAGGGTGCGGACCTTCTCGGCGGCGGCGTCGGACAGGAGGATGCCGTCGCTCACGGTGGTCTTGTCGTCCTGTACGGACATCTGCATTCACTCCCGAAGTGGGCGGCTCCCCGCCGGAGGCTGGGGAAACGTCGGACTCTTGCCGTCGGTGGCAACCAGGCGGACCGCGGTTTCATTCCGGGTCCGGCGCCTTGTTTCAGATATTCATGCTCGCACACCCGCGGGGAGCGGTGGACCCCGCGCGGAAGGCCGCTGGAGTGCGCCGCGGCGGAGCGGGCGAATGCGTCACATCGACATTATCGCCATCGTCAAAGTGACGTGAAGCGGTTATGATAGATAGCGTCATATAGACGAGAAGTCGAAGTGACGCCTTCGGAAGCGCTCTTCGGAAGGCACCTAGTCGCAGAACAGAAAGGGTGCGTGTCGTGACCACCGCCCAGCCCTTGGACGTCCAGCCGACGCCCCTTGCCCTGCTGCTGCTCGGCCGCGAGTCCGACCCGAAGAGCGAGCGCGGGGTGGAGTGCCCCGGCGACCTGCCCTCGCCGTCGGACCCGGACCTGGTGGCCCGCGCCCGCGCGGCGAAGGAGAAGCTCGGGGACAAGGTCTTCATCCTCGGGCACCACTACCAGCGGGACGAGGTCATCGAGTTCGCCGACGTCACCGGCGACTCCTTCAAGCTCGCCCGCGACGCGGCCGCCAAGCCGGAGGCCGAGTACATCGTCTTCTGCGGTGTGCACTTCATGGCCGAGTCCGCGGACATCCTGACCTCCGACGACCAGAAGGTCGTCCTGCCCGACCTCGCGGCCGGCTGCTCGATGGCCGACATGGCCACCGCCGAGCAGGTCGCCGAGTGCTGGGACGTGCTCACCGAGGCCGGGATCGCCGGCTCCACCGTGCCGGTCTCGTACATGAACTCCTCTGCCGACATCAAGGCGTTCACCGGCAAGCACGGCGGCACCATCTGCACCTCCTCCAACGCCAAGAAGGCCCTGGAGTGGGCCTTCGAGCAGGGCGAGAAGGTGCTCTTCCTCCCGGACCAGCACCTGGGCCGCAACACCGCCGTCCGCGACATGGGCATGTCCCTGGACGACTGCGTGCTCTACAACCCGCACAAGCCGAACGGCGGGCTGACCGCCGAGGAGCTGCGCGGCGCCAAGATGATCCTGTGGCGCGGCCACTGCTCGGTGCACGGCCGGTTCAGCGTGGACTCGGTCAACGACGTGCGCGAGCGCATCCCGGGCGTCAACGTGCTGGTGCACCCCGAGTGCAAGCACGAGGTGGTCGCGGCCGCGGACTACGTCGGCTCGACGGAGTACATCATCAAGGCGCTGGAGGCGGCCCCGGCCGGCTCCAAGTGGGCCATCGGCACCGAGCTGAACCTGGTCAAGCGCCTGGCGAACCGATTCGCCGCCGAGGACAAGGAAGTCGTCTTCCTCGACAAGACGGTCTGCTTCTGCTCGACCATGAACCGCATCGACCTCCCCCACCTGGTGTGGACCCTGGAGTCCCTGGCCGCGGGCAACCTCGTCAACCAGATCCGGGTCGACAAGGAGACGGAGAGCTTCGCCAAGCTCGCGCTGGAGCGCATGCTCGCCCTCCCGTAGGCGGCACCGGAACACGTACGAAGGGGCGCCCCCCGGCCCGGGGGGCGCCCCTTCGGCGTTCACGAGGTCAGACGGTCACCCGGTCCTCGTCCGCGGCCGGGACCACCGTCAGCTTCGCCGCGCGCCGGGCCGAGCGGCGCTCGCGGCGACGCTCCTTGCGCAGCTCGATCGCCGTGTACAGGGTCGGGACGAGCAGCAGCGTCAGCAGGGTGGAGCTGACCAGGCCGCCGATCACGACCACCGCGAGCGGCTGAGAGATGAAGCCGCCCTCGCCGGTCACGCCCAGAGCCATCGGCAGCAGCGCGAAGATCGTCGCCAGGGCCGTCATCAGGATGGGGCGCAGCCGGTGCCGGCCGCCCTCGACGACCGCCTCGACCACGCCCAGGCCCTGCGCCCGGTACTGGTTGACCAGGTCGATCAGGACGATGGCGTTGGTGACCACGATGCCGATGAGCATCAGCATGCCGATCATCGCCGGGACGCCCATGGGGGTGCCGGTGACGATGAGCAGGCCCAGCGCGCCCGTGGCGGCGAAGGGGATCGAGACCAGCAGGATCAGCGGCTGGACCAGCGAGCGGAAGGTCGCGACCAGCAGCAGGAAGACGATCGCGATGGCCGCGAGCATGGCCAGGCCGAGCGAGCCGAACGCCTCGTCCTGGTCCTGGGAGACGCCGCCGATGGAGGCGGTGGCCCCGGCGGGCAGGTCCAGGGCCTTGAGCCTGGTCTGGAGTGCGGCGCTGACCGCGCCGGTGTTGTCGCCGACGGGCTTGGCGGTGATGGTGGCGGCGCGGGCGCCGTCGATCCGGGTCATCGCGACCGGGCCGGGGACCTCCTTGACCTCGGCGATGTCGCCGAGCCGGGCGGGGCCGACGGGCAGGGCCTGGAGCTCGGCCAGGGTGGTGGCCGGGTGGGCGGAGCGGATGACGACGTCCCGCTCGGTGTTGTCCAGGACGGCCTTGCCCACCGGGTTGCCGCGGACGGCCTGGGCGACGATCGCGCCCAGCGCGGCCTGGTTCAGGCCGGCCTCGGCGGTCTTGGGGGTGGCGGTGACCGAGATCCGGGGCACGGACTGGGCGAGGTCGCTCTGGACGTCGGTGACGTCCTTGAGCGTGGCCACCTCGGCCCGGACCTGCTCGGCGGCCTTGGCCAGGACGGCGCCGTCGCCGGCCTTGACGACCACGCTCAGGTTCTGGCTGCCGAAGCCGCCGCCCGCCGACAGGGAGGTGTCGCCGATGCCCTGGAGCTTGCCGAGGGCGTCCTGGATGCGCTGCTTGACGGCGTCGGAGTGCGCGGCGTCGTCCAGGGTGACCTGGTAACTGGCCTGGTTGGTGCCGGTACCGCCGCCGAAGGCCGCGAGGAAGCCGGAGGAGCCGACGGTGACCTGGTAGTCCTTGACGCCCTCGACGGAGGCCAGGGCCTTCTCCACCTTGCGGCTCGCCTCGTCGGAGGCGGCCAGGGAGGTCCCGGCGGGCAGCTCCTGCTTGACGGTGAGGACGTCCTGCTCGCCCTGGTCGAAGAAGTTCGTCTTCAGCAGCGGGGTCATCCCGAAGGTGGCGACCAGGACCACGACCGCGATCGCGATGCTGGTCAGGCGGCGCCGGGTGGCGAAGCCCAGGACCCGTACGTACAGGCGCTGCAGGCGGCTGCGCGCCTCCTTCTCCTCCGCCTCGCGGCGTGCCCGCTCCGGGTCCTCGGACGTGCCTCTGGGGGCGCGCAGGAACCAGTACGAGAGCACCGGTACCACCGTCAGGGAGACCAGCAGCGAGGCCAGCAGGGCGGCGGTGACGGTGAGCGAGAAGGAGCCGAAGAGCTCGCCGACCATGCCGCCGACCAGGCCGATCGGGAGGAAGACGGCGACGGTGGTGAGGGTGGAGGAGGTGACCGCGCCGGCCACCTCCTTGACGGCGGCGGTGATCGCGGCCTCGCGCTCCTCGCCGTAGCCGAGGTGGCGCTTGATGTTCTCCAGGACCACGATCGAGTCGTCGACGACGCGGCCGATGGCGATGGTGAGCGCGCCCAGCGTCAGCATGTTGAGCGACAGGTCGCGGGTCCACAGCACGATCAGGGCGAGGACCACGGACAGCGGGATGGACACCGCGGTGACCAGCGTCGAGCGGATCGAGGCCAGGAAGACCAGGATCACGATCACCGCGAAGACCAGGCCGAGCAGGCCCTCGGTGGTGAGGCCCGAGATGGAGCGGGCCACGGCCGGGCCCTGGTCGCTGACGACGGTCAGCGCGGCGCCCGAGCCGAGCTGGGAGCGCAGCTCGGGGAGCTTGTCCTTGACGGCGTCGGAGATGGCGACGGCGCTGCCGTCCTTGTCCATGGTGAGGACGACGGCGAGGCTGGGCTTGCCGTTGGTGCGGGTGATCGAGTCGGCCCTGGCCGGTTCCTGCGTGACGGCGGCCACGTCGCCGAGGCGGACGGCCGGCTTGCCGGGGCCCGCGGTCAGCCGGAGGTCCTCCAGCTGGGCGAGGGAGGTGTAGCCGGAGCCGACGCGGACGGTGCGGTTCTTGCCCTGTTCGTCGAAGGAGCCGGCGGGGACGGTCGCGCCGCCCGCCTTGAGGCCCTCGGCGAGGGCGGCGCCGTCGAGACCGGCGGCGGCGAGCTTGGCGTTGTCGGGGGTGATGGTGACCTGGAGGTCGCGGACGCCTTCGACGCTGACCCGGCCGACGCCGTCGAGGTCCTCCAGGACGGGGACGACGGAACGGTTCAGCTGGTCGGCGAGGGCCTGCTGGTCCTTGTCGGAGGTGGCGGCGAGGACGACGGTCGGGATGTCGTCGGTGGAGCCGGCCACCACCTGCGGGTCCACCTCGGCGGGCAGCCGGACGCGGGCCCGGTTGACGGCCTGCTGGACGTCGGCGACGAGCTGCTTGGTGCCGCTGTCGCCGTAGTCGAAGGTGGCCCGGATGAGGGCGTTGCCCTCGCTGGCGGTGGAGGTGATGCCGGTGATGCCGTCGACGCCCTTGAGGGTGTTCTCGATGGGCTCGACGACCTGCTTCTCGACCACGTCGGGCGAGGCGCCCTGGTACGGCGCGAGCACGGAGACCATCGGCAGTTCGATGGACGGCAGCAGCTGCTGCTTGAGCTGCGGGATGGCTATGGCGCCGAAGAGCAGCGCGACGATCGACACGAGGCCGATCAGGGCTCTCTGGGACAGGCTGAAGCGGGACAGCCAGGACATGGGCGTGGGATCTCTCTGCAGTGACGAACGCGAAGGGCGACGGCTGGGCGGCGAAGGCCAGGGGACGGAGGCAGGGACGGAGGGCGGGTACGGAGGGCGGGGGCGAACGCGAGGAGGCGAACGCCGAGGGGCTCCAGCCTCTCCCGCGCCGGGCGGGCGCCGCGTCGCCCGCAGGTCCCGTCCTCACCCGCCGCATACCGCGCCCGCAGTACGCCGTCCGCCCGCGGGACCGCTGCGCGCCGGGACGGGATCAGTCGGCGCGCGGGCGGACCAGGCCCGATTCGTACGCGATGACCACCAATTGCGCCCGGTCCCGGGCCCCGAGCTTGGCCATGGCCCGGTTGACGTGCGTCTTCACCGTCAGCGGGCTGACCTCCAGCCGGGCGGCGATGCCGTCGTTGGACAGGCCCGCCGCCACCTGGACGAGGACCTCCCGCTCGCGCCCGGTCAGCGCGGCGAGCCGCTCGGCGTGGGCCGAGCCCCCGGCGGGAGCGTCGTCGTGGCCGCCCTGGGCGAGGAAGCTGGCGATCAGCCCCTTGGTGGCGGCCGGGGAGAGCAGCGCCTCGCCGGCGGCCGCGACGCGGATGGCGTTGAGGAGCTCGTCCGGCTCGGCGCCCTTGCCGAGGAAGCCCGAGGCCCCGGCGCGCAGGGCCTCGACCACGTACTCGTCCACCTCGAAGGTGGTCAGCATGACGACGCGGACCCCGGACAGCTCCGGGTCCTGGCTGATCATGCGGGTGGCGGCGAGCCCGTCGGTGCCGGGCATCCGGATGTCCATCAGGACCACGTCCGCCCGCTCCTCGCGGGCCAGGGCGTACGCCTGGGCGCCGTCGGACGCCTCCCCGACGACCCGCATGCCGGGCTCGGAGTCGACCAGCACCCTGAACGCGCTGCGCAAAAGCGCCTGGTCGTCGGCGAGCAGCACCTTGATGGGGGCGCCGCCCCGCTCCTGGGCCCGGTAGTCGTCCACGCCCCGAGGGTACGCGGGCGCCCCGGCGCGGGATCAGCCGAGGGCGAGGACGACCAGGACGGCCGTGGCCGCCGTCTCGCAGACGGCCCCGAAGACGTCGCCGGTGACCCCGTCGAAGCGGCGGACGCAGCGGCGCAGCAGGAGTTCGGCGGCGAGCAGGCCCGCCAGGACGGCCGCCGTCTGCCGCGCGGCGGCGGGCAGCCCGGCGGGGAGGGCGG
Source organism: Streptomyces sp. NPDC006687 (assembly GCF_040636215.1). Lineage (NCBI taxonomy): Bacteria > Bacillati > Actinomycetota > Actinomycetes > Kitasatosporales > Streptomycetaceae > Streptomyces > Streptomyces sp. NPDC006687. The sequence goes on along the minus strand of NZ_JBEYJJ010000002.1, from coordinate 405,129 downwards.
CCAGCGCGGCGGCGGCCAGCACCAGGGCGGCCACCAGGGCCGCCACGCGGGGCGGGACCGCGCCCGCGACCGCCGCGCCGAGCCCGCCGGGCCGGGCGGCGGGCACGCCCCGGCGGGAGGCCAGCGTCATCGCGAGCCGGGCGGTGACGGCGGCGGTGACGGCGGCGAGGGCGCCCCGGCTCCAGGAGCCGGCGTACGCCTCGGCGAGGGCGGCGACCTGGATCAGCAGGACGAACAGGAGGGAGATGACGCCGAAGGGGCCGATGTCGGACTGCTTCATGATCCGCAGGGCGTCCTCGGCCGGCTTGGCGCTGCCGAGCCCGTCGGCGGTGTCGGCGAGCCCGTCGAGGTGGAGGCCGCGGGTCAGGGCGGCCGGGACGGCGACGGTGACGGCCGCGGCGAGCAGCGGACCGCCGCCGAGCAGCAGCAGGAGGGTCCCGGGTACGGTGGCGAGCAGGCCGACGGCGAGGCCGGCCAGCGGGGCGCAGGCCATACCGGTGCGGGCCGCGGGCCGGTCCCAGCGGGTGATCCGCGCGGGCAGGACGGTCAGCGTGCCGAAGGCGAAGCGGATGCCGTCGGCCAGGGTGGCGCGCTCCGCGGGCGGCACCGGCGGTCGGTCTTCGGTCGAATCTGTCATCGGCGCGAACGCTACCCGCTCACGGCGAGCGGTAAATTGCTCATTACGCGTCATATCGGAAGCGGGTGTCGTGGGTCACTGGTGGGTGCGCAACATCGTCGAGCCGGGGAAGCTCCCGTTGCTGCTCGCGCTGTTGTCGTTCGTGCTGTCGTTTCTGGTCACTCGTGTGATCACACGGCTGATCCGGGCCGGCCGGGGCCCCTTCAAGAACATCACCCCGGGTGGTCTGCACGTCCACCACGTGGTCCCCGGGGTGGTCCTGGTGATCATCGGCGGGTTCGGGGCGGTGGGCAGCCGCGGGCACGGCTTCGGCGCCTGCCTGTCGGCCGTGCTGTTCGGGCTGGGCGCGGGGCTGGTGCTGGACGAGTTCGCGCTGATCCTGCACCTGGACGACGTCTACTGGAGCGAGCAGGGCCGCAAGAGCGTGGAGATCGTCGTCCTGACGGCAGCGATGGTGGCGCTGGTGCTGGGCGGGCTCCTGCCGTTCGGGGTCAACGAGCTGTCCGCCGGGGAGCGGCACAGCCGCGGGCTCGTCGTGATGAACACCGCCACCAACTTCTTCCTGGCGCTGATCGCCCTGTGGAAGGGCAAACCGCGTACGGCGGTCTTCGGGACGGTGATCCCCTTCGTGGCGCTGATCGGGGCGATCCGGCTGGCCCGGCCCGGCTCCCCGTACGCGAAGCGGTTCTACGCGCACCGGCCGCGCGCCCGCGCCAAAGCGGGGCTGCGGGCCTTCCACCACGACCGGCGCTGGGCCCGCCCGCGCCGCCGGTTCGAGAACTTCATCAGCGGGCTGTCCGACCCCGACCGGGACCGGGAGCGGGAGAAGAGCCGTCGCGGATGAGGTGAAGGGCCCGCCCCCTGGCCGGGGGCGGGCCCTTCACCCGTGTCGGTGTCCGGTGGCGCGGGGCCGCGCTCAGCCCGGGATCAGTCCGCCGTCGCTGAGCATGTCCCGGACCTGTGAGAGCGTCGCGTCCGGCGCGGGCAGGATCAGGTCCGAGGGCTCCAGGGAGTCGTCGGGCAGCGGCTCGCCGATGCGCCGTACGGCATCCAGCAGGGCCACCAGCGTGCGCCGGAAGGCCGCCTCGTCGCCGGACTCCATCTCCGCGAGGAGAGCGTCGTCCAGCTCGTTGAGCTCGGCGAAGTGGCTGTCGGCCACCTTCAGCTGGCCTTCCCCCATGATGCGGACAATCATGACGGGCCCCTGTCCTACTGCTTGTCGAACCGGTGCGGGGTCTGCTGCGGCTGGGCGGTGCCCGGGGCACCGCCTTCGATGGCCTGCTGCTGCGCGGACGGGCCGCCGGCCAGCTCCGCCTTCATCCGCTGGAGCTCCAGCTCGACGTCGTTGCCGCCGGAGAGGCGGTCGAGCTCGGCCTGGATGTCGTCCTTGGAGCCGAGGCCGCTCTGGTCGTCCAGGGCGCCGGAGGCCAGCAGCTCGTCGATCGCACCGGCCCGCGCCTGGAGCTGCGCGGTCTTGTCCTCCGCGCGCTGGATGGCGAGGCCGACGTCGCTCATCTCCTCGGAGATCCCGGAGAAGGACTCCGCGATGCGGGTCTGGGCCTGGGCGGCGGTGTAGGTGGCCTTGATGGTCTCCTTCTTCGTACGGAAGGCGTCCACCTTGGCCTGGAGGCGCTGCGAGGCCAGCGTCAGCTTCTCCTCCTCGCCCTGGAGGGTCTGGTGCTGCGTCTGGAGGTCGCTGACCTGCTGCTGGAGCGAGGCGCGGCGGGACAGGGCCTCGCGGGCCAGGTCCTCACGGCCCAGGGCGAGGGCCTTGCGGCCCTGGTCCTCCAGCTTGGCGGACTGGGTCTGCAACTGGTTGAGCTGCAGTTCCAGGCGCTTGCGGGAGGTCGCCACGTCGGCCACGCCGCGGCGGACCTTCTGCAGCAGCTCCAACTGCTTCTGGTAGGAGTAGTCGAGGGTCTCGCGCGGGTCCTCGGCCCGGTCCAGGGCCTTGTTCGCCTTCGCGCGGAAGATCATCCCCATACGCTTCATGACACCGCTCATGGGCTTCGCGCGCCCCCTTCTAGACGGACTGTGTTCCAGATCACCGACAGGTCCCACAGTACGGGCCCTGCTTCCATTACCGCACTGTTCGCGTACGGATGCGCTCCTCCTCCAGGACGACTGCTCCCGCCGCCATGTCAGGCGTGAGGAGGAGGTGATCCCCAAGGGCCTCGGGAACCCCCGTACCCGGAAGACGCCCGCCGTTGCCGGATCGTTCCCCGGCGAGGTGGGCCGCCCGCCCCCGACCACGTAGGGTTGTGTCTGTGTTTGGTAGCCGCTCCTCCAAGGAAGAGAAGGCCGCCGCCACCGAAAAGGTGAGCGCCGGTCCCTCGCAGCCCCGTGACCCGCAGGCCCCCAAGGGCCGCCCGACGCCGAAGCGCGCTGTCGCCCAGTCGCAGCGCAAGGCCGTCGTGGCCTCGACCGGCAACCGCAAGGAGGACACCCGACGGGCCCGCGAGCGCCGCCGCGAGGAGATGGCCCGGCAGCGCGAGGCACTGGCCAACGGCGACGAGCGCTATCTGCCCGCCCGCGACAAGGGCCCCGTCCGCCGGTTCGTCCGTGACTTCGTGGACTCCCGCTTCTCCGTCGCCGAGATGTTCCTGCCGCTGGCCGTGATCATCCTGGTGCTGAGCATGATCCGGGTCCCGTCCATCCAGAACGTCGCGCTGATGCTGTGGCTCGGCGTGATCGTCCTGATCATCCTGGACTCGATCGGCCTGGCCTTCCGGCTGCGCAAGGCGCTCAATGAGCGCTTCGCGAACGAACCCCGCCGCGGCGCCCTCGCCTACGGCCTGATGCGCACCCTCCAGATGCGTCGCCTGCGTCTGCCCAAGCCGCAGGTCAAGCGCGGGGAACGGCCCTGACCGCAACGGTGCCCGGCCCGTCCGGGGCGTCGAAGGGGGAGGGCTTCTCCGGGGGAGCCAGGCTGTGGCTGGAGGGCCTGGGCGGACTGCGCAACGCCGTCCGCCAGGAACTCGTCGGCCGGCAGGTCGAGGAACAGATCACCCACCGCTTCCCCGTCGGGCAGCGGCTGCGCGTCCTCGACGTCGGCATGGGCCAGGGCACCCAGGCGCTGCGCCTCGCCCGCGCCGGGCACATGGTCACCGGGCTGGAACAGGACGCCGCCATGCTCGCGGTGGCCCACGCCGCACTGGCCGCCGAGCCCGCCGGGATCCGCGACCGGGTCGAGCTGATCGAGGGCGACGGCCGGGAGACGGGCGCGCACTTCGGGCCGGGCAGCTTCGACGTGGTGCTGTGCCACGGCGTACTGATGTATGTCTCCGAGCCGGACGCCATGCTCGCCGGGCTGGCCCGGATGCTGGCGCCCGGCGGACTGCTGTCCCTGCTGGTGCGCAACGGCGACGCGCTCGCCCTGCGGCCCGGGCTGTCCGGGGACTGGCCGGGGGCGCTGGCGGCCTTCGACACCGTCGACTACACGAACCGGCTGGGCCTGGAGGTACGGGCCGACCGGCTGGCCGACCTGACCGCCACCCTGTCGGGCATCGGCGCGCCCCTGCACACCTGGTACGGGGTGCGCGTCTTCACCGACGGCACCGAGGCCGGGGCGGAGCTCCCGCCGGAGGAGGAGCTGGAGCAGCTGCTGGCCGCCGAGGAACGCGCCGGGCGCACCGATCCGTACCGGTCGGTGGCCGCGCTGCTGCACCTGTGCGGGGTGCGGGGCTAGCTGTGGTGGCCGGGGCGGAGCCGCTCCCCGCCCCGGCAGGATCGCGTCAGGCTTCCGCGGCCGCGCTGAGGCTCATCGCGTAGATCTCCGTGTCGTCCTCGAACAGGGTCACCCGCTCCGCGCCTCCGTCCAGGAGCTCCTTCCAGACCTCACCGATCCAGGACTCCGCGTCCCCCTGCGTGGTGAACTCCTCCGGTTCCACCGCCGGGGTGGTCTCGCTGCCGTCGGCCTTCTCGAACCGCCACGTCCACGCCATGTCCGCCTCCGTTGGTCGTCCGCTCTTCGTCTTGAGTGTGCCCGCAGCGTAACCGGGCGCGCACCACTACCGGTGAAGCGAGAGGATCTCCGTGTGGAACTCACTCTCCTCGGCACCGGTACCCCCGAAGGACTGCCCCGCCCCGGCTGTCCCTGCGCCGTCTGCGCGGTCTGCGTCGGCACCCGGTCGCGCGCCGCGACCTCCGTCCTCGTCGACGGCGCGCTGCTCCTCGACCTCACCCCCGGAGCGGTGCTCGCGGGGGCCCGCGCCGGGCATTCCCTGGCCGGCGTACGCCAGGTGCTGCTGACCCACCCGCACGACGGGCCGCCCGTGGAGCTGCCGCCCGGGCTGCCCGCCGCCGGGCGGGTCCCCGACGGGCGGGAGCTGGCCGTGATCAGCGGGCACCGGGTGCGGGCGGTGCCGATGGACTCGCCCGGCACCGGGTACGAGGTCACCGGCCCCGACGGGGCCCGGATGCTGTACCTGCCTCCTGGGGGTGCGCCGGCCGGCACCGAGGGCGTGCCCGCGCGCCGCCCCTACGACGTGGTCCTCGCCGATGTCCTCGGCCGGCCCGAGGCCCTGGTCCGGCTGCGCTCGACCGGCGCCGTCGGCCCCTCCACCGACGTCATCGCCGTCCACCTCGACCACGACACCCCGCCCGGCCGGGAGCTGGAGCGCCGCTGCGCCGCCGCCGGGGCCCGCGCGGTGCCCGACGGCACCACCGTCGTGGCCGGCGACTACCACGCGGTGCCGGACGTGCCCCGGCGCACGCTGGTGCTGGGCGGGGCCCGCTCCGGCAAGTCCGTGGAGGCCGAGCGGCGCCTGGAGTCCTTCCCCGAGGTCACCTACGTGGCCACCGGCGGCACCCGTGAGGGCGACGCGGACTGGGCCCAGCGCGTCGGCCTCCACCGCGAGCGGCGCCCCGCCGGCTGGCGGACGTCCGAGACCTGCGAGCTGGTGCCGCTGCTGGAACTGCCCGGGGCTCCCCTGCTGATCGACTGCCTCGCCCTGTGGCTCACCGACGCCATGGACCGCGCGGGGGCCTGGGACGACGAGGTCTGGGCGGCCGGCGGCCAGAAGGAACTGCGCGCCCGCGTCGCCGCCCTGGTGGCGGCGGTCCGCGCCACCCGCCGCACGGTGGTGCTGGTGAGCAACGAGGTGGGCTCCGGGGTGGTCCCGGCGACCGCGGCCGGACGGCGGTTCCGCGACGAGCTGGGCCGCCTCAACAACGCGGTGGCGGGCGAGTGCGAACACGTCCTCCTGGTCGTCGCCGGGCAGGCCCTCGTACTCAAGGAGCAGCCGTCGTGACGGATCGGCGGCCGCCCCCGGAAACAGGGCCCCGGGCGGCTGTAATCTCTGGCAGATGACCACGCTGAATCTCGACGACTTCTCCGATCTGATCGAACGCCCCGACGGTGGCGTCCGGCGTGACGCCGAGGAGCGCCGTGGACGCCTCGCCGTGCCGCCGGGCGCCCTCGGCCGGCTCGACGAGCTCGGCGAATGGCTGGCCGCCGCCCAGGGCCGGGTGCCGGTCAGGCCGGTCGAGCGGCCGCGGGTCGTCCTGTTCGCCGCCGACCACGGCATCGCCGCGGCCGGAGTCTCCGCCCGCCCCGCGGGCAGCGCCCACCAGCTGGTGCGCGCGGTGCTCGACGGGACCAGCCCCGTCGCCGTCCTCGCCGAGCGCTTCGGCGCGGGCATCCGCGTCGTCGACGCGGGCCTGGACTGCGATCCCGCGCTGCTGCCCGAGGACGTGACCCGTCACCGCGTACGGCGCGGCAGCGGCCGTACCGACGTCGAGGACGCGCTCACCGTGGAGGAGGCCGAGGCCGCGCTCCGGCTCGGCATCAAGATCGCCGACGAGGAGGCCGACTCCGGCACCGACCTCGTCGTCCTCGGCGACCTCAGCGTGGGCGGCACCACCGTCGCCGCCACCCTCGTGGCCGCGCTGTGCGGCACCGACGCCTCCGTGGTCACCGGCCGCGGCGGCCTGCCGATCGACGACCTGGCCTGGATGCGCAAGTGCGCCGCCATCCGCGACTCGCTGCGCCGCGCCCGCCCGGTGCTCGGCGACCAGACGGCGCTGCTGGCCGCGGTCGGCGGCGCCGACCTCGCCGCCATCACCGGCTTCCTGCTCCAGTGCGCGGTACGCCGTACGCCCGTCATCCTCGACGGGGTGGTCTCCGCCGCCTGCGGGCTCGTCGCCCAACGGGCCGCGTTCCGCGCCCCGGACTGGTGGCTGGCGGGCCAGAGCAGCGGGGAGCCGGGCCAGGCCAAGGCACTGGACCGGATGGCGCTCAACCCCGTGCTCGACCACGGCGTCACAGTGGGAGAGGGAACCGGGGCCCTGCTGGCGCTCCCCCTGGTCCAGGCGGCGGCCGCGCTCGCCGCGGAACTCCCGGAACTTCCGGAGCCCGCGGAGCTCGCGGAGACGCCGGCCGGCCAGCGGCCGGCGGACCAGAAGACGGACTGAAAGTACCGGGCACCACGGGCCTGACCAGTCCGCAGTGCTCGTACGGCATGCGGACCGGTGGCGCCCATATCATCGCGTTTCATGGGAGAGGTCCGCTTGACCAGCGTAGAAACCGACCGGACGAGCCTCGATCAGGCTTCCGGCAAGGGTTCCAACAACAACAAGAAGGAGAGGGAGCAGGGAGCGGAAGCCTCCGCGAAGCCCGCGACCCGCCGGGGCAGCCCGAGCTCGCGGCGCGGCGCCGCCTTCGCGGTCTGGTACCTCCGGGCCGTCACCTTCGTCAACTTCCTCAGCGCGGTGTGGCTTTCGCTCGGGCAGGACCTGCGCCGGCACAACACCGCCGACTTCTACACCCCGTACCTGCTGACGGCCGGCTTCGCCTCCGGCCTGTTCTCGCTGCTGCTCGCGGTCACCATGGGCCGCCGCAAGCGGGCCGCGTGGATCCTGAACCTGGTGGTCAGCGGCCTGCTGCTGCTGGCGTTCGCGGTCGCCGCCTTCGCCCCGTGCACCAGCGGCGAGTTCAGCCTGTGCTACCCGGAGTTCCGCGACCACGCGCAGAACTGGGTCTCGCTCGCCCTCACCGCCGCCTTCGTCGGCGCGCTGCTGGTGGGCCGCCACGAGTTCTACGCCAAGGGCGACCGCTCCAACCCCAAGCTGGCCAGCGCCGTCGCCGCCGTCGGCCTGCTGCTGACCTCGCTGGTCGCCGCCCTCCTCGTCGGCGCCACCAACACCGACCCGGACCGGGCCGACGCCACGTTCCTGGCCCGCTGGCGCTACGGCGTCATGCGGCTGATCACCCTGGCGCCCGACGACAAGGCGTACAACGCGATCACCACCCCTCCCTGGGTGGACGTCTTCATCAACGTCATGTCGATGCTGCTGCTGCTCGCCGTGCTCTTCGCGGCCTTCCGCTCGCGCCGCGCCGTCGATCCCCTGACCCCCGAGGACGAGGAGAAGCTGCGCGCGCTGCTCGCCAAGCAGGGCGACCGCGACTCCCTCGGCTACTTCGCGCTGCGCCGCGAGAAGTCCGTCATCTGGTCCCCCACCGGCAAGGCGGCCGTCACCTACCGCGTCGTCGGCGGCGTCTCGCTGGCCTCCGGCGACCCCATCGGCGACCCCGAGGCATGGCCCGGCGCCATCGAGCCCTGGCTGGCCGAGGCCCGCGAGCACGGCTGGGTCCCGGCCGTGATGGGCGCCTCCGAGGAAGCCGGACAGATCTACGCCCGGCACGGCCTGGACGCCCTGGAGCTCGGTGACGAGGCCATCGTCGAGACCGACGAGTTCACGCTGGAGGGCCGCGCCATGCGCACCGTCCGGCAGGCGTACAACCGCGTCAAGCGCGCCGGCTACACCGTCCGCATCCGCCGCCACGCCGACATCCCGGCCGACGAGATGGCCGTGCTCCTCCAGCGCGCCGACGACTGGCGCGACGGCGCCACCGAACGCGGCTTCTCCATGGCCCTGGGCCGCCTCGGCGACCCCGCCGACGGCCAGTGCGTGATGCTGGAGTGCACCGACGGCAACGGCGAGCTGCGCGCCGTGCTGTCCTTCGTCCCCTGGGGCCCCAAGGGGCTCTCGCTGGACCTGATGCGCCGTGACCGGGACTCGGAGAACGGCCTGATGGAGTTCATGGTCATCGAACTCCTGGAACGCTCGAAGGAGATCGGCGTCACACAGGTCTCACTGAACTTCGCGATGTTCCGTTCCGTCTTCGAGCGGGGGTCCAAGCTCGGGGCGGGTCCGGTGCTGCGCATGTGGCGCTCGCTGCTGAGCTTCTTCTCCCGCTGGTGGCAGATCGAGTCCCTCTACCGGGCCAACGCCAAATACCGCCCGATCTGGGAGCCGCGGTTCATGCTCTTCGAGAAGAGTTCCGACCTGCTGCGCATCGGCATCGCGGCGGGCCGGGCCGAGGGCTTCCTGGAGGCGCCCGGCCTGCCGAAGTGGCTGCACCGCAGACATCTGGAGACGATTCGTTGACGTCGTGGACGACGGCCTCACCGCGGCGGTTCGCCCGCCGCGAGTGGGGCCCCCTGTTCTGGACCCTCAGGGAGGCGCTCGTCCGCGACACGTGGCGTGCCGTCCCGATGACCATCGGCGCGGTCTGCCTCACCTCGGTCTTCCAGGTCGTGCAGAACACGCCCTGGGGCTTCCAGCCCGTCCAGAACCTCGGGTCCGTCAAGGCCGTCGACCCCCTGTGGCTCGCGCTGCTGCGCACGCCGCTGTCCCTCTTCGTCCCCGCCCTGGACCTGCCGGTGTGGGGGGCGCTCGCGCAGGTCCTGCTCGTCTTCGGCATCGCCGAGATCTGCATCGGCTGGTGGCGCACCCTGATGATCGGCTACGTCGCCACCCTCGCCGGCACCACGTACGCCCGCATCGGGCTCTCGCTGGGCCCCCACCACCCCTTCGGGCTGCCCGTCACCGACCGGGTCGTCAACGACACCGGGCCCTCGGCCGCCGTGGTGGGGCTGGCCATCTACGTCTGCTGGCGCTACCGGGCGTACTTCACGGGCACCCTGGTGATCCTCGTGATGATCGGGGAGGTGCTGATCAAGGACAACCTGGCGGGCAAGGAGCACCTCGCGGCCATCGCCGCCGTGATGGCGGTGTGCGTGGTGCGCGCCAAGTGGGGGCCGCCCCGCTCCCGCGCCCCGCTGGGGCGGCGTACGGCGCCGCGGCCGTCCGGTCCGCCGCCGGGGCCACCGGAGCCGCCGCCTTCCGCGCCGCCGTCCCCGCCGGCGTCCGGGTCCGGGCCGGCGTCCGGGCCGGCGTCCGGGCCGGCGAAACGGTCCTTCGGCGGCGTCTGACGCCGTACGACCGGCGGTGGGCGCGAGCCCTTACCGTATCCGGGTGACGACCACAGACCTCGGGCCCGGGCCCTTCCCCACCGCGCGGCAGTGGATGCGGGCCCATCCGCGCGCCACCGACGCCGTACTGGCACTCGGGGCACTGGGCTTCATGGTCGTCGGCTCCTTCGTCGACCCGCACGGCCCGCTCGGCCCCACCTTCCGCACCCGCGCCCCCGAAGCGGTCTCCCTGCTGCTGATGCTGCTCGGCGCGGCCGCCCTCGTCTTCCGCCGCCGCGGCCCGCGCAGCGTCCTCGCCGTCACCTGCGGGCTGGCCCTGGTCGAACTGTCCACGGGCGAACCGCGGGCGCCCGTCGCGATGAGCGCGGTCATCGCCCTGTACACGGTGGCCGCCCGCACCGACCGGCCCACCACCTGGCGGACCGGCCTGCTGACGATGGCCGGCCTGACCGGGGTGGCCATGCTGGCGGGGCCGCTGCCCTGGTACGCGCAGGAGAACATCGCCATCTTCGCCTGGACCGGCATGGCCGCGGCCGCCGGCGACGCGGTCCGCAGCCGCCGCGCCTTCGTCGACGCCATCCGGGAACGGGCCGAACGCGCCGAGCGGACCCGCGAGGAGGAGGCCCGGCGGCGCGTCGCCGAGGAACGGCTGCGCATCGCCCGGGACCTGCACGACGTCGTGGCCCACCACATCGCCCTGGTCAACGTCCAGGCCGGGGTGGCCGCCCACGTCATGGACCGGCGGCCCGACCAGGCCAAGGAGGCCCTGGCCCACGTACGCGACGCCAGCCGCTCGGCCCTGAACGAACTCCGTGCCACGGTCGGCCTGCTGCGGCAGTCCGGCGACCCGGAGGCCCCGACGGAGCCCGCACCGGGACTGGCCGTCCTGGACGAGCTCCTCGCCACCTTCCGGCACGCGGGCCTCCCGGTGGAGGCCACCGTCCAGCTCGGAGCGGGCACGGACCCGCTGCCGGCGGCGGTGGACCTGGCGGCGTACCGGGTGATCCAGGAGGCCCTGACCAACGTCCGCAAGCACGCGGGCCCGGGCGCCCAGGCCCAGGTCAGCGTGGTCCGGGTGGGCGCGTCGGTGGAGGTGACGGTCCTGGACGACGGCGGCGACTCCGCCGACTCCTCCCCCGCCCCACCCACCCCGGCCGGCGGCCACGGCCACCTGGGCATGCGCGAACGCGCCACGGCCCTGGGCGGCACCTGCACCACGGGCCCCCGCTACGGCGGCGGCTACCGGGTCCACGCGATCCTGCCGGTGTGAGGGCGCGCGGCTCCCCCGGCAGCGCGCCGCCGGACCGCCTCGCTCAGCAGCAGTTGGGGAAGTCCCAGGGCCACCAGCCCTGGCCGAGGGCGGGGCGGACCTTGCCCACGAAGGCGCCGTTGCTGTTGTGGAGGTAGATGCCCGTGCGGAGCGTGCCCCCGGAGTTGTCTTCCGTCACGTTGATGGAGCTCGCCGCGCGGGCGGAGCCCATGGGGTCGGGCATGCCCAGGGAGACCCACCCCGACCATTGCTTGTGGTCGGTCCAGCGCGTCCACACCGCGTAGTCGAGGCCGACCAGGAACTGTTCCCGCTCGCCGCCCGGCAGGGCGTGGGTCTTCACCCCGTAGTCACATATGTACTTGCCGCCGCCCCCGGCGTTGCAGCTGTCCGCCGCCTGCGCCGGTGCGACGGCCATGGCCGTTCCCGCGAGGGCGGCGACGGCGACTGCGGCGGCCTTGATCTTCTTCAACCTGAGCACCCTGGTCTTTCAGTGTGATCGGCTCAAGCCGGGCCTTGTGGCCCGACTCTGACATTTCGTCACCTTACCGGGGGCCGTTGCGTCCCGCCCGGGCCGTCAGCAGGGTTTGCGCCAGGCGTCCAGGTCGTACTTCTTCTGCATCGAGCTCAGGTTCAGCTTCTTCGATCCCGCGCAGAACTCCTTCGGCGAGCGTTCGTACTCCACGTGGAAGACCGCCTTGTCCGCCTTGACGAAGGGGGTGAGGCGGTCGCACTCCTCGTATTCGGCGCACTGTTCGTTCACCGCGAAGTCGAAGTCGCCGAGCAGTTCGGGGATCTGGTCGAGGTCGTTCTTCAGGCCCACCGACATCCCGCGCTCGTGCGCCAGGCGGGCGATCAGGCGGTTGTAGGCGAGCTGGTGGCCGGCGGTCAGGGGGAAGCCCGTCGTGTTGCGGTAGCCGTCCATGTTGTCCGGTTCCACCGCGTCGAAGCCCTTGGCGCGGCACATGTCGAGGCGCTGGGCCATCAGGGGTTCCAGGGCGGCCGTCTGGCGGATGTCCAGCCAGCGTTCGCCCTCCCAGCCGTTGTCCTCGCCGAGGAGGGACTGGGGGAAGGCGGCCGCGTCGGGGCGGAAGTCCTCCCAGGCGCCCGTGGAGACGTAGCAGATGGTGCGGCGGCCGGCCGCCCTCAGGGTCGCCACCTGCTCCTTCGTGGTGTTGAAGCCGTCGATGTCGTACACCGGCACCTTCACCGAGGTGTCCAGCTTCCCCGTCAGCTGCCACTGCCAGGGCGTACCCGGCCGGGGCTGCCAGCGCCCTCCCGGCGGCGACGAGGACGGGGACGGACCCGGCTCCGGGGTTTCGTCGTCGTCCGGGGTCGCCGTGCAGGCGGCGGTGAGCAGGAGCAGGCCGGTGACGGCGGCCACCGCGGCGGGGAAACGCTTCATCCTGCGGTCTCCAGGGCGTACGGGAGGGTGCCCCACGGGTGGGCGCCGGTGCCGGGGACGGCGCAGTGGACGGCCGCCCGGCGTTCGGCGGCCAGTTCGGCGGCCGGGGCGTCCGGCGGGACGGCGTACACGAGGTGGCAGAACCGGTCGGCGGGGTGGTCGGCGGTCCAGGGGGGCGGGGTGGCGGAGCCGTCGCGGTAGGCGTCCCAGGGGCCCTCGAAGGTCACGAGGAGGTCGGCGAGGGCGGCGTACCCGGGGTGCGGGTGGACGCCGTGGTTCAGGACGAGCGTACGGGCCCCGGCGGCGCGGGCGGCGACGGTGAGCCGGCCGTAGTGGGGCAGCAGTTCGGACCCGGAGGCGGCCTGGTCGAGGAAGGCGCCGTCGGCCCCGTACCAGTCGCGGTGGCGCAGCAGGTCCTGGACGACCTCGGCGTGGGGACGGCGCCCGTAGTCGGTGTCGGTGTAGCCGAGGACGGCCACGCCCGCCTCCCGCAGCCGGGCGGCGACGGCGGCGAACCGCTCGTCGGGGGCGGTGCCCGGCCCGCTGGCGGGGTTGAGCACCACGGAGTGCAGCCGGCCGGCGCAGGCGATGAGCCGCTCCCACGCCTCGGGCCGGTCGGCGGGATGCTCGTAGAGCGGGACCAGGAGCATGGGGGCCTTCTCGGGGTGCGGGGTCATCGGTGGGCCGTCGCACGGCCGAGGAGCAGGCAGACGAGGACGGCCAGCACACTCGCGGCGGCGCCGGCCACCGCCAGCTGGACCAGCCGGGGCTGGCCGGCGCCGGCCAGCAGGGCCAGGCTCTGGGCGGCGGCCGCGGCGGCGCAGACCACGGCGGCGGGGCGGACGGCGCCGAAGGACTGCAGCAGCAGCCCCGTCCACATCACCGCGCCGAGCAGCAGCAGGACGGCGACGCGGTCCCAGGTCAGGGACGGGGCCTGCGGCCAGAGCAGGGTTCCGGTGGTGCCCAGCAGGAACAGCACCGTCAGGTACGCGGCGAGGCACCGGGCCAGGGTGGTGAGCATCCGGCTCCGGAAGGCCGAGGGGGAACGGGCCGCGCGGAGTCCCGCGAGGCTGCCGCTGCGGAAGCGGTGCAGGAGCCATTCGGCGGGCCCCATGCTGAGGGTGAGGGCCACCGCCGAGGGCGCCGAGACCGCTTCGGCGGGGCCGCCGGTGAGCACCTCCCCCAGGGCGGCGTACAGCACCAGCAGACCGGTCCCGAGGCCGAACACCCCGTAGGGAACCGAGTCCCCGATGCGGGGTCCGCGCCGGGTGTGGTCCTCCTCGGCACCCCGCAGCATCCGCCACCGCACCGCGCCCCCCTCGCCCGGGTGGCGCTGCGCCCAGCCGGGGGCGCCTCCGGCGATCCTGCGCACCGCACCCCGTACGCCCGCCGCCAGGGGCAGCTCCCGCAGGGCCAGGGCGCAGGCCGCGGTGAGGGAGACCAGCAGCAGGGCCACCCGTACCGGCACGGGAGGGTCGCTGAACAGCGCGAGCACCGACCCGGCTGCCATCGGGGCGAGGGCGGCGAGCAGCAGCCGCTCCCGCCGCAGGACGAGCAGGACGGTAGCGGCGCCCACGTACAGGGCCTGCCCGGCGGCGAAGGCGTACGAGAACGGCGGCCCGCCCGGTACGGCGAACGCGGCGGCGGTGCCCAGGAGGGCGCCGACGGGGGCTCCGACGAGCAGGGTCCGTCCGGCGGCGGCCCGGTCGCCGAGGCCGATCCAGGTGTAGGCGCGGTGGGACAGGGTCTGGTCCCAGACCCAGCCGATGAGGGCGCCGGCGAGCAGGGTCAGGGTGCCTGCGGGCAGTCCGAGCCGGTCGGGCGGTCCTTCGAGGAGGGGTTCGCCCAGGAGGTAGGCGAGGCCGGGCAGGGCGAAGATCAGCCCGCGCAGGAGGCAGGCGGTGAGGGAGACCTTCCAGGGGTCGGGGAGGGCGTCGGGTTCGGGGAAGGATCGGGGGACGCGGGTGAAGAGCTCCTCGGCGAGGGCGAAGGAGTCGGGGCGGCCGTAGGTGAGGCGGATGTACTCGTCGGTCATGCCGTCGGATTCGAGGACGGCGGCGATCTCGTCGGGGTGGACGGCGGCGGCGACGAACCCTTCCAGGCGTCCGGCGAGTTCGTCCATCGGGTCGGCCCCGGGCCGGCCGGGCCGGGGCAGGGCGGGCAGGGTGTCGGTGGCGGCCGCCGGTGCGCCGCGGCGCGGGCGGGCCACGTGGCCGACGTGGACCCAGGAGCCTTCGGGGCCGGGCGGCTTGAGCCAGAGCGATCCGCTCACCACACGCTCCCGTCGGCCGCGAGTTCCCGGTACCAGGGGTCGGCGAGGCGGGGGGTCCACGGGTCGGCGGGCTGGAGGGGCAGGACGGGCCGCGCGGCCTGCTTCTGCTCGTCGAGCCCGCGGTAGATGTGGCGGAAACCGTCCACGGACTGGTGGAGGGTGAACTTCTCGACGACCCGTTTGCGGGCCAGGCGGCCGAGTTCGGCGCGGCGTGCGTCGTCGCGCAGCAGGGCGAGGGTGGCGCGGGCCATGGTCTCGGGTTCGCGGGGCGGGACGACCAGGCCGGTGTCGGCGACGGCTTCGCGGACGCCGCCGACGTCGGTGGAGACGGTGGTGCGGCCGCAGGACATGGCTTCGATGATGCTGAAGGGGAAGCCCTCGCTGATGCTGGAGAGCATCACGACGCTGCCGGCGGCGTAGGCGCGGGCGACCTCGCTGATGCGGCCCTCCCAGCTGATCCCGTCGGCGACGCCGAGTTCGGCGGCGAGTTTCTCCAGCCGCAGCCGGTACTCCTCGCAGCCGGCCGGGACGGGGCCGAAGAGGCGCAGCCGCAGGGCGGGGAGTTCCTCGCGCATGAAGGCGTAGGCGCGGATGAGGGTTTCGAGGTCCTTGATGGGGTCGATACGGCCGCACCAGCTGAGCGTGGGCACCTCGGGTTCGGGGCCGGCCTCGGGGAAGACGTGCGGGTCGACGCCGTTGTAGACGGTGCGGATCCGGTCGGAGTCGGCGCCTCCGCGCTCCTCCCAACGGCGGTTGTACTGGTTGCAGGGGGTGATCAGGTCGGCCTGCCGGTAGCCCTCGGAGTTCAGCTCCCGGTAGAAGCCGAGCACGAGGGCCTTGACGGGCCAGCGCTGGGCGGCGCTGCGGTAGCCGAGGTAGCGCTCGCGCAGGTAGATGCCGTGCTCGGTGAGGAGGAAGGGGACCCCGTCGAGGCGTTTGGCGGCCAGGGCGGGGAGGGTGGCGAGGCCGCTGCTGACCGCGTGGGCGACGCTGTCGGGCGGGATCCGCACGGCGAGCGGGCGCAGGGCGTGTTCCAGCAGGTCGGTGGCGGTGAGGGCGTCGTGGACGGTGGGGTCGGCGGAGGCGGTGGCCAGGCCCGGGCGGGTCCACACGGCCATGAGCAGGCGCAGGACGGATTCGGAGCGCAGGGCGGGGGCGAGCCGGCCGGCGCGGGCGAGGCGGGCGAGTTCGGCCAGGGCGTCGGAGAAGGAGGAGCCGCCGGGGCCGGCGGTGGCGTGCCCGGGGTCGAGCAGGGAGAGCAGGAAGGTTTCGTAGACCTCGGTGAAGCGGCGGTGGGCCTTCCCGCGGAGGGTGGTGCGGCGGGTCTTCGGGGGCGGCGGGCCCCACAGTGGGACGGCGGTGTGCCGGTAGACGTTGCGCGGAAGCTCCCAGGTGACCGGCTCGCGTCCGGAGCCGGTCAGGGCTATGACGTTGAAGTCGACCTCCGGCATCCCGCGTACCAGTTGGTCGCACCAGGTGCTGACGCCTCCGTGGACGTGCGGGTAGGTGCCTTCGGTGAGCATGGTGACATGACGCCCATGGCTCATGTGCTGAGTCCCCCCAGGACGGAAAAGGGGCCGGCGCCCGTGGTGGGCGGACGCCGGCGCTGGGTACTGCCGGGTGGAGCGGATGACGGCGAAGGCGCGCGGCGCGCGCCGCGGTCAGGGGAGCCGGAGGGTGACCGCCGACTGGAGCAGCTCGGGGCCCGTCCAGGTGGAGCGGGTTCCGGCGTAGGCGGTGCCGAAGTCCGCGGTGCCGAGGAGCAGCTGCTTCTTGGTGCCGTTGGGCGCGGTGAGCGGGGCGAGGATGCCGGAGGGCGCCTTGACGGTGACGTCCTTGCCGATGCGGTAGGCGGTGACCTGGCCGGCGGCGATGGCCTTGTCCCAGGCGGCGCGGCGCTGGAGCTCGGTGCCGGTGGCCTTCATGCTCTGGTTGACGATGGGGGCGCTGGGCGCGTAGAGGGAGCGGTAGGTGTCGAGGACCTGGTTGAGCACCGGGTAGAGGGTGCGGTCCTCCGCGAGGTTGGACTGGTGGACGTAGTGCGGCTTGGGGTCGTTGGCCAGGACGTGGCGCAGGGCGGTGCGGGCCTCGGCCGGGACGATGTAGTCCTGGTAGCCGGTGGCGGCGTCCAGGGGGGCGGGCAGGCAGGTGGAGGTCGCCGGGTTGTCCTCGCACAGGCCGCTGCCGCCGTCGGCGCGGCTGGTGTAGATCCAGTTGTACTCGTCGGCCATCTCGGCGTTGGTGCCCGTGTTGTAGTACACGTTCATCGGGTACCGGGGCACGGTCAGGGCGGCGCCGACGGCCCGCTGGTCGGGTTCGCGGGAGTTGTCGCTGCCGGCCCACTTGACCCCGTTGTCGGCGAGGGCGCCGGCCAGGTTGGGGTTGTCCTCGGGCTGCTGCGGGAGGGTCTTGAGGCCGGAGTGCTCGCCGGTGACGAGTTCGGTGCGGTCGGTGGTGAGGCCCTTGGACGCGGCCCAGTTGTTGTTGTCGCGGATCTGGGCGGAGATGTCGGCCCGGCTCATCCAGCTGGTCTGGCCCTGGGCGTCCTTGGTGCAGGTCCAGGGGGTGGTGGTGGTGTCCTGGGTGCAGCCGAGGAAGAGGTGGGTCCAGGTGTGGTTCATCCAGCGGTACTTGGCCTTGTCGGCCAGCAGCTGGGTGGTCAGGGCGTCGGTTCCGCCGTTCTCGGTCTTCCACTCCTCGCCGGCGCCCGCGTTGAAGAGCAGGTCCAGCTTGAAGTCCTTGGCGGTCTGCCACTGCGCCAGGTACTGGGCGTCGGCGGCGGTCATGCGGATGGTGGACTCCTTGCCCTCGCCGCCCGCGCAGGCGTAGTCGCCGGGGGTGCAGTTGAGGGTCTTGTCCCAGCGGGCGTCGGGGGCGAGGACGTCGTCGACGTGGACGGCGAAGTAGTTGCGCTCCTGCCCGAGGTGGACGCCCTGGGTGAGCCAGTCGACGATGCCGCGGGCCAGCAGCCGGAACTGCTGCTGGTACTGGTTGTAGCCGAAGGTGACGACGAGTTCGCTGCGCCCGTCGTGGGCGTACTCGCCGACGAGGGAACCGCGTCCGGAGCCGACGGGGGCGTCGACGTAGCTGGTGTAGCCGGCCCTCGGCTTGGCCAGGAACCCGTAGCTCTCCGGAATGAGGGCGGAGTTGTCCTCGAAGGCGACTTGACCGCCGAGGTAGCCGAAGGGGCCCGTCTTGCCGGCGGCGGTGACGGCGGCCTGCGTGCCGTCGAGGGTGCCGGCGTAGCCGCCGTTGTCGGTGTATTCCAGGCCGACTTCGGGGTGGGCCCAGGTGTAGGCGTCGACCTGGCGGATCCCGTACGCCGTCTCGTACGCGGTGAGCGCCGCCATCTCGGCGGAGCCGGCGCCGAAGGGGTTCTCGTTGGGCAGGATCACGCCCTGGTACTTGGCGCGCGGCCGGCCGCTGACGGTGTCGCTGAGGAAGGCGGCGTCGATCACCGGGCGGCCGGCGGCCCCCAGGTCGATCCGCGTGAACGGGACCCCGGTGTCGCGGAGTTCCGCGGTGAGCGCGCCGACCGAGCTGCCGCCGTCGTCGACGACCAGCACCTTCAGGTCGATGCGCGGGACCACCGTCGCCGCGTGGGCGGTGGTGGCGGGTACCGCAACGGACAGCAGCGCCGCTGCGCCCATGGCTGCGGCGGCCCTGTTCATCCGGTTCTTGTTGACCATTTCGGCCTTTCCCCCCGCAGGCGTCCCCCGGTTCGGCCCATGGCGGACGGCCGGGCCGGGGAGGCTCTGTGGAAATCATGCAAAAGGACCCCGCGTCCCCTTGCGAGAGTGGCTCGATCTTCGCGGACCTCGTCAGGTCTAGGCGGCAAACCTGGAGCAGAGTCCACGGATGGGTGAACCTGGTGGCCCCGTGGTCGAACAAGTTGCCAAACCTTCGAGTGACGTACGGGTGACGGGCTGCGCGTAGGCTCGTTTCCGGCGGCCGTCGGGCCCGAATACGATCGCTGCGGAGCGGCCGGCGACCCCGACGCGACAGAAGCGCCCATATAACACAAACGGAAGCGAGACTTCACCACCGTGACTGCTCTGACTCTCAGCACTGCCGGCGCGGCGACGCTGCGCGCCGACGCCCTCGTGGTCGGCGTGGCGAAGGGCCCGAAGGGGCTCGTCGTGGCCGCCGGCGCGGAGGCCGTGGACACGGCGTTCGACGGAAAGCTCGCCGCCGTGCTCGATGCGCTCGGCGCCTCCGGCGCGGAAGGCGAGATCACCAAGCTGCCCTCCCCGGCCGGCCTCAAGGCCCCGGTCGTGCTGGCGGTCGGCCTGGGCTCGGCGCCCGAGCAGGACCAGTCCTTCGACGAGGAGGCCCTGCGCCGCGCCGCCGGCTCCGCCGCCCGCGCCCTGCACGGCTCCAAGAAGGCCGCCTTCGCCCTCCCCCTGGAGGACGCCTCCGCCGTCACCGCCGTGGCCGAGGGCGCGCTGCTGGGCGCGTACGCCTTCACCGCCTACCAGGGCGGCGAGAAGAAGAACGGCAAGGACGAGAAGAACGGCGGCCCCAAGCAGCCGCTGGCCGAGGTGGCCCTGCTCGGCGCCAAGCCGCGCGACAAGGAGCACAAGGCCGCCGCCGAGCGCGCGGCCGTCGTCGCCGCCGAGGTCAACGTCGCCCGCGACCTGATCAACACCCCGCCGAACGACCTCACCCCCGCCGCCTTCGCCGCGATCGCCGCGGCGACCGCCAAGGAGCTGGGTCTCAAGGCCCAGGTCCTGGACGAGAAGGCCCTGGTCAAGGGCGGCTACGGCGGCATCATGGGCGTCGGCAAGGGCTCCGAGAACCCGCCGCGCCTGGTGAAGATCGCCTACACCCACCCCGAGGCGGACAAGCACCTGGCCTTCGTCGGCAAGGGCATCACGTACGACTCGGGCGGCATCTCCCTGAAGCCGGCCGGCCACAACGAGACCATGAAGTGCGACATGTCGGGCGCCGCCGCCGTGTTCTCCTCGGTCGTCGCCGCCGCCAAGCTGGGCCTGAAGGTCAACGTCACCGGCTGGCTCGCCCTCGCCGAGAACATGCCGTCCGGCTCCGCCACCCGCCCCGGTGACGTCCTGCGCATGTACAGCGGCAAGACCGTCGAGGTCCTGAACACGGACGCCGAGGGCCGCCTGGTCCTGGGCGACGCCCTGACCAAGGCGTCCGAGGAGAACCCGGACGCGATCGTCGACGTGGCCACCCTGACCGGCGCCATGGTGCTGGCGCTGGGCGACCGCACCTTCGGCATCATGGCCAACGACGACGCCTTCCGCACCTCGATCCACGAGATCGCCGAGGAGGTCGGCGAGTCCTCCTGGCCGATGCCGCTCCCCGAGGACCTGCGCAAGACCATGGACTCCCCGACGGCGGACATCGCCAACATGGGCGTCCGGATGGGCGGCGGCCTGGTGGCCGGCCTGTTCCTCCAGGAGTTCGTCGGCGAGGGCATCACCTGGGCCCACCTCGACATCGCGGGCCCCGCCTTCCACGAGGGCGCCCCGTACGGCTACACCCCCAAGGGCGGCACCGGCTCCGCCGTCCGCACCCTGGTGCGCCTGGCCGAGCGCACCGCCACCGGCGACCTGGGCTGACCCGCCCCCGCCGCAGCGCACGAACCCGCCCCGGGACCGGCACCTCGGCCCCGGGGCGTGTTCGCTCTGGAAGAAATCTTGAGGATCAGTAGGTTTCTACGCCCGGGTAACCCGGACTTCGGGCGGAACCACGGTGCACACCCGGGGCCCGGCGTCCCGTGTTCCCCCGACAAATGCGAAGATGGGTTCTCGGCAGGACAGGGCCCCCACCACAGGGCCGAAGAAACAAGCGGCCGATTACCAGCCGCCGCCCGGTCACAGAGGACCGGTGCCCGGCGCACATGCATGGAGGACGTGACGTGGCGAACGACGCCAGCACCGTTTTCGACCTAGTGATCCTCGGCGGTGGCAGTGGCGGCTACGCCGCGGCACTCCGCGCATCGCAGCTGGGTCTCGACGTTGCGCTGATCGAGAAGAACAAGCTCGGCGGCACCTGCCTGCACAACGGCTGCATCCCCACGAAGGCTCTGCTGCACGCCGGTGAGATCGCCGACCAGGCGCGCGAAGCCGCGCAGTTCGGTGTCAAGGCCACCTTCGAGGGCATCGACATCGCCGGTGTGCACAAGTACAAGGACGACGTCATCGCCGGCCTGTACAAGGGCCTGCAGGGCCTGGTCGCCTCCCGCAAGGTGACCTACATCGAGGGTGAGGGCCGCCTGTCCTCCCCGACCTCCGTCGACGTGAACGGCCAGCGCGTCCAGGGCCGCCACGTCCTGCTGGCGACCGGCTCCGTGCCGAAGTCGCTGCCCGGCCTGGACATCGACGGCAACCGCATCATCTCCTCGGACCACGCGCTGGTCCTGGACCGGGTGCCGCAGTCCGCGATCATCCTGGGCGGCGGCGTCATCGGCGTCGAGTTCGCCTCGGCGTGGAAGTCCTTCGGCACCGACGTCACCGTCATCGAGGGCCTCAAGCACCTCGTCCCGGTCGAGGACGAGAACAGCTCCAAGATCCTGGAGCGCGCCTTCCGCAAGCGCGGCATCAAGTTCAACCTCGGCACCTTCTTCGAGAAGGCCGAGTACACGGAGTCCGGCGTCCGCGTCACCCTCGCCGACGGCAAGACCTTCGAGGCCGAGGTGCTGCTGGTCGCCATCGGCCGCGGCCCGGTCTCGCAGGGCCTGGGCTACGAGGAGCAGGGCGTCGCGATGGACCGCGGCTACGTCCTGGTCGACGAGTACATGCGCACCAACGTGCCGACCATCTCGGCCGTCGGTGACCTCGTCCCGACCCTCCAGCTCGCGCACGTCGGCTTCGCCGAGGGCATCCTGGTGGCGGAGCGTCTGGCCGGTCTGAAGACCGTTCCGATCGACTACGACGGCGTTCCGCGCGTCACGTACTGCCACCCGGAGGTCGCCTCCGTCGGCATCACCGAGGCCAAGGCCAAGGAGATCTACGGTGCGGACAAGGTCGTCGCCCTGAAGTACAACCTGGCGGGCAACGGCAAGAGCAAGATCCTGAAGACCGCGGGCGAGATCAAGCTCGTCCAGGTCAAGGACGGTGCCGTGGTCGGCGTCCACATGGTCGGTGACCGGATGGGCGAGCAGGTCGGCGAAGCCCAGCTGATCTACAACTGGGAAGCACTGCCGGCCGAGGTCGCGCAGCTCATCCACGCGCACCCGACCCAGAACGAGGCGCTCGGCGAGGCCCACCTGGCCCTCGCCGGCAAGCCCCTTCACGCACACGACTAATCCACAGTCACGGGCGCGACGACCACTTCCGCACTTTCGTAAGGAGCAACTGAAACCATGCCGGTTTCCGTAACCCTTCCGGCGCTCGGTGAGAGCGTCAGCGAGGGCACTGTCACCCGTTGGCTGAAGGCCGAGGGCGAGCGCGTCGAGGCCGACGAGCCGCTGCTCGAGGTCTCGACCGACAAGGTCGACACCGAGATCCCCTCCCCCGTCGCCGGCATCCTCGCCTCCATCAAGGTCGCCGAGGACGAGACCGTCGAGGTCGGCGCCGAGCTCGCCATCATCGACGACGGCTCGGGCGCCGCGGCTCCGGCCGCCGCTCCGGCCGCCGAGGCCCCCGCCGCTCCCGCGCCGGAGGCCCCGCAGGCCGCCCCGTCGACCGAGGCCGAGACCCCGGCTCCGGCGCCGACGGCCGAGGCGGCCGCCGGCGGCGGTTCGGCCGAGGGCACCGATGTCGTGCTGCCCGCGCTGGGCGAGTCCGTCACCGAGGGCACCATCACCCGCTGGCTGAAGGCGGTCGGCGAGTCGGTCGAGGCCGACGAGCCGCTGCTCGAGGTCTCCACGGACAAGGTCGACACCGAGATCCCCGCGCCGGTTTCCGGCACCCTGCTGGAGATCGTCGTCGGCGAGGACGAGACCGCCGAGGTCGGCGCCCGTCTGGCCGTCATCGGTGTCGCGGGCGCTGCCCCGGCCGCCGCCCCGGCCGCTCCGGCCGCGGCTCCGGCTCCGGCCGCCCCCGCTGCCCCGGCCGCCGCTCCGGCTCCGGCCACCCCGGCCGCCGCTCCGGCTCCGGTGGCTCCGGCCGCTCCGGTCGCCGCTCCGGCTCCGGTGGCTCCGGCCGCTCCGGTCGCCGCTCCGGCCCCGGTGGCTCCGGCCGCCCCGGCTCCGGCCCCGGTCGCCGCTCCGGCTCCGGTCGCCCCGGCCGCCCCCGCCGCTCCGGCCCCGGCCGGTGACGAGGGCGCCTACGTGACCCCGCTGGTGCGCAAGCTCGCCTCCGAGTCCGGCGTCAACCTGGCGACGGTCACGGGCACGGGCGTCGGCGGCCGTATCCGCAAGCAGGACGTCCTGGCCGCCGCCGAGGCCGCCAAGGCCGCCGCCGCTCCGGCTCCGGCCGCCGCTGCCGCCCCGGCCGCCGCGAAGGCTCCGGCCGCGGTGTCCGAGCTGCGCGGTCAGACGGTCAAGATGACCCGCATGCGCAAGGTCATCGGCGACAACATGATGAAGGCCCTGCACTCGCAGGCGCAGCTCAGCTCCGTGGTCGAGGTGGACATCACCAAGATCATGAAGCTGCGCGAGCAGGCCAAGGCCGGCTTCCTCGCCCGCGAGGGCGTCAAGCTGTCCCCGATGCCGTTCTTCGTCAAGGCCGCCGCCCAGGCGCTGAAGGCCCACGCGGTCGTCAACGCCCGGATCAACGACGACGAGGGCACCATCACCTACTTCGACTCGGAGAACATCGGCATCGCCGTGGACTCCGAGAAGGGCCTGATGACCCCGGTCATCAAGGGTGCCGGTGACCTCAACCTGGCCGGTATCGCCAAGGCGACCGCCGACCTGGCCGGCAAGGTCCGCGGCAACAAGATCACCCCGGACGAGCTGTCCGGCGCGACCTTCACCATCAGCAACACCGGCTCGCGCGGTGCGCTGTTCGACACGGTGATCGTTCCGCCGAACCAGGTCGCCATCCTGGGCATCGGTGCCACGGTCAAGCGTCCGGTGGTCATCGAGACCCCCGAGGGCACCGTCATCGGCGTCCGCGACATGACGTACCTGACCCTGTCCTACGACCACCGCCTGGTGGACGGCGCGGACGCGGCCCGGTACCTCTCGGCCGTGAAGGCGATCCTTGAGGCCGGCGAGTTCGAGGTCGAGCTCGGTCTCTGAGCCCCCGGCCCCCGTCTTCGGGACCCGCTGACGGCGCCCCCGCCCGGATTCGTCCGGGCGGGGGCGCCGTCGTTGTAACGAGCCTCACCCTGCGTCCCTGACCACGAACGCATCGCAGCAGGCCACGGCGGCCTTATTGTCTAGGCATCAGGCCCCGCGTGTCCGCACACACAGGAGTTGAACCCCGATGATCACCCCACCCGTCGTGCACTCGCTGCGCGAGCAGATCCGCGAGCACATCGTGGAGGGGATCGTCAGCGGCCGCTGGAAGCCCGGCGAGCGGATCGTGGAGCGCCGGATCGCGGTGGAGCTGGAGGTCAGCCAGACGCCCGTGCGGGAGGCTCTGCGCGAGCTGGAGACGCTGCGGCTGATCGAGTCGGCGCCCAACAAGGGCGTACGCGTGCGGAACCTCTCCGCGGCCGACCTGGAGGAGATCTACCCCGTCCGGGCCGGTCTGGAGCAGATCGCCGCCGAGCTGGCCGCTCCGGGGCTGGCGGCCGACTGCTCGGCGCTGGAGCCGCACGTGGCGGCCCTGTGGGAGGCCGACCGGCTCCAGGACGGTACGGCGCAGGTGCGGCACACGGTGGGCTTCCACCGGGAACTGGTGCGGGCGGCGGGCAACAGCGTGCTGCTGCACACCTGGGAGAGCCTGGGCATCGAGGTGTTCACCGCCCTGTCGATCCGGTGGCTGGGAACCGTCCAGAAGTCGTACGCCGAGGAGCACGAGGCCCTCGTGGCGGCGTTCCGCAGCCAGGACCCGGATATCGGGGTGCTGGTGAAGCGGCATGTTCTGGGCTGCGCTCCACGTAGCGCCTGACCTGCGGTTTTGAGGAATCCTCCAGGGGATCACCGGCGCTTTGGCGTGTACTGATGAAACCGGCACGGCGTGCCTGAGTTCATGGCACCGGGTGCCGACTTTCGTCCGGGCGTCGAATAATCGTCACTTTTATTTGATCGATCATCGATCAGGGATTTACAGTCACTCCGGGCCCTCACCAGGGCCCGTCAGCCCTGTCCTGCCCGTCAGGGTTCTCTTCACCACCTCCTCTCCTTTGTCCGGAAGGCGGCGCACACCGATGTCCGACCCCGTAGGAAAGCTTCCGAGCGAGCTCGACCAGCTCCCGGACCGCGACACCGAAGAGACCGCCGAATGGGCGGCCTCCCTCGACGCCGTCGCCAAGGCCGCCGGTACGCGCCGCGCCGAATACCTGCTCCGCCGCACCCTCCAGCACGCCGAGGCCGCCGGCCTCGCCCTGCCGAAGCTGCTGGAGACGGACTACGTCAACACCATCCCCACCTCCGCGGAGCCCGAGTTCCCGGGTGACGAGGAGATGGAAGCCAAGATCACCGCCTGGAACCGCTGGAACGCGGCCGCCATGGTGACCCGCGGCTCCAAGTACGGCGTCGGCGGCCACATCGCCACCTTCGCCTCGGCGGCCTGGCTCTACGAGACCGGCTTCCAGCACTTCTTCCGCGGGAAGGAGGCCGACGGATCGGGCGACCAGCTCTACATCCAGGGCCACGCCTCCCCCGGCATCTACGCCCGCGCCTTCCTCGACGGGCGCGTCTCCGAGCAGCAGCTCGACAACTTCCGCCAGGAGTCCGGCGGCAACGGCCTGCCGTCCTACCCGCACCCGCGGCGCCTGCCGTGGCTGTGGGAGTTCCCCACGGTCTCCATGGGCCTCGGCCCGCTCTCCGCGATCTACCAGGCGCGCTTCAACCGCTACCTGCAGAACCGGAACATCAAGGACACCTCCAACTCGCACGTCTGGGCCTTCCTCGGCGACGGCGAGATGGACGAGCCCGAGTCGACCGCCGCCCTGGCCCTGGCCTCCCGCGAGCAGCTCGACAACCTGACGTTCGTCATCAACTGCAACCTGCAGCGCCTCGACGGCCCGGTCCGCGCGAACTTCCGCGTGGTCCAGGAGCTGGAGGCCCAGTTCCGCGGTGCCGGCTGGAACGTCATCAAGACCCTGTGGGGCTCCGCCTGGGACGAGCTGTTCCAGCTCGACACCACGGGCGCCCTGGTCCGCCGTATCCGCGAGGTGCCGGACGCGCAGTTCCAGACGTACGCGACCCGTGACGTGGCCTACATCCGCCAGCACTTCTTCGGCGCCAGCGCCGAGCTGGTCCAGCTGGCCGGCGTCCTGTCCGACGCGAAGATCGCCGAGTGCTTCCACTCCTCGCGCGGCGGCCACGAGCCCCGCAAGGTCTACGCCGCGTACAAGGCCGCCCTGGCGCACAAGGGCGCGCCGACGGTGATCCTGGCGCAGACCGTCAAGGGCCACACGCTGGGTGCCGGGTTCGAGTCGAAGAACGCGAACCACCAGATGAAGAAGCTGACGGTCGACGAGTTCAAGGACATGCGCGACCTGCTCGGCCTGCCGATCCCGGACAGCGCCTTCGTCGACGGCAAGGTCCCGTACGGCCACCCGGGCGCCGACAGCCCCGAGGTGCGGTACCTGCACGAGCGCCGCGCGGCCCTCGGCGGCCCGGCCCCGGCCCGCAAGGTCCACCACGTGGCCCTGCCGGCTCCGGCCGACCGCTCCTTCGCCCCGCTCATCAAGGGCTCCGGCAAGCAGGAGATGGCCACCACCATGGCCTTCGTCCGCCTCGTCAAGGACCTGATGCGGGACAAGGAGACCGGCAAGCGCTGGGTGCCGATCGTCCCGGACGAGGCCCGTACCTTCGGTATGGAGTCCCTCTTCCCGTCGGCCGGCATCTACTCGCCGCTGGGCCAGACGTACGAGCCGGTCGACCGCGACCAGCTGATGTACTACAAGGAGGCCAAGGACGGCCAGATCCTCAACGAGGGGATCACCGAGGCCGGCGCCATGGCCGACTTCATCGCCGCCTGTACGTCCTACGCGACGCACGGCGAGCCGATGATCCCGTTCTACATCTTCTACTCGATGTTCGGCTGGCAGCGCACCGCCGACCAGATGTGGCAGCTCGCCGACCAGCTCGGCAAGGGCTTCATCGTCGGCGCCACGGCCGGCCGCACCACCCTGACCGGTGAGGGCCTCCAGCACGCCGACGGCCACTCGCACCTGATCGCGTCCACGAACCCGGCGTCACTCAACTACGACCCGGCGTTCGCGTACGAGATCGCGGTGATCGTCAAGGACGGTCTGCGCCGGATGTACGGCGAGCAGCCCGAGGACGTCTTCTACTACCTGACGGTCTACAACGAGCCGAAGGTGCAGCCGGCCATGCCCGAGGGCGTGGAGGAGGGCATCCTCAAGGGCCTGTACCGGTTCAACACGGCCGCCGACCTGGAGGCCGCCCCGGCCGCCGACGCCCCGAAGATCCAGCTCATGGCCTCGGGAACGGCGATCCACTGGATCCTGGAGGCACAGCGGCTGCTGGCCGCCGACTGGAACGTGGCCGCCGACGTGTGGTCCGCCACCTCCTGGGGCGAGCTGCGCCGCGACGCGCTGGAGTGCGACGAGGCCCTGCTCCGCGGCGAGGAGCGCACCCCGTACGTCACCCGCGTGCTGGAGGGGGCCCCGGGCCCGGTCCTGGCCGTCTCCGACTGGATGCGCCAGGTACCGGACCAGATCAGCCAGTGGGTCCCGCAGGACTACACCTCGCTGGGCACGGACGGCTTCGGCCTCTCCGACACCCGCGAGGGCGCCCGCCGCCACTTCGGCGTCGACGCGCAGTCCATCGTGGTGGCCGCGCTGGCCCAGCTCGCCCGCCGCGGCGAGGTCCCGGCGTCCGCCGTCAAGGAGGCCCGGGAGCGCTACGGCCTGTAGTCCCGGGCCCGTCCGGCCACGAGGCGGTCCGTCCCTTCGGGGGCGGGCCGCCTCGGCGCGTTCAGGCCCGCGTGAGCGGGGGCTGGTCGCTGATGCGGCCGGGCGGGGGACGGGGCAGCGGCCTTTGGCCGTATGAGCGGTGGCGGTGGGCGCGTGGACCCCGGATGCTGTATTCCGTGATGGACGAGACGGAGTTCTGGGAGATCGTCGACCGTACGCGCGAGGCTGCCGGGGGCGACCCCGAGGAGCATGCCGAGCTGCTCGTGGAACGGCTGACCCAGCTGGACCCCGACTCCGTGCTGGATTTCGCGCGGCACTTCGAGTCCCGGTACAACCGCGCGTACACCTGGGACCTGTGGGGGGCGGCCTGGGTGCTGCTGGACGGGGCCAGCGACGACGCGTTCGACTACTTCCGGTGCTGGCTGATCGGGCAGGGCCGGGAGGTCTTCGAGGGCGCGGTGCACGACCCGGACCAGCTGGCCGTGCTGCTGGACGAGTTCGACGAGGAGATCGACGGGGACGGCGAGGAGCTGGGGTACGCGGCCGACGAGGCGTACGAGCAGCTCACCGGCTCCGTCGCCCCGGACCTGGGTGTCCCCCTCCAGGCGGAGGAGCCGGAGGGCACCCCGCTGGACTTCGAGAACGAAGCCGTGCTCGCGGAGCGCTTCCCCCGGCTCTGGGACCGCTTCAGGGCCTGAGCCGGCCCGGGGCGGTCAGTAGTGGGTGCCGCCGTCGATGCGGATCTCGGTGCCGGTGATGAAGGCGCCGTCCTCGGAGCCGAGCATGGCGACCACGCCGGCGACGGTCTGCGGGCCGGCGAAGCCCTGGCCGAGGGCCGGGGCCAGCTTGGTGAAGAGGGACCAGTCGGTGTCCTCGGGCAGGCCGGGGCCGTTGCCGGTGGTCATGCCGCTCTCGATGGAGCCGGGGGCGACGGAGACGAAGCGCAGGCCCTGCTTGCTGTACTCGGCGGCGAGGGCGTGGGTCATCGACTGGATGCCGCCCTTGCTGGCCGCGTAGGCGGACATGTAGGGGTGCGCGAAGGACGCCGAGGTGGAGCTGAAGTTGACGACGACCGGCTGGTCGCCCGCCAGGAGGGCGGGGAGGGACTCGCGGATCATCAGGAAGGTGCCGGTCAGGTTGACCGCGATGACCTTGTTCCAGAGGTCGAGGGTGGTCTGGTGGGTGTGGGCGGAGCGCAGGATGCCCGCGGCGTTCACCAGGACGTCGATACCGCCGAGGGTGTCGACGGCGGCGGCGACACCCTCCTTGACCGCGGCCTCGTCGGATATGTCCAGTACGGCGGTGGTCAGCCGCCCGGCGTTGCCTCCCCCGGCTGCCGCCGGGAGGTGCCCCGCAGCAGCGGCCTGGTCGGCGGTGGCCTTGAGGCCGGCCTCGTTGACGTCCACGGCGTGCACACGGCCGCCCTCGGAGAGAATGCGGTGCACGGTGGCCTGGCCGATGCCGGAGCCGCCGCCGGTGATGAGGACGCGTCGTCCTTCGTAACGGTTCATGGGGCGCAGCGTAGCGACTCGATGGCACATTTTGCCACCCTGTCACACATTGCATTCATCGGAGCCGACTGGCGGTAGGCTTCCCCCGTGAGATCTCCCCGCCCGTACTCCCCCCAGAGCGGCTCCGGAGCCCAGTCCCTGACCGAGCGCCGCAAGGCCGCCACGCAGCTCGACATCGCCCGCGCCGCCTGCGAGCTCTTCGCCGCGCACGGCCCCGACGGGACCACCGCCGAGGACATCGCCCACCGGGCCGGGGTCGCACTGCGCACGTTCTACCGCTACTTCCGCAACAAGCAGGAGGCCGTGGCCCCGCTGCTGGCGGGAGGCGGCGACGCCTGGCGCGCCCTGCTCGCCGAGGAGGACCCCGCCACCCCCCTCGCGCAGTCCCTGGAGCGGGCCGTGACCCGCGCCCTGAGCGACTCCAAGGCCGTCGAGGAGGGCCTGGAGGTCACCCGCGGCCTGCTGCGCGCGGCGGCCACGGACGAGGCCCTGCGGGCCGTCTGGTACCGGGTGAACCAGGAGTCGGAGGAGCGGCTGGTCCCGCTGGTGGCCCGGCTCGCGGGCGAGGACGCGGACGAGATGTCCGTACGCCTGGTCGCCGCGGCCGCCACCGACGCGATCCGGATCGCCCTGGAACTGTGGTCCGCCGGCGACGCCCCGGTGGGCGGTCCGGACTCCCCCGCCGACCTCGCGGTGCGCTGCCTGCGCCAGCTGACCAGCGCGATGCCCCTGCTCCGCTGAGCGCGGGGCAGGGGCATCGTCGGGGGTTCGGTCAGGTACGGCGAGGGTCAGCGCCAGCCGCCCCAGTCGTCGGACCAGTTCGCGTTGTCCCAGCGGCCCCAGTCACCGTGGTGGTGCCAGTTGCCGTGGCCGTTGCCGCAGTCGTCGTCATCGTCCCAGTTGTTGACCCACCGGGAGTGACTCGAGTGGTTCCAGTTCCAGTTGTTCCCGTCGTGGTCGTGCGCGGACGCGCTGCTCAGGGGCAGCAGCGCCAGGGTGGTTCCTGCGGCACCCGCGACGAGCGCACCGATGATCCTACGGCGCATGGTGATGCACCTCCGAACATATCTCGCTGATCGGGCTTATCGGGCTTTTAGGGCCTTATCAACGGTTACTCCACCTGAGCGACATGTCAAAAGCGGGAGGCCCCCCGCCGCTCTCCGAAGAGAGCGGCGGGGGGCCTCCCAGCAGGCACTTCACGGCCCGTGGGGCCGGCTTTTCTAGAGGTCGAAGTAGAGCTCGAACTCGTGCGGGTGCGGACGCTGCGCGATCGGGGCGATCTCGTGCGTGCGCTTGTAGTCGATCCAGGTCTCGATGAGGTCCGGGGTGAAGACACCGCCGGCCAGGAGGTACTCGTGGTCCTCCTCCAGGGCCTTGAGGACGTCCTCCAGGCTGGTCGGGACCTGCGGGACGTTCGCGTGCTCGTCCGGGGAGAGCTCGTAGAGGTCCTTGTCGATCGGCTCCATCGGCTCGATCTTGTTCTTGATGCCGTCGAGGCCCGCGAGGAGCAGCGCCGAGAAGGCGAGGTACGGGTTCGAGGACGGGTCCGGCGCGCGGAACTCGACGCGCTTGGCCTTCGGGTTCGAGCCCGTGATCGGGATGCGCATGGCGGCGGAGCGGTTGCGCTGCGAGTACACCATGTTGACCGGCGCCTCGAAGCCCGGCACCAGGCGGTGGTAGGAGTTCACCGTCGGGTTGGTGAAGGCGAGCAGCGACGGGGCGTGCTTGAGGATGCCGCCGATGTAGTAGCGGGCGGTGTCCGACAGGCCCGCGTAGCCGGCCTCGTCGTAGAAGAGCGGCTCGCCGCCGGCCCACAGGGACTGGTGGACGTGCATGCCCGAGCCGTTGTCACCGAAGATCGGCTTCGGCATGAAGGTCGCGGTCTTGCCGTTCTTCCACGCGACGTTCTTCACGATGTACTTGAAGAGCATCAGGTCGTCGGCCGCGGCGAGCAGCGTGTTGAACTTGTAGTTGATCTCGGCCTGGCCACCGGTGCCGACCTCGTGGTGCTGGCGCTCGACCTGGAGGCCCTGGGCGTCGAGCTCCAGGGAGATCTCGGCGCGCAGGTCGGCGAAGTGGTCGACCGGGGCGACCGGGAAGTAACCGCCCTTGTAGCGGACCTTGTAGCCGCGGTTGTTCTCCTCGGAACCGGTGTTCCAGGCGCCGGCCTCGGAGTCGATGTGGTAGAAGCCCTCGTTCGCGGTGGTCGCGAAGCGCACGCTGTCGAAGATGTAGAACTCGGCCTCGGGGCCGAAGAACGCGGTGTCCGCGATGCCGGTGGAGGCGAGGTACGCCTCGGCCTTCTTGGCGATGTTGCGCGGGTCGCGGCTGTACGCCTCACCCGTGATCGGGTCGTGGATGAAGAAGTTGATGTTCAGCGTCTTGTCGCGGCGGAACGGGTCCAGGCGGGCGGTCGTGATGTCGGCGCGCAGCGCCATGTCCGACTCGTGGATGGCCTGGAAGCCGCGGATCGAGGAGCCGTCGAAGGCGAGCTCCTCCGCCGGGTCGAACGCGCGCGCCGGGATCGTGAAGTGCTGCATCACACCGGGCAGGTCGCAGAAGCGCACGTCGACGAACTTGACGTCGTTCTCCTCGATGTACTGCTTCACTTCTTCGGCGTTCTTGAACATCCAAGTCCTCCTACTCCCGGTCCCGGGGCAGGGACGGGCTGTATAGCTCCTGGCGCGTCAGTGCGGTGCCGCACGCTGACCCGACCATAAGCAGACGGGATTTCCCAAGCATGACCCATTTGTTTCGCACAAGTTAACCAGGGTCCCGTCCAGGTCGCGTCGAAGGGCACCGGTACCGTGGTGGAGTGGACAACAGGCAAGCAATCGGTTCCTGGCTCTCCGGCCCCCGCGCGACCGCCGAGGAGATGGGCGTCGACTTCGGCTATCCGGGTCAGCAGCTCGGTCTGCCGCAGTCGGGGCCCGGCTCCGTGGCGCGTTTCGGGCGCCGGCTGGGCGCGGTGGCCATCGACTGGATCGGCTGCCAGCTGATCGCATACGGGCTCATCACCCACGGCGACCTGCGGTCGGCGGGCAACTGGACGCTGCTGCTCTTCGTGGCCCTGTCCCTCCTGACGGTGGGCACGGTGGGCTTCACGCCCGGCAAGCGGATTCTCGGCCTCCGGGTGATCTCGCAGAACGGCGGCCGCCTG
Source organism: Streptomyces sp. NPDC006687 (assembly GCF_040636215.1). Lineage (NCBI taxonomy): Bacteria > Bacillati > Actinomycetota > Actinomycetes > Kitasatosporales > Streptomycetaceae > Streptomyces > Streptomyces sp. NPDC006687. Next base: position 372,747 of record NZ_JBEYJJ010000002.1, on the reverse strand, counting down.
AGCCTGCCGCGCGTGGTGCTCCGTACGGTGCTGCTGGCGCTCGTCGTCCCGGCGCTGGTCTGGGACCGGGACGGCCGCGGACTGCACGACCGGCTCTCGGGCGCCGTCCAGGTCCGGATCTGAGCGGGCAGAGGAACGAGCGGAGAAAAGAGCGCCCTGCGAGCCTTCCGGCTCGCAGGGCGCTCCTGTGTCGTATACGGGTCAGCGCGGGCGCTGGCCGCGCATCCCGCGCCCGGGGACCGGGCCCTTCGGGATAGGCATGTTGCTCATGAGGTCGCCCATGGCCCGCAGCTTGTCGTTGACCTGGGTGATCTGGGGGCCGGACAGGACGCGCGGGAGCTTCAGCAGCGTCGTGCGCACCTTCTTCAGCGGCACCTCGCCCTCGCCGGTGCCGACGATGAAGTCGTGGACCGGGACCTCGGGCATGATCCGGGCCAGCTTCTTCTTCTCTGCCGCGAGCAGGGACTTCACCCGGTTCGGGTTGCCCTCGGCGATCAGGACCACGCCCGCCTTGCCGACGGCCCGGTGGACGATGTCCTGGTTCCGGTTCATGGCGACGGCCGGGGTGGTCGTCCAGCCCCGTCCCACGTTGTCCAGTACGGCCGCGGCAGCGCCCGGCTGCCCCTCCATCTGCCCGAAGGCAGCCCGCTCGGCCCGCCGTCCGAAGACGATCGCCATCGCGAGGAACGCCACCAGGAAGCCCAGGATGCCCAGGTAGACCGGGTGGCCGATCAGGAAGCCGATCGCAAGAAAGACACCGAAGGTGACGATTCCCACGCCCGCGACGATCAGACCGACCTTCGGGTCGGCCTTGCGCGTCATCTTGTACGTCAGGGCGATCTGCTTCAGTCGCCCGGGGTTCGCAGCAGTCTCTGCGTTTGACTTCCTCGCCATAAGGCGAAGTTTACGTGGCCTGCGGGGTACGGGTCGCCGCGGCCTCGAGTACGTGCTCGGTTTCCACCCGGTCCTTGGCCCTGCGGCGGTCCTCCAGGACGGCCGTCCAGGCGTTGCGCCGGGCACCGCTCATGAGCAGCGACTCGATGCCGCGGACGGCTTCACTGAAGGACGGGATGGCGATGGCGCGGACAGGCGCGGCCTGCATGATGTCGGTCCCTACTCTCGTACTCGCGTCGATGGCGTGTGCGGTGCGTGGATCCAGCGTCACTGACTGGTGTTACCAGCGCATGCCCAGTGGGTCAAACGTTGTGAAACATTGACGCGGCCCGCCGGACTCTCCATATGAAAGAGCCTAGGGGCCGCGTCATCGCGTACTACTCACCGGTAAGTTTTTGTGCCCGACCTCACACGCTCCGTGTGCGCCGGGCGGAGGCGGTCAGACGGCCGCGCGCTTCTCCATCGCCTGGGTGTAGAGGCGGCCGGCGCGGTAGGAGGACCGGACCAGCGGCCCGGACATCACGCCGGAGAAGCCGATCTCCTCGGCCTCCTTCGCCAGCTCGACGAACTCGGCCGGCTTCACCCAGCGCTCCACGGGGTGGTGGCGCGGCGAGGGCCGCAGGTACTGGGTGATGGTGATGAGCTCGCAGCCCGCCTCGTGGAGGTCCTTCAGCGCCTCGCTGACCTCCTCGCGCTCCTCGCCCATGCCGAGGATCAGGTTCGACTTGGTGACCAGGCCGTACGCGCGGGCCTGGGTGATCACGTCGAGGGAGCGCTCGTAGCGGAAGCCGGGGCGGATCCGCTTGAAGATCCGGGGCACGGTCTCGACGTTGTGCGCGAAGACCTCGGGGCGGGAGGCGAAGACCTCCTCCAGCAGCTCCGGGACGGCGTTGAAGTCGGGGGCCAGCAGCTCGACCTTGGTGTGGCCGCCCTCGCGGCCCGCCGTCTGCTGGTGGATCTGGCGCACGGTCTCCGCGTACAGCCAGGCCCCGCCGTCGGCCAGGTCGTCGCGGGCGACGCCGGTGATGGTGGCGTAGTTCAGGTCCATGGTGACCACGGACTCGCCCACGCGGCGGGGCTCGTCCCGGTCCAGGGCCTCGGGCTTGCCGGTGTCGATCTGGCAGAAGTCACAGCGCCGGGTGCACTGGTCGCCACCGATGAGGAAGGTGGCCTCGCGGTCCTCCCAGCACTCGTAGATGTTGGGACAGCCGGCTTCCTGGCAGACCGTGTGCAGTCCTTCGCCCTTCACCAGGGCCTGCATCTTGGTGTACTCGGGACCCATCTTCGCCCGGGTCTTGATCCACTCGGGCTTGCGCTCGATGGGGGTCTGGCTGTTGCGGACCTCCAGGCGCAGCATCTTGCGTCCGTCGGGTGCGACTGCGGACACGACCGGCTCCCTGTGACTTCGATTCTTCGGCGCCCACCAGGGTACGCCCGTAATTTCGTACGTTCTTCCGTCCGGCCAACCGGGAGGCGGCCGGACGCATTCCCCCGGGCGTCAGCCGGCGGCCGGCGCGGCCTCGCGTTCGATCGCGCGCGGCTTCGGCTCGGCGCTCTCCAGGACGTCCCTCAGGTGCCTCTCGACGACCGGCAGCACCTCGGCGATGGTGATCTCGCGGCCCAGCTCGTACGAGAGCGAGGTCACACCGGCGTCGCGGATCCCGCAGGGGATGATCCGGTCGAACCAGGTGCTGTCCGGGTTCACGTTGAGGGAGAAGCCGTGCATCGTGACGCCCTTGGCGACGCGGATGCCGATGGCGGCGAGCTTGCGGTCCTCGCGGCGCTGGCCGGCGTTGGACGGGGCGTACTCGGCGCCGGCCAGGCGGGCGTCGAACTCGTCGTCGCCCATCCGGGGGTCGAAGTCCAGGGAGAGGCCGCCGGTCTTGGGACGGTCCTCCACGGGGTCGCCGAGGACCCAGACGCCGGAGCGGCCCTCGACCCGGGTGGTCCGCACGCCGAACTCGGTGGCGGTGCGGATCAGGGCCTCCTCCAGGCGGCGTACGTGGGCGACCACGTCGACCGGGCGGGGCAGCTTCAGGATCGGGTAGCCGACCAGCTGGCCCGGGCCGTGCCAGGTGATCTTGCCGCCGCGGTCCACGTCGATGACGGGCGTGCCGTCGAGCGGGCGCTCGCTGGGGTCGGTGCGGCGGCCGGCGGTGTAGACCGGCTCGTGCTCCACCATCAGGCAGGTGTCGTCGATCTCGTCGGCGAAGCGGGCCGCGTGGACGCGCCGCTGCTCCTCCCAGGCCGCGGTGTACTCGACGGATTCCGGCCCGAAGCCCAGATGGACAAACCGAAGCTCAGTCACCGCAGCGCCTCCTCGTTGAACCTGCTGTGTGCACGTATCCGCACCGGTCCAGGGTACGGCGGCCCGCGCGCGCCCCCTCAGGGCCCCGGTCCGGAGCCCGGTCCCGGCCCGGTCAGGGGCTCGTCCGCGGGCCCGGCTGCGGGTCGGGGAGGCGGCGGGGGCGTCTGCGGCCGGCCGGGGGGCGGTCGGGGTCCTCGTCGGCGCGCGGCAGCCGGCGGTGGCCCTCGGTGTGGTCGTTGACCCAGCCGCACACCCCGCACGCGTAACGCCCGTCCAGCCCCGCGATGTGGGTACCGCAGCGGCGGCACTGCCCCTCGGTGAGCTCGGGGGCGGCGAGCGGCGCGCCGGGCTGCGCGTTCTCGTGCGCGGCGGGCGGGTGCGGCCCGTCGGGTCGGCGGTTCATGGGGGCGCAGCTTACGTGGAGATCGTCGACCCGTCCGTAAAGAGCCCTACCCATTCTGCACACGATCGGATGAATGTGGGGCAGAGAGGGCAGCGCAGGCGGAGTTGGCCGCTACATTCACGCCGTTCACAGGGCCGGGACCCCGGTCCGTCACGTACGGAAACCGTGGAGCCGATGACGGAACGACCTGCCCAGCGCGTCCCCAACCGGCAGCTCGCCGCGCTGATCGCGGAAGCGGGGTTCTCCAACGCCGGGCTCGCCCGCCGCGTCGACCAGCTGGGGCTGGAGCACGGGCTGGATCTGCGGTACGACAAGACCTCCGTGACCCGGTGGCTGCGCGGCCAGCAGCCCCGTGGCACGACCCCGGCGCTGATCGCGGAGGTCTTCACGCGGCGCCTGGGGCGGCGGCTGTCGGCCCAGGACCTCGGCCTGGACGCGTGCGCGCCCGTGTACGCGGGGCTGGAGTTCGCGGCCACCCCGGAGGAGGCCGTGGACATCGCGAGCGGGCTGTGGCGCAAGGACTCCGGCTCGCACGCGGAGCTGCGCAAGATCGCCTTCACCCCGGCCGGGCTCGTGGTGCCCAGCCGTGACTGGCTGATCGGGCGGGCCGACGAGCGGGTGGGACGCGGCGCGGACCCCGCCGCCCACCGGGTGCCCGCGCAGGGCCGCGCGACGGTGCCCCGGCAGCGGCAGATCGACCGCGGGCCCGGGCAGCGGGTCACCGGCGGGGACATCGCGGCGCTGCGGTCGGTGAGCGAGCTGTTCCGCACCCTGGACCACGCCTACGGCGGCGGCCACGCCCGCCAGGCCCTGGTGCGGTACCTGGAGCACGAGGCCGAGCCCATGCTGCGCGGCACGTACGGGGAGACCACCGGGCGCCGGCTGTTCTCGGCCGCCGCCGACCTGACCCGGCTCGCGGGCTGGACCTCGTACGACATCGCCGCGCACGGGCTGGCCCAGCGCTACTTCGTGCAGGCGCTGCGGCTGGCGCAGGCCGCCGGGGACCGGCCGTACGGGTCGTACGTGCTGGTGACGATGAGCCGCCAGGCGGTGTACCTGGGGCACGGCCGGGAGGCGGTGCAGTTGGCCCGGGTGGCCCAGCAGGGCGTGGGTTCGGGGCCGCCGCCGGTGGTGCAGGCGCTGCTGCACGCGGCGGAGGCGCGGGGGCACGCGGTGCTGGGCGAGGTCCGGGCGGCGACGGCCTCGCTGGTACGGGCCGAGCGGGCGCTGGGCGCGGCCCGGCCGGGGGACGACGTACCGCACTGGGCGCGGGCCTTCGACGAGGGGCAGCTGGCGTACGAGTTCGGGCACTGCCACCGCGACCTCCAGCAGTACCGGGCGGCGGCCCAGCACGCGGAGCGCTCGCTCCAGCTGCGCTCGCCGGGGTACGCCCGCTCGCGGCTGTTCTGCCGGGTGGTCCTGGCGACGGCCCGGCTGGGGCTGGGCGAGCTGGACCAGGCGTGCGCGCTGGGGGCGGAGGCGGCGCAGCAGGCGAGCGAGATGCGGTCGGTGCGGGCGGTGGAGTACGTCCGCGACTTCGAACGCCGTCTGGAGCCGTACCGCGACGCGGCGGCGGTCAGGACGTACCGCGACCGGGTGGCGGCGCTGTCCTGACGCCGGCACGGGCGGGCGCGGCGGGGCACCCCCGGCGCGGCCGCGGCCGTGCCCGGCCCGGGGCCGCGCCGGGCCGGAGGCGGCCGTGCCCGGCCCGGGACGGGCACACCTCGGCCGGGCGCGGCCGTCGGAGCAGCGCCGGGCAGGCGGGGGCGCCGCCCGAGGCTCCGAGCACGGCCAGGCACACCTCGGCCCGGCCGGGGCCCGTGGGCTGCCGGAGTCGGCGGCGTGGGCCGACGCGGCCACCGGCCCGGGGACGGGCCCACCTCCGACGGGCGCGGCCGTCGGCGCGGCGCCGGTCGGGCGGGTCGGGGGCCGGCCCGTTCGCGGTCGGGGGGTCAGGCTGCTGCGGCTGGGAGCGGGGGTTCCTGGTGGGCCGGGAGGGGGATGCCGAAGTCGCGCAGGAGGGCGGTGGCGGCGCGGCGGGCGGAGTGGAGGGCGCCCTGGACGGTGTTGGCGTCGCGGTGGTCGCCGCAGACGTAGAGCCCGGCCAGGACCCGGACGGGCCGCTGCCGGTCGTGCGGCGGGGGCATGGCCGGAACGGCCTCCGGGGTGTGGTGGACGGCCAGCAGCTCCCAGTCCCGGGTCGCCGTCTCGTACAGCCGGGCCAGCCGGGCGGCGACCGTGCGGGCGGGCGGCGGGGGGCCGTGGACGGTGGTGGTGACCAGGCTGCGGCCCGCCGGGGCCCGGGTGGGGTCGACGGCACTCATCACGGTGGTGTGGGCGAGCGGCCACTTGGGGTCGGCGTCCAGCAGCAGCGATCCGTCCCAGGGCAGGGGCTCGGCGGTGGCGTGGTGGATGACGGTGACCTCGTGGAAGGCGGGCACCCGCAGGCCGGGGAGCAGTTCGGCGGCGGCGCGGGCCCCGGTGGCGAGCAGGACCGAGCGACAGCCGAAGTCCCCGTGCTCCTCGGTGGTGACGAGGTTGGTCGCCACCGACCGCACGCGGACCCCGGTGCGGACGGTGCCGGGCGGCAGGCCCGCGGCGAGGAGCTCGGGCAGGACCGCCGCACCGCCCTCGGGTACGGCGAGGCGGCCGCGGGCGAAGGTGCGCAGGGCGAGGTCGGCGACGCGGCTGGAGGTGGTGAGGTCCGGGTCGCGCAGCAGGGCCGAGAGCAGGGGCCGCAGGATCCCGTTGACGGTGCGCGGCGGCAGGCCCCGGGAGCGGAGGGCGGCCAGGGCGGTGCGCTCGGGCCGGGCCAGGAGGCGGTCGGGGGGCAGTGCCGCGAGGCGGGCGAGGGCGGCGCTGAGCCGGGCCTGGTCGAGGGAGCCGCTGGCCAGCGCGCGGGCGGGGGTGAGGGCCCCGGCCCGCTGCCGCTTTCCGTCGGCGCCGTGCACGAGGACCCCGGGGGCGAAGGGCCGCAGGGTCAGGGCTTCCAGGCCCGGGGTGCGGGCGGGTTCGGTGTACGCGGTGTTGAGGAGCTGGCCGACCCGGTCCAGGCGGAATCCGCCGGCCGACGCGGTGGCCATGCGGCCGCCGGGGTCGTCGGCGGCCTCCAGGACGCTGACGCTGACCCCCGCGGCGATCAGGTGGTGCGCTGCCGCGAGTCCTGAGACTCCGGCTCCTACGATGACGACGTCGCTGCTGAGCACGTGCCCCTCCCCGAGGTCGGCGCGGCGGCTGTGTGGGGATCGTTCTTCCCCCAACCGGCTCCAGGAGAACCCGAGTCGGGTGCGGTATTCCGCACAACTCCGGTCGCACACCGGTCGCATACGGGTCACAACCGGTCGCACACGGGCGCCCCTGCGCCACCCCCGTCAGGACAGCGCCGCCCGGATGGCCTCCTCGATGCGCGGGTGGGTGAAGGTGAACCCGGCCTCCAACAGGCGGGTGGGCAGCACCCGCTGACTGCCCAGCACGTCCTGCGCGAACTCCCCGAGCGCGACGCGCAGCACCGGGGCCGGAACGGTGCACAGGACCGGCCGGTGCAGGACGCGGCCCATCGCGGCGGTGACCTCGCGGTTGGTCAGGGGCTCGGGGGCGGTGAGGTTGAACGGGCCCGACAGGCCGGGGGTGTCGATCAGGAACCGCAGGGCGGCGACCTCGTCGCGCATCGAGATGTACGACCAGTACTGCCGCCCGTCGCCGAGGCGGCCGCCGACACCCGCCCGGAAGACGGGGAACAGCCGTCCCCAGGCGCCGCCCTCGGCGGAGACCACGAGCCCGGTGCGCGCGGACACCGTCCGGATCCCGGCGTCCCGCGCGGGGGCGGCGGCCGCCTCCCACTCGACGCAGACGGACGGCAGGAACCCGTCGCCGGCGGGGGCGGACTCGTCCACGGCCCTGCTGCCGGTGTCCCCGTAGTACCCGACGGCCGACCCGCACACGAACACCGCGGGCGGTTCCGCCATCCCGGCCAACGCGCCCGCGACGGCGGCGGTGCCGAGGACCCGGCTGTCGCGGATCTCCCTCTTGTACGCGTCCGTCCACCGGTGGTCCCCGACGCCGGCCCCCGCGAGGTGCACGACGGCGTCACACCCGCGCAGTCCGTCGGTGTCGACGTACCCGCTCGCGGGGTCCCAGCGCGCCTCGTCCGGCCCGGCGGGGGCGCGGCGGACGAAGCGGACGGTGTCGTGGCCGTCGGCGTGCAGGGAGCGGACGAGGGCCTTGCCGATGAGTCCGGAAGCTCCGGTGAGGGCGATGCGCATAGGGGCAGTCTGGCCCTCCGCCGCCCGGCCCGCCCGCACCGGCACACACCGCTCCCGGCGCCGCCCGGGCTCTGTCGCGGCTCAGGCGGAGCCCAGCCAGGTGCCCACCGCGTAGGTGACCGCCATCGCCAGGGCCCCGCCCAGGACGTTGCGCAGTACCGCCCGCGGCACCGGCGCCCCGCCCAGCCGGGCGCTCACCACCCCGCACAGCGTCAGCGCCGCCAGCACCGCCGCCACCGTCACCGGCACCCGCACCGATGCCCCCGGCAGGACGATGGCCAGCAGCGGCAGCAGCGCCCCCACCGTGAAGGCGACCAGGCTGGCCAGCGCCGCGTGCCAGGGGTTCGCCAGCTCGTCCGGCTCGATCCCCAGCTCCACCCGCGCGTGCGCCCGCAGCGCGTCGCGCGCCGTCAGCTGCTCGGCGGCCTCCCGGGCCACGTCCCGGCTCAGTCCCCGGTCGGCCAGCAGGTCCGTCAGCTCGGCCAGCTCCGCCTGCGGATCCTCCGCCAGCTCGCGCCGCTCCAGGTCGAGCGCCGCCCGCTCGGAGTCACGCTGGGAGCTGACCGAGACGTACTCCCCCACCGCCATCGACAGCGAGCCCGCCAGCAGGCCGGCCACCCCGGCCGTGAGGATCTCCGCCCGTGAGGTGGTGGCCCCGGCCACGCCCACCACCAGGCCCGCCGTGGAGATGATCCCGTCGTTGGCCCCGAGGACCCCGGCCCGCAGCCAGTTCAGCCGGGTGCTGATGGCCGCGCTCTGCGTCTGCGTCACCGCTCCACTGTCGCGGTCCGCGGCCGCCCCGGCCAGCCCGCCGGGGCCACCCGGCGTGCGCCGCCCCGCACCCCGTACCAGGGTGGAGGGGTGAGACCAGGGCCGAGCCGGAGGGCGAGACGCGAGCGGGACGAGCCCGGCTGGCTGCACGGGGCGCCGCCGCCGCGCTGGGCCCGGATCGCCCCCGTGGTGGCGCTGGGCGCGCTCTGCGCCGCCCAGTGGACCACCGCCACCGCCGAGCTCGGCTACTTCCTGGCGGCCCTGCCGGCCGTGGCCGCCTTCGCGTACGGGGCCGCCGGCACCGCCGTCTTCGGCGTCCTGGTGCTGGTCCTCCTCGGCGATCCCCGGCTCGGCGTGGGCCACGCCCGCGGCACCGACCTGGCCACCGTGGCCACCGTCGGGCTGCTCAGCGTGGTCATCGCCTGGGTGCGGCGGCGCCGGGACGCCCAGCTGGTCAGCGTCCGGACCGTCGCCGAGGCCGCCCAGCTGGCGGTGCTGCCGCCGGTACCGGAGCAGGTCGGCGGGGTGAGCTGCTCGGGGCTGTACCGGGCGGCCCAGCGGGGCACGCTGGTCGGTGGCGACCTGTACGACGTACGGGCCGGGCCGTACGGGGTCCGGGCGGTGGTCGGGGACGTCCAGGGGCACGGGCTGGCCGCCGTCGGCACGGTCGCCTCGCTGCTCGGCGCCTTCCGGGAGGCGGTGCTGGACGACCCGGGGCTGGAGGCGGTCGCGGCCCGGCTGGACCGGCGGCTGGCGGCCGACGCGGCGGCGGACTCGGTGGCCCACCCCGAGCTGTTCGCGACGGCCGTGCTGCTGGAGTTCCCGCCCGGGCTGGACCTCGTACGGATCGTGTCGTGCGGGCACCCTCCGGTGCTGCTGCTGCGGGACTTCACGGTCACGGAGGTGGCCGCCGAGCCGGGCCCGCCACTCGGTCTGGGCCTGGCCGGGCCGGCCCTGCCCGAGGTCGCCGAACTGCCGCTGCTGCCGGGCGACCGGCTCCTCGCGCACACCGACGGGGTGACCGAGGCCCGCGACGCGGCGGGCCGCTTCTACCCGCTGGCCGACCGGGTCCCGGTCGTGGCGGGCGACCCGGAGGGCCTGGTGCCGGCGCTCTGGCAGGACCTCGCGGACTTCAGCGGGGGCGGGCCGAGCGACGACGTGGCGCTGCTGGTGCTGTCGCCCGATCAGCGGTTGTCCGGCGGGCCGGGGCGTCCCTAGATTCAGGGGGCATCCCCCGCGCGTCCTCGTCCCGGAACCCCAGACCCCCCTTGGGAGCCGCCATGGCCATGCCGATGCTGCTGATCACCGGCACCTTCCGGGCGAAGAACCTCAGGCCGGACGGCGACACCGTCGCCTTCACCCCGGACGACCCCGCCGACTGGAAGCGCGTCCCAGGGGCCCGGCCGGTCCTGCCGAAGTGGGACGGCAGCGCCTCCATCCGGCTGGAGGGCGTCGACGCGCTGGAGACCCACTACGGGGACGAGCACTCGCCCTCGGGCGTGCAGCACCAGCCGCTGGGCCTGGCCCACGCGGCCGCGGACGCGCTGCTGACGGCGCTCGGCTTCACCGACTTCCACCGGGACGACCACGAGAAGATCATCAGCACCATCCCCGAGGTCACCCACGGCTACGTCCTCACCCGCGGCGCCGACGTCTCCGGCCGCTGCGTCGCCCTCGTCGGCAGGGACTTCCAGCCGGCTCCGAACGGCTACGAGATCGACGTCGACGAGCGCGCGCTGAAGAACACCGCCAACTACCAGCTGCTCGCCAAGGGCCTGGTCTACCCGACCTACTACAGCGAGTTCCCCGAGCTCCTGCGCGCCTCCCTCACCGCCGCCGCCACGGCGGCGGCCGCCCGGAACCCGAAGCCGGGCGTCTGGGCGAAGGACACGACCACGACCGGCACGAAGGTCACCGGCCTGTCCTCGCTCACGGACGAGGACACCGGGGCCGTGATCCTGCCGAAGCTCTTCCGCAGGCTGAAGGACTACCTGGACCTCAACCCCGCGGACCCCTCCCTGTCCTGCTTCCGCGCCTATCTGGCGGGGGCCTCGGAGGACCGGTTCTTCCTCCAGGGCGAGCCGGAGGTGTTCAGCGGCATGCACCACCTCGTCGAAGTCACCGGCGACACGGTCAGGATGACGCACGGTCCGGAGGAGATCGTCTTCGTGGAGAAGTGATCCGGGCGGACGGCCCGCCGGCGCGCGGAGCCGCCGGCCGGCCGTCGGCGTGCGGGGTGCCTGCCGCGCCTCAGGCGGCGTTGGCGACGATGAAGGCGCGGACCATGCGGCAGGTGAGGTTGGACGGCCGGCGGATCCCCACCCGGACGGCCATCGTCCGTATCTTCCGGTTGGTGGCGCGCTTGGCGTCGTACGTGCCCGTGTCGAGCAGCGAGATGGCCAGCCGCATGGCCTTCAGGCGGCGGTTGTGATTCTCGTACCACTCGCGGGGCAACCCCGCCGGCAGCGGCTTCTTCCTGGGCGTCATCATGCTCGCGGCAGCGGCCATCTACAGCCTCCCAAACGGTAGTTGGCTTCCTGTCGTTCTCCTTCGATTTTACCGGGGGGCACTGACAAAAGCCCTGGCCGGACGGCGGTCCGCCGCCTTCTGACTAGGCTTTCCGGCATGGAGATCTGGATCAACCCCGCCTGTTCGAAGTGCCGCAGCGCACTGACCCTGCTGGACGCGGAGGGCGCCGAGTACACCGTCCGCCGCTACCTGGAGGACGTACCGTCCGAGGCCGAGATCCGCGAGGTGCTCGGCCGCCTCGGCCTGGAGCCCTGGGACATCACGCGCACCTCCGACCCCCTGGCGAAGGAGACCGGCGTACGGGACCTGCCGCGCGAGGCGACGGACGAGGCCCGCGCCCGCTGGATCGCCCACCTGGCGGCCCACCCGAAGCTGATCCAGCGCCCGATCATCACCGCCGAGGACGGCACGGCGGTCGTGGCCCGCTCGGAGGAGGCGGTCCGCGAGGCCCTCTCCCGCAAGGGGTAGCCCCGCCCGCTACCCGGCGAGGAGGCGGGCGATGTCGGCGGCCGCCGTGAAGGGCAGCGCGTGGTGCGAGGCCCCGGGCAGCACCTCGACCCGCGCCCCCGGCAACGCCTCCCGCGCGGCCCGCGCGACGCGCCGGGGGTCGTGGCACCGGGCCGCCCCGGCGACGAGGACGTCGACCGGCAGCCCCCCGAGCCCGGCGAGGGCGGGCCGGGGCCCGGTCACCGGCCGGACGGTGGGGAAGGCGGCCACCTCCTCCTGGAGCCGCAGCCAGGCGGGGTCGAGCGGGACCCCGCCGGTCTCCCAGGCGAGGAACGAGCGGATCCGGGCCGGGGTGGGCCGCACGAGCACCGGCAGGGCGCGCAGCAGGTAGGCGGGCCGGAGTCCGGCGAAGACCCGGGCCGGGTCGAGCAGCACGAGCCGCTCCAGCCGCTGCGGCCGGACGGCGGCCGCGTGGGCGGCGATCCACGCGCCGTAGGAGTGCCCGGCCAGGGTCACGGGCCCGTCGGCGAGGGCGTCGAGCAGCGCGTCGAGCCACCCGACGAGGTCCCCGGGGCTCAGCACGGGCCGCCCGGGCGCCGGCACGCTCAGCCCCGGCTCCCCCACCAGATCCACCGCGTGGACCCGCCACGCCCGGGCCGGCAAAGCCCCCACGCAGCCGCCCCACACGACGGAGCCGGCCCCGCCCCCCGGCAGCAGCACCAGCGGGGGCGCCCCGAGCGGACCGCAGCTGTTGACCCGGGTGACCCCGTACGGCGTGGGCACCTCGACGGCCTCGGCGGACACGGGCCACCGGGCGAGGGCCTCGTCGTAGGCGGCGCGGAAGGACGTCGGGACCATGGTGCTGCTCCGCTCTCCCGGCTCGATCCCTCGCTGGGCGATAATCTCGCTGAGCGAGGGAATGGAATACCGGGGATCCTAGGCGGGAGACGGCATGGACGACAAGGACCTGGAACTGGTGCACCTGCTGCGGGCGGTGGCCATCGAATTCGGCCTGCGTCAGGCGGAGTTCGCCACCGCCAACGGGATGCACCCGACGGACGTACGGGCCCTGGTCTGCCTGCTGGACGCCGCCCGGGCCGGCGAACCGGCCACGGCGGGCCTGCTCGGCGCCCGCCTGGGCCTGAACTCGGCCGGTACGACGGCGGTGATCGACCGGCTGGAACGCCTCGGCCACACCACCCGCGCCCGCGACCCCCACGACCGCCGCCGCGTCCTGCTGACGGTCACCCCGCAGGCGGTCCGCCTGGGCCGGACCTTCTTCGGCCCGGCGCTCGCCACACTGGCGGAGGCGACGGCCGCCCTCACCGCAGCCGAACGGCAGGCGGTCCACCACTTCCTGACCACGGCCCGCGCCGCTTTCGCTGGCCCCGACAGGGGCTCGGGACAGCCGGGCGGCAGCCGGGAGACCGGGGCCTCGTTCATCTCGCCCTCATCCCCCACCCCGTAGGGTGGGGCGGACACCGAAAAGGAACAAACCGCACCAAAACTCCGAGCGAGCCCGGGACCACCATGACCGACGCCCACGCCCACGCCCACGACCACGCCCCCGACCAGCGCCCCACCGCCCCCGGCGGGCGCGTGCTGCCGCCGCCTCGGCGGGGGGCCGACTGGATGTTCGGCGGGGTGTACGGGACCGTGCTGGCCAGTGGGCTGCTGGCCGCGCTCGACGAGACGGGCGGGCCCTACAACCCCTTCTACGACGCCAGCTGGATCCTCGTCACCGCCGTCGCCGCCGGGCTCGCGCACGGGTACGCGCACCATATGAGCACCCACCAGGCGGGCTCCGCCGCGTACCGGTGGCGGCTGCTGGTGCGGGGGCTGTGGAACGAGTGGCCGATGATCGTGGCCGCCCTGCCCACCGTGCTGCTGCTCGTCCTCGCCGGGGTCGCGCACTGGGAGTCGTACGGGGTGACGGCCGTCGGGCTCGGGCTGAACACCGCGCTGCTCTTCGCCTGGGGCTCCTTCGTGGCGGTCCGGGTCGGCTACCGGATGGGCCCGGCCTTGCTCATCGGCCTGGCCGACGCCACGATCGGCCTGGCCATCATCGTCGCCAACGCCGTCATCAAGTGAGGCCCCCCGTCAGGCGGGCGGGGCGCCCAGCTGCGACTCCGCCTCCGTGAGGATCTCCGTCAGCCGGGCCCCGAACTCCGCCCCCCGGGGGTCGGGCACGCCGGTGCGGGCCGCGGTGAGGACGGCGTCCAGGGCGCGCCCGTAGGCGCCGGGGACGTCGCTCCAGCCGGGCAGCGCGAAGACGCCCTCCGCCCCGCGCAGCTCCAGCCCCACCCCGGCCGCCGCGGCCGGGGCGCTCAGGCCGAGGACGGCCGTGCTGGCGGCGCCCGAGTCGTGCCGCAGGGCGAGCTGGACCGTGTCGGCGGGCCCACGGGCGGCGGTGACGGCGGTGACCTCGCCCAGGACCGGGATCAGGACGGACAGCGCGTGGGGGCCGACGTCCCACAGGCCGCCCTTGGCCTTGCGCCAGGGCGAGTCGGCGTACGCGCTGGCCTCGCCGCCGGGCGGGAAGACGGCGCCGAGCCAGTGGGCGGAGGCGGTGAACCAGCCGCTGCGCCCGGCCTGTTCGCGGACCCACCCGGCGGTGGGTTCGGCGAAGCGGAGCGTCAGGAAGACGACGGAGGCGACGCCGTGCGCGGCGGCGGCGTCGGCGACGGCGCGGGCGTCCGCGACGGTCGTGGCGACGGGCTTGTCCAGCAGCAGGTGGCAGCCGGCGGCCGCCGCGCGCACGGCGAGCGGGGCCTGGACGTCCGGCGGCAGGGCGAACGCCACCACGTCGCAGTCCTCGAACAGCGCGTCGGGGTCCTCGTACGCCTTCACCCCGTACGCGGCCGCCAGCTCGGCCGCCGCTTCCGGCCGGCGGCCCCACACGCCGGCGAAGTCGGAGCCGGCGTGGGCGGCGAGGGCGGGGGCGTGGGTGCGGCGGGCCCAGGGGCCGGTGCCCAGCAGGCCGACGCGGGGGCGGGGGTGGCCGGGGGCCCGCTCGGGGCCGTCGCCGGAGGAGTTCAGATCGGACGAAACGCTCACCCGTCCAGTCTGCCCCACGCGGCGGACGACGCGGGGCCGGGCCCGCGCGCGGGCGTGGGAGTGGCGCGGGGGTGTGGTGGCGGTGGGACGAATCCGTCCGCGATGCGGTACGGCCGCCCGAGGCGGGGTGACCAACGCGGTTTTTCTGTCGGCGGTTTGCCGGGATTGTGACGGCCTGACGAAGAGATCACGACGGAATTTGAGATTCCGATCCACCAAGTGAGACGCGGTCTGCCTCAGGCCCGCGCTTTCTGCTTCAATGACGCCCATGGCCAGCTACTCGTACTCCCCGACAGGTCGCAGCGACCTGGAGCCGTTCTGGCCGTCCCGGCAGGACCACGACTTCGACCGGGTGTGTCGCCGCGCCGAGAACGCGCCGGCCCTCTAAAGCCTCCGGGACCCCTGACCTCTCCACCAGACCCCTCCCGGGGCCTTCGGTCTGCGCGGTACGCAACGACTACGTGCCTACGCACACGTGCCCATGCACACGTACGTCTTCTGCCGACCACTCCGCGTGAAAGAGCTGACCACTCATGGCGAACACCCGCTCCCTCGCTTCTGCCGCCTCCGCTGCGACCTCCGCCCCCCTGCCCTTCCCGGCCGGTGCCCGCCATCGGCTGCGGGCCGTCGAACGGGACGAGGTGGCCCGGGTGGTGGACCTGCTCCCGCCGGGCGCCACCTGGCTGCCCGCGCCCCAGCACTCCCTGCCCGCGCTGCCGGGCCAGCCGCCCATGGTCGGCTATCTGGTCCTCGTACCGGCCGACCAGCAGCCGATCGCCTTCGCCCCGCAGTCCGTTCCCGTCCCGGGGCACGGGGCGGGGGCCGGGGCCGCCGCTCCCGTCCAGCCTGGGGCGCCGTCCTCGACGACGACCGGAGACACGCTCGTGCGGATCGACGCCGCGCGGCGCACGGCGGAGGTCGACGGCGAACAACTGGACCTCACCTACCTGGAGTTCGAGCTCCTCGCCCATCTGGTGGCCCACCCGCACCGGGTGCACAGCCGGGACCAGCTGGTCACCACGGTGTGGGGCTACGGCCACGTCGGCGACGGCCGGACGGTCGACGTCCACATCGCCCGCCTGCGGCGCAAGCTGGGCGCGGCGCACCGGGGTGCGATCCAGACCGTGCGCCGCGTGGGGTACAAGTACACGCCGTGACGGGACGGCCGGGAGGGGTCCGGGCGGGACCGTACGCACTGAGGAGGGCGTACGGTCCCGCCCGGCCGGCCTCCGTTACGCGGGGGCCCCGCGGCCCGCGCGCCGGCGGGCGGCGAAGCCGAGGGCCACGTCCACCGCGAGGAACACCAGCAGGCTGATGCCCAGCAGCGGGACGAACCAGCCGATCACGGCGGTCACGCAGGCGAACGGCAGCAGCACGCCCACCGGCAGCTTCCGCCAGGCCCCGCGCGGCTGGGCCCGGCCGGCGGACAGGGCGCGGTCCTTGGTGGGCCGGCGCATCCACCACATCCGGTAGCCCCAGACGATCAGGAACATCACCGCGACGGCGAGCGCGGCCAGCGCGATCTGGTTGGCGATCCCGAAGGTCAGGCCCATGTGCAGGTCGATGCCGAACCGGGTCAGCTGCGCGAGGAGCGGGTAGTCCGCGAAGCGGAGCTCGTCCATGACCCGGCCGTCGGCGGGGTCGACGGCGACGGAGTCCAGGTGTACCGGCAGGGTCTTGTCCGCCTCCTTGATCACGTAGCCCTTGCCGTGGGCGGGCAGGGTGACGCGCAGGCTTTCGGTGACCCCGGCGGCGCGGGCGGCGGCGACGGCCTTGTCGATGCCGATGTCGGGGGCGGTGTCGGGCATCGGCATGGACATCTCCGTGCCGTCGGGCATGACGTGTCCGGCGTGCTCGCCGCCGCCGGTGGCTCCGGTGCCGGGGGTGAGGGTGGCGGTGACGGAGGGGGTGGCCCCGCCGAGCCGGTCCTGGAGCTGCCCGATGTTCTCACCGGCGTACTTCGACCAGGTCAGGCCGGTCGCGGAGAGGCCGACGAGGCCGACGGCGGCCCAGAGGCCGATGCTGCCGTGCCAGGAGAGGGTCTTGCGGCGGCCGGTGGCCCCGCGGTCGGGGACGACCAGCTGTGCGGCGCGGGTGCGGCGGCGGCCGATCCACAGGGCGAGGCCGCCCAGGGTGACCACCCACAGCCAGCTGGCGGCGAGTTCGCTGTAGTTCCGGCCGAACTCGCCGAGCTGGAGGCTGGAGTGGAACTCGCTCAGCCAGGCCCGCAGCGGCAGGGCGTCACCGGTGGTGGTGAGCTGTCCGCGCACCTCGGCGGTGTAGGGGTCGACGAAGACGGTGCGGGTCCGGCCCTCCGCCAGCGCCGGTTCCTCCATGACCACGCGGGTGGTGGCGTCGGGTTCGGGCGCGGGCCACACGCCGACGACCTTGCCCTGGGGTTCGGCGGCCTGGGCGGCCTTCACCTGGGTGCTGAGGGGGACGGCGCTCTCGCCGACCCGGTCGACGGTCAGTTCGTGGGAGTACAGGATCCGTTCGGCCTGCCAGGAGCCGGCGTAGAGCAGGCCGGTGGCGGCGGCGAGGAAGAGCACGGGGGCTATGAGCAGGCCGGCGTAGAAGTGCATGCGCAGGAGCAGGGGGCGCAGCGCGGCCCATCCGCGCGTGGCTCCGCCGGTTGCCGGGGTGGTGGTGGGGGCGGCGGCGTCCCGTTCGGGGGCGTCGGTGAGGTCGTCAAGGGACATGTCGGTCCTGGGGATCGGCGAAACGGGGGACCGGCCCCGGTGGCCTCGCCGCCCCGCAGGCGCCGGTCAGGTGGCGCGGGCGGGCAGCGGCCAGGGGGCCGTGGTGCGGGTGTCTCGCCGACGGGGCGGCCCCCGGCGGACGGCCGTATGGGCGTGCACGGCCCCGCGCAGCCGGCGCGGCCGGTGGTACGGGGGCTGCTGCGCCGGCGGGGCCGGTACGGGGGCCACCCGGGTGCGGAGCAGTACGAGGACACGGGCGAGCGGCCGGGCGGCCAGCAGGGCCGTGGCCCCGATCACCCCGGCCAGCCGGAACACGGCGGCCTCGCCCCGGGCCAGCCAGAGGGCGCAGAGGACCCCGGCGAGCAGGTGCGCGGCCACCATCCCGAAGCCACCGTGCCCGGCCATGGCCGCCAGGCCGGCGAGCCCGCCCATGCCGGTGCTCATCCCGTCGGCCGTCGCGGCGGCCATCCCGTCGGCCGTGGCCGCGGTCATGCCGGCGGCCATACCGTCGGCCGCGGCGTGGGCCGAGGCCATCCCGTCCGCCATGGCGGTGGCGGCGGAGGCCATGCCGTCCGCCGTCCCGGGGGCCGGGGCCGCCCCGTGGGCGTGGACCATGCCGGTGAGGTCGGCCAGGCCGGCGGCGTGCGCCATGGCGGCCGGGTCGTGCGCTCCGGCGGCGTGGGCCGTACCGGCGGCGTCCGCCAGCCCGGAGGCGTGAGCCGTCCCCGTACCGGCGGCGTCCATCGGCCCCGGAGGGCCCGTGCCGGGCAGGGGCCGGTGCCGGTGGTGGGCCGCCTGCGGCCCCTGGGCGGCGGAGAAGGTGACGTGGAGCGCCGCCTGGGCCGACAGGAGGGCCGCCGTGATGCCCAGGGGGCCGCGGCGGCGGCCGGCGGCGGTCCAGGCGAGGGCGGCCGTTGCGGCGAAGGCCGCCAGGAGCCAGGGCAGGGGAATGTCCCGGCCCGACATGTGGACGTGCCCCACGGCGGCCAGCGCCACACACACCGCCGCGAACATCGCGGCGCGCGGGGCGCGCATCGGCACGTGGGGGCGGGGTCCGGACATGTCCTGGTCATGTTCTCACGGGGCCCGCCACCGGGCGCTCCGGACCCGTATCCGATCATGGACGGATGAATTCCCTGCCACGGTCATGGTCCCCGCTCCCCCTCGGCGCGCTCTACGCCGGCGGGGTCCAGCTCGGGGCACTCGCACTGGAGCGGCTGGAGCCGGCCGAGCGGGAGCGGGTGCTGCGCGGCTGCTCGACCAACGTCGACAACCTCGACGGGGGCCGCTGGGAGACGCTGCTGAGCAGCGCGCTCGTCGTCGAGGAGCCGATGCCGCTGCCGTACGCCCTGCTGCTGGCCGCGGTGCTGGGCTACGCGGAGTACGCGTACGGGGCCTGGTGGACGGCCGCGGTCTTCCTCTTCGGGCACGCCTCGGCGACGCTCCTCGTCCACGGGGTGCTGCGCCGCACCGCCGGCCCCGGGACCCGCCGGGCCGTGGACGTCGGCACGAGCTACGGGTTCAACACCGTGCTCGGGGCGCTGACCTCGGCCCTGCCGCGCGGGGCGGTGCGGACGACGGTCCGGGCCGGGCTGCTGGCCCTGGCCGTGCGGCCGGTGCTGCGGCGGCAGCGGACGTTCACCGACGCCGGCCATCTCGTGGCGCTGGGCCTGGGGATCGGGCTTTCGGTCGCCGCCGATTATCTTTCTGGATCAAACCATCGGAAAATCGCTCATATCTGAGCCGAACCCGCGCCGGGCCGGGTCCTCCCCGCGCCGCGCGCACAACGCTGGAGCCGCCACGATGACCGCCAAGCCCTCCACCACCGTCGCCAATCTCCGCGACCTCGGTGGCACCCCGCTCCCCGGCGGCCGTACCGTCCGCTCCGGCCTGCTCTTCCGTGCGGGCGCCCTCGACCGGCTCGACCTCGACACCGACCCGGTGATGTCCGCGCTGGGCCTGCGTACGGTCATCGACCTGCGCAGCGACGCCGAGCGGGCCGACCACCCGGACCGGATACCGGACGGGGTCCGCCTGCTGGTGCGCGACGTCCTGGCGGACAAGATCAGCGAGTCCCGGATGCCGGCCGCCGCGCAGCTCAAGGACCTCCTCGCCGATCCGGTGGTGGCCGAGGAGCACCTGGGCGACGGCAAGGCGCACGCCCTGTTCGGCTCGGTCTACCGCTCCTTCGTCAGCACCGGCTCCGCGCACGCCGCGTACCGCACGCTGCTGACCGAGGCCGCCGACCCGCAGGCGGGCCCGCTGCTGTTCCACTGCACGGCCGGCAAGGACCGTACGGGCTGGGGTGCGACCGTGCTGCTGTCGCTGCTCGGCGCCGACGACGACACCCTGATGGCCGAGTACCTGTCGGTGAACCCGGCGGTGAAGGCGGCCTTCGCCCCGATGATCGAGGGCTTCACCGCCGCCGGCGGGGACCCGGACATCGCGCTGGCGCTGATCGGGGTGTTCCCGTCCTACCTGGAGGCGGGGCTGGACGAGCTGTACCTGCGGTTCGGGTCGATGGAGAGGTACGTCCGCGAGGGCCTGAAGGTCCCGGACGAGACGGTCGAGGCGCTGCGCGCCCGGTTCACCGTCTGACCGGGCGGTCCCGTCCCGCGTCACGGGGGGCGGGCCAGATTCGTCCGAACGTGTGCGCTGGTGCGGGTGACCATCCCACGATTCGCTCGTTCTGCTGAACGTGACTGCGCCGGATACCGCCACCCGACCCCTGCCCCCCGACGTCGAGCAGGCCGAGGCCGCCATCGTCGAGCACTACCCCCGGCTGGTGCGCCTCGCCTACCTGGTGCTGCCGCCCTCCCTGGGCCGCAACCGGCGGGTGCTCACCGCCCACTCCCTGACCCAGCGGGCGCTGCCGCGCGGGCGGCGGGCCGCCGCCGGGGAGGTGCAGGGCGGGGTGCCGGCGCAGCGGGGCGGGCTGGACGGACCCGACTCGGGATACGCGTACGTACGGCTGCGCGTGCTGCGGGCCGCTCTGGAGGCGGGGATCCCGCTGACCTTCAGGGCGCTCCCGCTGCGCGGGCAGTTGCCGGCGCTGCTCCCGCAGGTGTGGGGGCTGCGGCTGTTCCCGCGCGCGGGCGGGGCCGAGGAGCTGGCGCTGGACCAGTGGCTGGCCACCCTGAACGGCCCCGGCCGGGCGGCGTGCGTGCTGCGGGCGCTGGAGGGGCTGGCGGAGCCGGATGTGCTGCGGGTGCTGGCGGAGGCCGGGGTGGCCGATCCGGAGGCGGCGGTCGCGGAGTCCGGGAATCCGGCGCACGACGCCCTGTTCGCCTCCCCCGAGTTCGATCCCTGCGTGCTCCAGGCCCGGCCCACCGACCTGCTGCGCCGCCGCCGCTTCGCGCGGGCCGCCGTGGCGGGGGCGGCCGCCCTCGCGGTGTGCGGGGCGCTGCTGGCGCTGCCGGGCGGCGGCTGGGGCGCGGACGGGCCCGCCGCCCCGCCGTACGCGCGCAACGCCGTGGCCGAGCAGGCGCTGGACCCGGGGCAGCTGGTGCGGGTCGCGCCCGCGGCGTGGCGTACGTCCTCCCGTACGGACTACTCCGCCTGGCCGGCGCGCGGCGACCGGGCCGGGGACACCGAGCTGCTGCGGCGGGCGCTGGCCGTGTGGGCCCGTCCGGGCAAGGCGGTGGTGGTCTCGGCCACGCCGGGGACGCCTTCGGGGCCGCCGATGGGCCCGGCGCAGCTGCTGTTCGCGGGGACCGTGGACCAGGCGGTGGTGGTGCTGCTGTACGACGGGCTGCGGGTGGTGCGCTACGCCGAGCCGCGCAACGGGACCGCCGGCGCGGCCCTGGACTTCGCCCGGACCGACGGGGCGACGGCGGACACCGCGACCGCGCTGGTGCTCAGCCGGGTCGACGGCAACGTCCGCTATCTGACGGCGCCTTGGGTCACCGCCGCCGCGGTGCGCGACCTGCTGAAGCCGGGGGAGGAGCCGGCCGCGCTGAAGCTCACCCCGGACGGGCTGACCCCGCCGGTGCTGGGTCCCGCGCCGAACGGGCAGTGCAGCAGCTGGAGCGCGCTGGCCCTGACCGGTGACGGGGCCACCCGGCTGGTCACCGACCTGGGCGAGCTCACCCCGGCCCGGCTGACCTCGGGCGCGCCGGGTGCCGCGCGGGACGTGACGGAGGCGGCGGAGCTCGGGGAGTGGTCGAAGACGGCGTGTCTGCTGCCGTCGGTGCGCTCGCACGGGGTGCGGTCGGTCAACGCGTGGACGTACGCGAAGCAGCCGCTGCCGGAGGGTGACGGGGCGGCGACCTGGCTGTGCAGCCGGGCGGAGACCTGGCGGGGGACGGCGGACCGGGTGCAGGTGCAGTTCCTCGCCCCGGGGGCCGCGCTGGCCGCGCAGGCGGCCAAGGCGGAGGGGTCGGCCGCGTGCGGGCCCCGGGAGCCGAGGGTGCTGGCCGGGGTGCTGTGGAAGTCCCGGGCGGGGCAGTGGTACGTGCTGGCGGCGGGCAGCGCGCAGTTCGCTTCGCTCACGGCGACCGGGGGCGGGGTCAACGGCAGCGCGAACGGCAACCGGCTGGCGGTGAAGGCCGCCGAGGGGGCGCAGGTGGACCTGTCGGGGAAGCTGACGGACGGGAGCCGGGCCGGGGCGCTCCGCTAGGTGTCGGGGGCCGGGGGCCGGGGGGCGGATGGTGCGTCGGCCGCGGGGTGTTCGTGGCTGGGCGCGCCGTTCCCCGAGCCCCTGGGGGACTGGGCGGCCGTTCGGAAGTGCGGGTTTGGCACGGGGGGTTTTGCTCCCGGGTGGGCGTCAGTACATTGACGCCATGTCTAATACGCCGGTCGCGCCCGTCCCCGTGGCGTCGGAACACATAGACCTCCAGGCACGGAACGTGTCGTTCTCCTGGGACGCCACCCCGCTGCACTGGCTGCCCGGTGAACCCTTCGCCGGGCACACCATCAACGTGCTGCACCTGCTGCTCCCCGCCGGCGAGCGCTGGTTCGTGCACGTCTACAAGCAGGTGCTCCCGTACATCACCGACGAGCGGCTGCGGGCGGACGTCGTCGGGTTCATCGGGCAGGAGGCCATGCACGCCGCCGCCCACGACGACGTACTCCCCCACCTCAAGCGCCTGGGCCTGGATCCCACCCCCTACACCGCCCAGGTGGACTGGCTCTTCGAGAAGCTCCTCGGCGACCGCACCCTCCCGCCCGGCCGGGCCCGCAAGTGGTGGCTGATGGAACGCGTCGCGATCATCGCGGCCATCGAGCACTACACCGCCTTCCTCGGCGACTGGGTGCTCAACGCGACGGAGCTGGACCGGCGCGGCGCCGACCCGATGATGCTGGACCTGCTGCGCTGGCACGGCGCGGAGGAGGTCGAGCACCGCTCGGTGGCCTTCGACCTGTTCCTGCACGTGGACGGCGGCTACCGGCGCCGCGTGCGGACCTGGGCCACCGCCTTCGCCGCCCTGGTGTTCCTCTGGCAGCGCGGCGCCCGCTTCTTCATGGCGAACGACCCCCAGCTGCCCGGCGCCAAGGCGTCCCTCGGCCAGTTCCTCCGGGCGGGCCGCAGGGGGGTGCTGCCCTCGGCGGGGGCCATGGCGAGGTCGATCCCGACCTACCTCTCCCGCACCTACCACCCCTCCCAGGAGGGCTCCACCGCCCAGGCGCGGGCCTACCTGGCCTCCTCCCCCGGCGCCAACGGCGGGGTGCGGCCGTGAGGCGGGCCCTGGCCGTCACGGCGGTGGCGGGGGCCGCCGTACTGACCCGGCGGGCGCTGCGCAAGCGGATCGGCCGCTCCCCCCTGTGGCCGCTCCCCGCGCTGGAGACCCCGGTGTCGGGCTGCTCCCCGCGCCGCTGGCTGCGCACGCTGGTCGTGGAGCGTACCGAGCCCGCCGAGGGGGTGCTGCGGCTGGTGCTGGAGTCCGACGAGCTGCCGCCCTGGACCCCGGGCGCGCACGTGGACGTACGGCTGCCCTCGGGGCTGGTGCGCCAGTACTCGCTGTGCGGGGACCCGGCCGACTCCGGCCGTTACACGATCGCGGTCCGGCTGGTCGAGGACGGGCGCGGCGGCTCACGCGAGGCGCACGCCCAGCTCGTGGAGGGCGCGGAGCTGGAGGTGCGGGCGCCGCGCAACCGGTTCGAGCTGCTGCCCGCCCCCGCGTACGCCTTCGTCGCGGGCGGCATCGGGATCACCCCGGTCCTGCCCATGCTCCGCGCGGCGACGGCGGCGGGCGCCGAGTGGACCCTGCTGTACGGGGGCCGCTCGCGGGCCTCGATGCCGTTCCTGCCCGAACTGGCCGCGTACGGAGGGCGGGTGACGGTCGTCGCCCAGGACGAGGCGGGCCTGCCGGACCTGGCCCCGCTGGCCGGGCTGCGGCCGGGCACCCTGGTGTACTGCTGCGGCCCCGACCCGCTGATGGAGGCGGTCGTCCGGGCCGCCCCGGACGCTTCGGCGGTGCACCTGGAGCGGTTCGGCGCGGCGGTGACCGGGCCGGCGCGGGCCTTCACCGTCGAACTGGCCCGCAGCGGCGGCTCGGTGGAGGTCGGGGCCGGCGAGTCCGCGCTGAGCGCGGTGCGGCGGGTCCTGCCGGACACCCCGTACTCCTGTGAGCAGGGGTTCTGCGGGACCTGCCGGCACCGGGTCCTGGCGGGTGCGGTCGACCACCGCGACGAGCTCCTGACGGACGAGGAGCGCGCGGACTCGATGCTGCTGTGCGTCTCCCGCGCCGCCTCGGACCGGCTCACGCTGGACCTCTGAGCAACTGGCCCGGCCGCCCGCGAAGTAGGGTGTCGGCATGACGACCGGGGTGCGGCGCAGGATGGGTGTCGAGGAGCGGCGGCAGCAGCTGATCGGGGTTGCCCTGGAGCTGTTCAGCCACCGCTCGCCCGACGACGTGTCGATCGACGAGATCGCGGCGGCGGCCGGGATATCCCGGCCGCTCGTCTACCACTACTTCCCGGGCAAGCTGAGCCTGTACGAGGCCGCGCTGCGGCGGGCCGCGGACGAGCTGGCCGAGCGCTTCGTCGAGCCGCGCGAGGGTCCGCTCGGGGCCCGGCTGCTGCGGGTGATGGGCCGGTACTTCGCCTTCGTCGACGACCACGGGCCCGGCTTCTCGGCGCTGCTGCGCGGCGGTCCCGCGGCGGGCAGCAGCCGGGCCAACGCCATGATCGACGAGGTCCGGCAGGCGGCGTACGAGCAGATCCTGCTGCACATCGGCGTCGAACGGCCCCCCGCGCGCCTGGAGCTGGTGGTGCGGTCCTGGGTGTCGCTGGCGGAGTCGACGGCACTGCTGTGGCTGGACGGTCGGCGGATCCCGCGCGCGGAACTGGAACTCCAGCTGGTGCACGACTTCGCGGCGCTGGCCGCCGTGAGCGCCGCGTACGACGCGGAGATGGCGCAGATCCTCGTCGCCATCCTGGCCGGTGAGCCGGCCGACGGGCCGTTCGGTGAACTGGTCGGGCGGCTGGCGACGCTGGTGCCGGGCCCCCGCGAGGACGTGGCGGACCTGTGACGGACGACCCCCGGGCGGGTGGGGGCCGGGCGGCGCGGCTGGCGATAATGCCCGCGTGATCATTGACGACGGGATCGTGTTCCGGGCGGCCGGGGAGAAGGACGCCGGAATCCTGGTGAAGCTCTACGACCAGGCCGCCCGGTGGATGCGCAAGCAGGGCATCGACCAGTGGAAACCGGGCGAGAAGGACGCCGCGCACTTCCGGGGGAAGATGCGCGACGGGGAGGTGTGGCTCGCCGCGGACGCGGACGGGCAGGTCGTCGGCGCGTACGAGCTGTGGTGGTCCGACGAGGAGGCGTGGGGGGTCCAGCCGCCGGTCGCGGGCTATGTGCACCGGCTGATGGTGGACCGGGAGACGGCCGCTCCGGGGACGGGGCTGCGGCTCCTCGCCCACGCCGAGCGGCGGATCGCCCGGACCGGGCGGGAGCGCGCGCGGCTGGACTGCGTCTCGACGAACCCCCGGCTGCTGGCGTACTACCGGGGCGCGGGCTACCGGGTGGTGGGCGAGTTCCCGTCGAAGCAGGGCAAGGACGGGCGGGTGTACGGGGTGATCCTGCTGGAGCGGCGCCTGGACGTCTGAGGGGGCGGGTACCGGAGTCCGTCCGGTACCCGCCCCCTCAGGCGTGGTGCGTCAGCCGCGCTTGAACACCGCGACCGTCCGCGCCGGGGTGGTGAACTCCCCCGTCGTCCGGTCGTACGCCGCCGCCTTGACGGCCCGGTCGGAGCCGCCCGCCTGGACGGGGTGCAGGGCGTAGCCGGTGCCGGCGAGGGCGGGGACGCGCTGGGCCTGGGCGGTGGGGGTGGCGTTGAAGACCACCACCAGGTCACCGAGGGCCATGGTGAGCACGCCCGGGGTCTCGCCGGGGCCCGACAGCGGGAAGGACAGCCGTTCCTGCACCGCCTGGGCGGTGGTGAGGGCGAAGGCGGGTTCGGTCGTACGGATCCTCAGCAGGTCCCGGTAGGCGGCCGAGGCGCCGTCGATGTCGGCGCAGCCGGGGGCCGGGCCGCTCAGCAGGGGCTTGGCGTAGGGCCACTTGGCGCGGTTGTCGGCGGCGGGCGGCAGGCCGCGGCCGAAGCCGTTGCCGTCGCGGCAGTCCCAGTGCAGGGCGTTGAACCAGTCGCCGCTGTCGAAGGAGTTGCGGTCCAGGGACTTGGAGCGGAGCAGGTCGCTGCCCGCCTGGGAGAGGGCCGGGCCCTGGGAGAGGGCGGCCGTGGCCATCGCGAGGACCTGCATACGGGCCCGGTCGGCGGTGGCGGTGCCGGCGGGGAGCTTGTAGGCCAGGGCGTCGTAGAGGGACTCGTTGTCGTGGGCGTCGGCGTAGGCCAGGGCGTCGCCGGGGGCGGCCGCGTAGCCGGCCGGGGCGCCGTTGTAGTCGATCCCGGAACCCTGGGTGCGGCGGCCGGTGGAGTCGGTGAAGGCGTACGAGGCCAGGTTGCCGGTGAGACCGACCTTGAGGAGGTCCTGGTCGTGCAGCAGGCGGGCGCGCTGCTGCTCGGGGGTGCCGTTGGCGGGTGAGCCGTTGGGGTCGGTGAAGAGGCCGGTGGCGAAGCCCTGGACGCGGGGGTCCTCGTCGAAGGGGCCTCCGCCGCGTACGGCGTCGCGGGCACGGTCGGAGAAGGTGGCGATGCCGGTTCCGGCCATGTTCTTCTGGGTGGCCTGGACGAAGCGGGCGTCGTCGGCGACCTCGCCGAAGTTCCAGCCCTCGCCGTAGAGGACGATCTTCTTCCCGTCGACCCCGTCCTTGGCGACGGTGAGCTCGTCGAGGGCCTTGCGGACGGCCAGGATGTTGGCCTTCGGGTGGTGGCCCATGAGGTCGAAGCGGAAGCCGTCCACCTTGTACTGCCTGGCCCAGGTGACGACGGAGTCCACGACGAGGCGGCCCATCATGGCGTTCTCGGGTGCGGTGTTGGAGCAGCAGCTGGAGGTGGCGACGCTGCCGTCGGCGAGGAGCCGCTGGTAGTAGCCGGGGACGACGCGGTCCAGGACGGACTGGTCGGACTGGCCGGAGGCGATCGTGTGGTTGTAGACCACGTCCATCACGGTGCGCAGCCCGGCTCCGTTGAGGGACTGGACCATCCTGCGGAACTCGACGGTGCGGGCGGTGCCGTCCGGGTCGCTGGCGTACGAGCCCTCCGGGACGGTGTAGTGCAGCGGGTCGTAGCCCCAGTTGAAGCCGTCCTTGGCGGCCGCGGCCGTCACGCACTCCTGCTGGGACGCGGAGTCGGGGGCGTAGGACTTCAGGTCGCAGGCGGGGGTGGTGCGCTTCTTGGGGTCCTCGGGGACGCTGCCGAAGTCGAAGGCGGGCAGCAGGTGGACGTAGGAGGTGCCGGCGGCGGCGAGTTCCCGCAGGTGGCGCATGCCGGCGGAGTCGGTGTCGGTGAAGGCCAGGTACTGGCCGGGGTGCTTGCTGGTGGCGTCCGCGATCGAGAAGTCGCGGATGTGGAGTTCCTGGATCTGGGCGCTGCTGAAGGGGACGGGGGCCGGCTTGCGCAGGTCGCGCCAGCCGGGCGGGGCCAGTCGGGGGTCGGCCAGGTCGACGGCCAGGCTGGAGGCCGAGTCGGTGGTCAGGGCGGTGGAGTAGGGGTCGGTGACCAGGTTGCGGACGATCTGGCGGGTGCTGGGCGCCCACACGGTGACGGCGTAGCGGTAGGGCTTGCCGGTCCAGGAGCGGTCGCCGCGCACCGACCAGACGCCGGTGGTGTCGTCGCGGCGCATGGGCACGGTGCGGCCGTCGAGTTCGAGGGTGACCTGCTGGGCGGTGGGGGCCCAGACGGAGAGGGTGGGGCGGCCGTCCTTGAAGACGGGGCCGAGGGGGGTGGTGGCGGCGTTCGCCGCGTACAGGTCGTCCAGGACGCCGGCGAGCTGGACTCCGGTGGCGGCGAGGACGGCCCCGTTGGCGGCGCGGGCGCTGGCGACGAGCTGGCCGCGCAGGGCCTCGCGGACCCGGTCGCGGTCGCGGGGGTCGACGGTGAAGGCGGTGTACGAGGCCAGGTGCGGGAACTTCTGCTTCTGGGCGGCGGTGAGGGCGGAGCGGGTCAGCCGCAGCCACTGGGCGCCGTTCTCGTGCAGGAGGCCGTCGCCGGCGGTGATGCGGCCGTCGTGGGAGGCGAGGAGCTGGGCGGAGGCGGCGGTGGCGGGGGCGTTCCAGGCGAGGGTGTCGCGGTCGATCCAGACGGCCTCGGCCTTGGTGAGGTCGAGGGCGGCGCCGGATCCGGCCTGCTGGGGCAGGAGGTACTTCTCACGGCCGCCGAGCATCCACACCTCGTGGCCGGTGGCCTTGAGGTCGAGGGACTGGTCGGCGGGAAGGTCCTTCTCGTCGCCCTTGTGGAGGATGTAGCTGAGGCTGGTGGCGCCGGGGGCGAGGGGGACCTCGTAGACGGCGCCGTACGGGTCGGTGCGGACGGGCAGCAGCGGCTTGGACCAGTCGGTGGGGGCGGCGGCGCCGCTCCACACGTGCAGGCCCCAGCCGTCGTAGGCGCCGTCGGGGCGCTGGTAGTGCAGGACGGCCTTGGCCTGGTCCTGCGGCGGGTAGGCGGGGCGGTCGGTGCGGGCGGCCTCCTGGCCCTGCTCCAGCCAGACCTCGCCGCCGCGGCTGAGGTCGAGGGTGCGGTCGGCGGCCACGTCCTTGGTGCCGTCCTTGTTGATGACGAGGTAGCCGAGGGTGGTGGCGCCGGGCTTGAGGCGGACGTAGGCGAAGGCCCCGTAGGCGTCGCGGCCGGTGAAGGGGTGCCCCTCGGGCTGTTCCTTCGACGGAGCGGCCTCGCCGTCGGCGAGGTCGCCCCAGGCGTACAGGCGCCAGTCGGTGTAGTCGCCGTCGGGGCGGTGGTAGTGGACGACGGCGTAGTCGCGCTGGGTGGCGGTGGGGGGCGTGGGCGGCGGGGTCTGGCCCGCGGTGGTGGCGGCGAGGGCGGAGGCGGTGCGGCCGCCCGCGTCGACGGCGACGGCCTTGTAGCGCAGGGGGGTGCCGGCGGGGGTGGTGGCCGGGACGGTGTCGGTGACCTTGTAGGGGGCGTGGTCGGCGGAGCCGAGGACCCGCCAGGCGCCGGTGCCGGTCTGCGCGGCGAAGACCACCCGGGTCAGGGCGCCGGGGCCGCCGGCCGGGGGGACGTCGGCGGACAGCTCGACGGTGCCGGTGGCGCCGGGGGCGGGGGCCTTGAGGGTGAGGGAGGGGCCGGTGGCGGGGGCGGGGAGGGGGGCGGTGGCCTCCAGCACGGTGGTGGCGAGGGCCGGGACGGTGACGGTGAGCTTGCCGGCCGGGGAGGCGGTGCTCAGGCCGGTGGCGTAGAGGGCGTTCGGGCCGGTGGCGGCGGGGGCGCCGTGGAGGACGCGGTAGCGGGCGCCGGCGGGGGCGTCGAGCTGGACGGTCCTCGGCTCGGCGGCGTTGTTGGCGGCGACCAGGTACTCGGTGCGGGTCCTGGGGTCGGTGCGGGCGAAGGCGTAGACGCTGCCGTCGGAGAGGCGCTCGCTCTGGATACCGTCGCGCAGGGCGGGGTGGTCCTTCACCAGCTTCGAGAGAGCACTGATCTGCTGGTAGAGCGGGTGCTCCGGATCGTAGGCGTCGCTCGCGGCGGTGCGGGCGGTGCCCAGCTCGTCGTCGTCGAGGTAGTCGGCGATCCGGGTCGCGAAGAGCGGCTGGCGGGCGTCCTTGTCACCGCCGGAGCCGGTGAAGCCCTGCTCGTCGCCGGAGTAGACCACCGGGTTGCCGCGGGAGAGGAACATCAGCTCGTTGGCGAGCCGGTAGCGGTCCAGCAGTTCGGCCTCGCCGGCGCCCGGGTGGTCCTGCTTGAGGAAGCTGCCGAAGCGGCCCATGTCGTGGTTGCCGAGGAAGGTGACCTGCTCGTAGGCGTTGGCCTTGTCGGTGGTGTACCGGAAGTCGTCGCCGAGGACGGAGGCCAGACGTCCGGCGGGCGCGCCCTGGGAGGCGTACGCGCGCAGGGCGTCCTGGAGCGGGAAGTCGAGGGTGGCGTCGAGGCGGCCGCGGGTCACGTAGGGGGAGGTGACGGCGGTGTCGGCGGAGTAGACCTCGCCGAACATGAAGAAGTCCTTGCGGCCGCGGCGGGCCGCGTACTGGTCGAGGGCGGTGGCCCACTGGGTCCAGAAGTCCATGTCCACGTGCTTGACGGTGTCGATGCGGAACCCGTCCACGCCGAAGTCGCGGACCCACTTCTCGTAGATCTTCTCCATGCCGCTGACGACCTCGGGCCGCTCGGTCCACAGGTCGTCCAGGCCGGAGAAGTCGCCCTGCTGCGCCGACTCCCCGGCGAAGGTGGAATCTCCCCGGTTGTGGTACAGGGACGGGTCGTTGAGCCAGGCCGGGGACTTGAGGTCCTTCTTGCCGGCGGGGACGACAGGGGTACGGGGGAAGCTGCGGGCGGCGTCGACGGCGGGGAACTTCCGCTTCCCGTCGGCGTAGTCGCTGTCGTCGAAGGGGACGCCGTCCTTGGTCAGGTAGGGGAAGGCGCCCTGGGAGAGGTAGTCGTGGGAGCCCTCCTTGTAGTCGATGACGTCGGCGGTGTGGTTGGTGATGACGTCGAAGAAGACCTTCATCCCCTTGCCGTGGGCCTTGTCGATGAGGCGGGCGAGGTCGGCGTTGGTCCCGAAGTGCGGGTCCACCTGGGTGAAGTCGGTGATCCAGTAACCGTGGTAGCCGGCCGAGGCGTTGGCTCCCTCGCCCTGCACGGGCTGGTTCTTGAAGATCGGCGCCAGCCAGATGGCGGTGGTGCCGAGCCCCTTGATGTAGTCGAGCCGGTCGGTGATCCCCTTGAGATCCCCGCCCTGGTAGAAGCCCTTGTCCGTCCGGTCCAGGCCGGTCTGGAGCCGGGTGCCGGTGAGCCCGCCGGTGTCGTTGCGCGGGTCGCCGTTGGCGAAGCGGTCCGGGAGCACGAAGTAGAACTGCTCGCGGGTCAGATCGTGCCGGGCGGGCTCGGCGGCGAGCTTCGCGTCCGAGGGCGGCGCCGGCGGTGTGGCGGCGGCCGCGGAGTGGGGCAGGGCCGGCAGGACGGTCACGGCCAGGGTGGCGGCGACGATCCCCGCTGCGGGGCGTATCAAGGGGGCTCTCCTCGGGGAGGTGAGGGCCGCCCGGCGTGGCAGGGTCAGGGGTGCCGGACGGCCCTGGTCGGGGGGCGCGGGGTCAGTTGCGCCAGGTGTCGGTCAGGGTGACCTTGCCGTTGGCCGGGACGCTGGCGGAGCGGTTGGCCCCGCTCTCCCAGGTGACGTTCCCGGAGGCGTCCTTGCGGACGTACTTGTACGAGAACGCCGTCCCGGCGGGGAGGGTGACGTCGAGCTTCCAGACGGGGTAGGCGGCCGGGTCGAGCTTGAGGGCGGCGCCGGGGTTCCAGGAGCCGAGCTCCGGGCGGTCGCCGGTGACGTAGACGTCCTGGCCGGGGACGGTCGTCGCGGTGACGGCGAAGGAGGCCCCGGCGGTGGCCGCCGGGGCGCCGGTGCAGGTGCGGGCGCCGGCGTGCAGGGCCAGGGCGGTCTGGGGGGCGAGGGTGGCGGTGAACCGGCCGCCGGAGTCGACGCTGACGGCGCGGCCGCTCTGCACGTCGCAGTAGGTCCCGGCCGGGAGGGAGGTCTGGAAGGTGCGGGTCAGCGGGGCGCTCTCGTGGTTGAGGGCCACGTACGCCCTGGTCCCGCGTCCGAAGGCGATCTGGTTGCCGCCGTTGTCCCACCAGTCGCTGACGCCCTGGCCCCGGGCGGCGTTGCGGAAGGCCACCATGGAGGAGAGCTGCGGCCAGGCGTGCTGGCACTTCCACCCGTCGCTGTAGCAGGCGTTGACGGCGCCGCCGTTGGGCGGTCCGGCGTCCTTGTCGGTCCACTCGTAGCCGGAGTGCACGTCCGGGGAGCCGTAGGGCCAGGCCAGCATGAAGACGCCGGCCAGGGTGTAGTCGGCGCCGTCCTTGTAGTTGAGGGTGTCGCCGACGCGCTCGGTGTCGTGGTTGTCGACGAACACCGCGGCCTGGCCGGAGGGCATGTACCCCCACGCTTCGCCGAAGTTCTTCAGATAGGCGAGCTTCTCCCCCTGGAACACCCGCTTCAGGTCGCGGGCGTACCGGAACTCCTGCACGTCCCCGGTGCCGAGGTACTCGGACGGTGCCACGGCCTCGCCGGCCCCGTAGATCGCCTCCTGCTTCCAGTAGACGGCGGGGTTCGTGAGGCGGGACTTGATGTTGGCGAGGTCGGCGGCGGGCATGTGCTTGGCGGCGTCGATGCGGAACCCGTCGACCCCGAGGGACAGCAGGTCGTTGAGGTACCCGGCGATCCGCCCCCGCACGTACTCCTCACCGGTGTCGAGGTCGGCGAGCTGGACGAGCTCGCAGTTCTGCACGTCGGCACGGTTGTGGTAGTCGGAGACGGTGGCCCGGCAGTCGTCCATGTCGGCGCCGGAGTAGAGGCCCGGGTAGTCGTACTTGGTATACGAAGACCCGCCTGTACCCACACCGTTGCCCGCGGCCATGTGGTTGATGACGGAGTCCGCGACGACCTTGACCCCGGCGGCGTGGCAGGTGCCGACCATCCGCTGGAAGGCGGCCCGGTCCCCGAGCCGACCGGCGATCTTGTAGCTGACGGGCTGGTACGAGGTCCACCACTGGGGCCCCTGGACGTGCTCCTGCGGCGGCGACACCTGCACGAACCCGTACCCGGCGGGGCCGAGGCTGTCGGTGCACGCCTTGGCGACGGAGTCGAACCGCCACTCGAACAGCACGGCGGTGACGTCCTTGTCCCCCGGCGGGGAGGCGGAGGCGGACGGCGCCTGCGCGGTGAGGGTGGCGGCGGCGAGCGCGGCCACCGCGAGCCCGGCTCTGCCGGCGCGCGCGGGTAGGGATCTGGCCATGTGGGGGCTCCTCCTGGCGGGAAGGCGTGGGGGGTTGCACGCGACCGTAGGGCGCGGCCAGGAGTGTTGCAAGAGCTTGCGCAAGAGATTGCAGAATTGTTTCCGGGCAGGCACCCGCCCGCCCCACCGGCACGCCTAGGTTGGGCGGTATGACTTCTGCGCTTCTCATCGGATACGACCCGCACGCGATACCCGTCCCGGACATCGACGGAGCGGCTGTCCAGGCAGCCCTCGACGCGGAACTGGCCCGGTTCGGCGAGCACGGCATCGACGCGGCGATGACGCTGATCGTGTGGGACGGCTCGACCGAGTCCACGCTGATCGCGTCACTCACCGAACGCCCGTGGGACGTCGTGGTCATCGGCGGCGGCATCCGCAAGGCGGAGCCGCTGCTGCCCTTGTTCGAGCAGATCCTCAACCTGATCCGCCGCCACGCCCCCCAGGCGGCGATCGCGTTCAACACCCACCCCGGCGACAGCGTCGAGGCAGCCCTGCGCCGGCTCTGATCCGGGCGCACGAAAAAAAGGGGGGTGGGAGGCGGCTTGCGCCGCGCCCCACCCCCTCAGGCTCCCGCTAGTTGACGTTCACGGCCTTCCAGGCCGCCGCCACCTGCTGGTACTCGACGCCCGTCGCGCCGTACAGGTCGGCCGTCGCCTTCAGGGTCGCCGTGCGGGCGCCCGCGTAGTCGGTGGTCGAGGTCATGTAGGTCGACAGGGCCTTGTACCAGATCTTGTACGCCTTGGTCCGGCCGATGCCCGCGACGGTGGACCCGTCGTAGGTCGGCGAGTTGTACGCGACGCCGTTGACGGTCTTGGCGCCGCTGCCCTCGGACAGCAGGTAGAAGAAGTGGTTCGCGACGCCCGACGAGTTGTGGACGTCGAGCCGGCCCACCGTCTTGGACCAGTAGTCGGCGGAGGCGCCGTCCTTGCTGGGCTTGTCCATGTACCGCAGCGGGCTGCCGTCACCCCGGATGTCGATCTTCTCGCCGATGAGGTAGTCACCGGGGTCCGAGGCGTTGTTGGCGAAGAACTCCACCGAGGTGCCGAAGATGTCGCTGGTGGCCTCGTTGAGACCGCCGGACTCACGGCTGTAGTTGAGCTTGGCGGTGGCGGCGGTCAGGCCGTGGCTCATCTCGTGGCCCGCGACGTCCAGCGCGGTCAGCGGCCGCTGGTTGTTCTGGCCGTCTCCGTAGGTCATGCAGAAGCAGCTGTCGTCCCAGAAGGCGTTGACGTAGGCGTTGCCGTAGTGGACGCGGGAGTAGGCGGCCCTGCCGTCGCCGGCGATGCCGTTGCGGCCGAGCTCGCTCTTGTAGAAGTCCCAGGTGACGGCCGCGCCGTAGTGGGCGTCGACGGCGGCGGTCTGCCGGTTCGACGGGGTGCCGTCGCCCCACTTGTCGTCGGCGTCGGTGAAGAGGGTGCCGGTACCGGAGGTGCCGCCGTTCAGGTCGTACGTCTTGTGGCCGCCGCGCGCGGTGTCGGTGAGGCTGAACGCCGATCCGCTCGGCGCGGTGCCCAGGGTGACGGAGCCGGAGTACTCGCTGGTGCCGGTGCCGGTGTCGATGGCCTCGTAGGAGTAGAGCTCGGCCCCGGTGGCGGCATCGGTGATGACGTGGCGCTCGCTGGGCGTGCCGTCGTGCTGGGTACCGGTGACCACGGTCTCGTACGCGAAGACCGGCTTGCCGGTCGCGGCCCACACGACCTGACGCCCGCCGGCGGGAGCCGCCCGCAGGGCGGAACGGGCGCCGGCCGGGGCTATCTTCGCCTCGACGGCCTTGTCGGCCTTGCGGCTGCCGTCCTTCTTCTGGTGGACGACCAGGTCACCACCGAGGACGGGAAGCCCCTGGTACGTGCGCTCGTAGCGGGTGTGCACCGTACCGTCGGCGTCCTTGATGACGTCACGGGCCACGAGGCGCTCGTCACCGCCCAGCCCGATGGCACGGGCGGTGTCGGGCGCCGCGTTCTGCGCCTCACCGATCGCCTGCGCACGCGCTCCGGCCGTCAGCTGAAGCGCGGTGGCCCCGGCCTCCCGCTCGGCGGAGGCACTGGCGGAACCGGTCTGGACGGCGATGGCGACCATGGCCGCCGAGGCGACGAGTGCGGCGGCGCGCAGGGTGCGGGGGGTGCGGAATGAGGACATGGGGAAGGTCACTCCTTCGTAGCCGTGGGGGGACTGGCTGAGAGAGTGCCATCAACCCGACCTGGATGACAGGTACGCAACAAGGATTTGACCTGCCGTTGTCCGTTGAGCGGCGCACAAGCTCCGCTCAACGAACGAAAACCACCCATTCCGCTTCCGCTTGTGGGAAGTTGAAGCGACCCCCTGAAACAATCCCCGCCGCCTAACCTGTCGGTGTCGCGTTGCAAGGAAGGGGCAAGGCAGCATGTCGTACGACGCAACCCCGGACCCGTACGCCGATCCGCTGGTGTTCGGTCAGAGAATGCAGATCCTCCGCACACGGCGCGGACTCACCCGAGACCAACTCGGCGGCCTCCTGGGGCGCTCGGCCTCCTGGGTCAAGGCAGTCGAGACCGGCCGTCTGCGCACCCCGCACCTGCCGGTCGTCCTCCGGGTCGCCGAGGTGCTCCGCGTGCGGAACCTCTCCGAGCTGACGGGGGACCAGTCCCTCCCCGCCGACCTCTTCGCCGGCCCCGGGCATCCCCGCTTCGCGGAAGTACGCGAGGCCCTCAACTCCCTCAACCTCGGCACCACCCCCGAAGCACCCCCGGCCGCCCACCTCACCGCCTGCCGCCGCAAACGTCCAGCCCGCGTATGACCAGCCCCAGACCAGCGGCAGCCGCCGAGACGGGAGAAGCGCGTAGCGATCTGCGGCGCCCAGGGCCCCGAACGCTGCTCTGTTCGGCGTTTCGTGCAGGTATCAGCCCCAGACCAGCGGCAGCCGCCGGAACGGGAGGAGCGCGTAGCGATCTGCGGCGCGGGGAGGCGCTGGCCACCGGCTGAGGCCGGCCCGGATGCCCGGTCTGCCGGCCCCCGACCCCTCGCCTCATCGCCGAGGGAGCCGAATGTCCGCTTCTGGCCCGGCCCGTTCTTCTGGGGGCTTCCCGGCAGTCCTTGTCTTTCCGGGGCGGGCCGGCCTGTCAAGGGTGGCCGAAGGCCATCGCGCAGCGACGCGACCGAAGGGAGCGCCCTTGACAGGCCGGCCCGAACCGGAAGGACCGTGGGACTGACGGGAAACCCCCAGCCCCTCCCTGAGACCGCCCGACGGGCTACCGCCTCCGAACCACCGCCCCGCAGACGGGGAGGCGGGTGGGCAAACACCGCCCAGCCCCTACCCGCCGAGGGGGAGATAGCGGGCCCGCCCCGCACCCGGCCCGCCCCGCACCCGGGGGAAGGCGGGTGGGCAAACACCGCCCAGCCCCTACCCGCCGAGGGGGAGATGGCGGGCCCGGGCCACAGGGGCCCCCTACCCCGCCCCCGGCCCCGGTCCCGTCGACCCCCTCACCACCAGCTCCGGCTGGAAGACGTACTCCGTGCGCTGGACCGGGGTCCCCGCCACCGCCTCCAGCAGGGCCCCCACCGCCGCCGTGGCCATCGCGCGCACCGGCTGGCGGACCGTCGTCAGCGGGGGGTCCGTGAAGGCGATCAGCGGGGAGTCGTCGAAGCCGACCACCGAGACGTCCTCCGGGACCCGCAGCCCCCGTTCCCGGGCGGCGCGGATGACCCCGAGCGCCATCATGTCGCTCGCGCAGACCACCCCCGTGCAGCCCCGCTCCAGCAGGGCGCCGCCCGCCGCGTGGCCCCCCTCGACGGTGAACAGGGTGCGCTGGACGAGCCCCTCCCCGTCCGCCCCCGGCCGGGCGGCCAGGAAGCCCTGCTCCTTGCGCGCCGAGGGCACGTACCGCGTCGGCCCTATGGCCAGCCCGATCCTGCGGTGCCCGAGCTCCTCCAGGTGCCGTACGGCCATGTCCGCCGCCGCCCGGTCGTCGGGGGAGACGAAGGGCGCCTGCACGTGCTCGTTGAACCCGTTGACCATGACGAACGGCAGCCCCCGCGCCGCCAGCCGCTGGTAGCGCGCCGGATCGGCGGTGGCGTCCGCGTGCAGGCCGGACAGGAAGACGATCCCGGTGACCCCCCGCTCCTCCAGCTGCTCGACCAGCTCGTCCTCGGTCGCCCCGCCCGGCGTCTGCGTGCACAGCACGGGCGTGTACCCGTGCCCAGCGAGCGCCTGCTCGATGACCTGGGCGAACGCCGGGAAGATGGGATTGGTCAGCTCGGGGATCAGCAGCCCGACCAGCCCGTTGCTGCGCCGCTTCAGCCGCACCGGCCGCTCGTAGCCCAGCAGGTCCATGGCGGCCAGCACCCGGTGCCGGGTGCCGGCCGCCACGCCCGCCTTGCCGTTGAGCACACGGCTGACGGTCGCCTCGCTGACCTGGGCCTGCGAGGCGATGTCCGTCAGCCGCAAGGGGGAACTCACCCCTGCCACCACACCGCGGTGTCGGCGGGCAGGACATCCGCGTCAGCGCCCAGGTCACCGCTGGCCAGCAGCACGGAACCGACCGCCGGTATCCGCACGTCCTCCCCCGTCGTGTTGACGGCGCAGACGAACGACCCGCGACGGAACACCAGGACCCCCTCCGGCGCGTCCTGCCACTCCACCGCGTCCCCCGCCCCCAGATCGGCGTGCTCCCGCCGGATCCGCAGCGCCGCGCGGTAGAGCTCCAGCGTCGACTCCGGATCCCCGGTCTGCGCCTCGACACTCAGCCCCGCCCACTCCTGCGGCTGCGGCAGCCAGCTGCCGCCCGTCCCGAACCCGTACGGGGCCTCGTCGCCCGACCACGGGATCGGCACCCGGCAGCCGTCGCGGAGCCCGTCCTGGCCGTTCTGCTTGAAGAACGACGGGTCCTGGCGCACCTCGTCCGGCAGTTCCGTCACCTCCGGCAGGCCGAGCTCCTCGCCCTGGTAGACGTACGCCGACCCCGGCAGCGCCAGCATCAGCAGCGCCGCCGCCCGCGCCCGGGCCAGGCTGCCGAGCCGGGTCCGGTGGCGGACCACGTCGTGGTTGGACAGCACCCAGGTGGTCGGGGCGCCCACGGGCCGCATGGCGTCCAGCGACGCGTCGATGGTGGCGCGCAGCGCGGCGGCGTCCCAACCGGTCGTCAGATAGTGGAAGTTGAACGCCTGGTGCAGCTCGTCGTGACGCACGTACAGAGCGGTGCGCGAGACGTTCGGCGCCCATGCCTCGGCGACGCCGATCCGCTCGCCCGCGTACTCGTCGAGGACCTTCCGCCACGAGCGGTAGATCTCGTGGACCCCGTCCTGGTCGAAGAAGGGCAGCACCTGGTTCCCGAGCAGCTTGAGCTGCTCGTCACGGCCCAGGTCGGGCAGCCCGGGGGCCTTGACCAGCCCGTGGGCCACATCGATGCGGAACCCGTCCACCCCGAGGTCGAGCCAGAACCGCAGCACCGACCGGAACTCGTCCTGCACGGCCGGGTGTTCCCAGTTGAAGTCGGGCTGCTCGGGGGCGAAGAGGTGCAGGTACCACTCCCCGTCCGCGACCCGCGTCCACGCCGGGCCGCCGAAGATGGACTCCCAGTCGTTGGGCGGCAGCTCGCCGTCCTCCCCCTTCCCCGGGCGGAAGTGGAAGCGTTCGCGCAGCGGCGTCCCCGGGCCTTCGCGGAGGGCCTGCTTGAACCATTCGTGCTGGTCGGAGCAGTGGTTGGGGACGAGGTCCACGATGATCCGCAGGCCCAGCGCGTGGGCTTCGCGGATGACGGCGTCGGCGTCGTGCAGGGTGCCGAACATGGGGTCGATGGCCCGGTAGTCGGCGACGTCGTAGCCGGCGTCGGCCTGCGGGGAGGCGTAGAAGGGGCTCAGCCAGACGGCGTCGACGCCGAGCTCCTTGAGGTAGGGCAGTCTGCCGCGGATGCCCGCGAGGTCCCCCATGCCGTCCCCGTTGGAGTCGGCGAAGCTGCGCGGATAGACCTGGTAGATCACCGCGTCTCTCCACCAGCCGGACCGGGTCCCGGTCGGGGTGGGGAGGGCGTCGGCGAGGTGCTGGGTCATGGTGTCCTTGGAGAGTCGGGCCGGTCGTGGTTCGGGCGCCGGGTCGTCAGCCCTTGGTGGCGCCCGCCGTCATACCGGCGACGAGGTGACGCTGGGCGAACAGGAAGAAGACGGCCGCGGGGATGGCGATGAGGACGGAAGCCGCGCTCATGGCCCCCCAGTTGGAGGTGTACTGCGTGACGAAGGTCTGCAGTCCGCCGGCGAGGGTGAGGTTCTCCTCGCCGACCATGAAGGCCGAGGCGTAGGCGACTTCACCCCAGGCGGTGATGAAGGCGTAGAAGCCGGTGACGGCGAGGCCGGGCTTGGCGAGCGGGAGGATCAGGCGCCAGAAGGTGCCGAAGGGGTTGAGCCCGTCGACCCGCCCGGATTCGTCGATCTCGACCGGGATGGTGTCGAAGAAGCCCTTCATCATCCACGCGCAGAACGGCACGGCGATGGTGAGGTAGGTGATGATCAGGCCGAGCGGCTGGTTCAGCAGCCCGAGGTCCCCCATGAGGTTGTAGAGGGGGACGATGAGGATGGCCATGGGGAACATCTGCGTGATGAGCAGGGTCCACATGAGCGGCTTCATACCGGGGAACCTGAAGCGGCTGACGGCGTAGCCGGTGGTGGCGGCGATGAACACGCCGAGGACCGTGGTGACTCCGGCCACCAGCACGGAGTTCCAGAACCAGCTCAGGAAGTGGCTGGACTCCAGCAGGTAGGAGTAGTTCTGGAACGTGGGTTCCTTCACGAAGTCGGTGCTGATGGCGTACTTCGCGGGCTTCAGCGAGGTCAGCAGGATCCACAGCACCGGGAACACGGCGATGACGGACGCGACGAGGAGCATGGCGTGCAGCCCGAAGGAGGCGAGCGGCGAGCGCGCACCGCGCGGCCGGACGCCCTCCCTCGAAGCGGCGGCGGTATCGGACGAGGTCACGGAAGCGGTATCGGACGAGGTCACGGTCACCACACCTCTCCCTGCTTGCGCAGCGAGCGCCGGTAGACCAGCGCGAAGATCATGAGCAGGCCGAGGATCAGTACGCCCCAGGTCGCGGAGCCGGCGAAGTCGCGCGGGCTGGCGACGAACGCCTCGCGGAACGCCTGGGTGACGAGGATCTCGGTGGAGTCGCCGGGGCCGCCCCGCGTGAGCAGGAAGATCACCGGGAACATGTTGAAGGTCCAGATGGTGGAGAGCAGGATCACCGTCATGCTGACGGCGCGCAGCCCGGGCAGGGTGATGTGCCGGAACCGCTGCCAGGGTCCGGCGCCGTCCATCTCGGCGGCCTCGTACAGCTCCGCGGGGATCGACTGGAGCCCGCCGAGCAGGGCGACCATCATGAACGGCACGCCGAGCCAGACGTTGACGGCGACGACGGAGAGCTTGGCCCAGGTGGGGTCGTCCAGCCACGGGATCGCGGAGACGCCGCCGCCGTCGAGGATCTTGTTGAGGATGCCGTTGTCGCGGTTGAAGAGGAACCGCCAGGCGAAGACGGAGACGAAGCCGGGCACGGCCCACGGCAGGATGAGCGCCATCCGGTAGGCGGCGCGGCCCCGGAACTGCCGGTTGAGGACGGTGGCCAGGGCCAGGCCGAGGGCGAAGGTGATGGAGACGCAGGCGACGGTCCACACCACCGTCCACACCAGCCGCTGCCAGAAGACGGGGTCGCCGAGGACGGCCGTGTAGTTGTCGAGCCCGACGAACGAGTACGTGGCCTCGATGTGCCGGACGCCGATCGTGCGGGCGACGTTGCGCTCGCTGGCGTCGGTCAGCGAGAGGTAGACGCCGCGGACGAGCGGCCAGCCGACGATGACGCCGAGGACGAGGACGACCGGCGTGACCATGGCCCAGGCGTACCAGTGCGTGGCGAAGGCGCGGCCGATGCCGCCGCGCGGGCCCCCTCCGCCCGCGCGGCGGCTTCGGGCGGCCGGGGCGGCCGCGCCCTTGGCGGCCGTGCTCCTGGCGTCCGTGCTCCCGCCCGCCGTGCTCTGGTCAGCCGCGCTCTTGGCCGTCGTGCGGCCGGGGCCACGGCCGGCGAGGGTCGTCTCGCCGTCCGCGGCCCCGGTCACCGACCGGCTGGTGTCAGCAGCCATCGTCCGTACTACTTCCAGCCCTTGAGGATCTTGCGGAACTCGGTGCCGGCCGCCTTGGCCGCGTCCTCGGGGCTCGACGCCCCGGTGACGGCCTTGGTGTACTGGACCTTCAGCGGCTCGAAGAGGGAGCCGTTCTCCGGGATCCAGGCGCGCTGCACGGCCTTGTCGACGGCCGGCTTGAAGAACTGGACCATCTCGCTGTTCTTGACGTCCG
This sequence comes from Streptomyces sp. NPDC006687, assembly GCF_040636215.1. Taxonomy (NCBI): domain Bacteria; kingdom Bacillati; phylum Actinomycetota; class Actinomycetes; order Kitasatosporales; family Streptomycetaceae; genus Streptomyces; species Streptomyces sp. NPDC006687. Next base: position 331,762 of record NZ_JBEYJJ010000002.1, on the reverse strand, counting down.
GCTGCTCGTAGGCGGCGGTGCGCGTCGGCAGCAGGCTCAGCTCCTTGGCGGACTGCACCTGGACCTCCTGGGAGGTCATGTACTCGACGAAGGCGTGCGCGGCGGCGGTGTTCTTCGAGCCGGCGTAGACGGCGAGGTCGTGGCCGCCCTGCGGCGCGCCGCCCTTGACGGAGCCGGCCGGGACGGGGGCGATGCCGAGGTTGGCCTTGTCCTTGAACTGCTCGCCGGCGTAGGTGTCCTCCACGGCCCAGGGGCCGTTGATCATCATCGCGACCTCCCCGGACTTGAAGGCGGTCTGCATGTTGGTCCAGCCGTCGGTGGCGTTGGTGACCGCCGCGCCGGAGGCGACCAGGTCGCGGGCGGCCTTGAAGCCCTTGATGCCGGCCTCGTTGTCGATGGTGACGGTCTTGGCCTTGGCGTCGACCAGGTCGCCGCCCTCGCCGTAGAGGAACGGCAGGAGCCAGTAGGAGTCGTCACCGCGCAGGTAGAGGCCGGTCTTGCCGGTCTTGGCCTTGATCGCGGCCGCGGCGGTCTTCAGCTCCTCCAGGGTCTTGGGGGGCTGGACACCGGCGTCGGCGAGCATCTTCTTGTTGTAGAAGAGGCCGAGGGTGTCGATGACCTGCGGGACGGCGAAGGTCTTGCCGTCGAACCGGCCGCTGGCCACGGCCTGCGGCAGGAAGTCGGCCTCGACCTTCTTGACCTGGTCGCCCGGGACCTCGTCCAGGTAGCCGAGGGAGGCGAAGTCGGCGACCCAGCCGACGTCGGCGCGGATCACGTCGGGGGCGTCGGCACCGCTGCTGAAGGCGTTCTTGACCTTGTTCTGGGCGTCGCCGTAGGGCACGTTGACGTACTTGACGGTCACCTTCGGGTGCTTCGCGGTGAAGCCTTCGGCGATCTTCTGGAAGCTCGCCTTCTCCGCGTCGTTCGAGGTGTCCCACCAGGTGACGGTGCCGGTCAGCTCGCCGCCGGCCTTCGTCTCGCCACCGTTGTCCTTGGTGTCCCCGCCGCAAGCCGTCGCCGCGAGCGCCAGGGTCGCGACCAGCGCGGTGGCCGCTATGCCACGCCGCATATGAACTCCTTCGATGATCCCGGCCGCGCCCTCGCGGTCCCGAGTTGCAGGGAACGTAACAAGACTGAAAGCCGACGGAAAGACCTTGCGGCAATTTTCTGCAAGCGACGGTGATCGTTACATCCGTGTGTCCATCCAGTTGCCGCAGCTTGCTGTTAGTTCGAGCCCGCTTCGATTCCACAGGCCCGCAACCACGGGGCGTGCACGCGCGTTGACTGCGGTATGAACCACGAGTTGACGGCCGTGCCCCTTGCAAGAGCTTCCAGCAACCCGGCCGCGGGCGGCGGCTGGTGGCGTGATGCCGTCATCTACCAGGTGTACGTCCGCTCCTTCGCCGACAGCGACGGCGACGGGATCGGGGACCTGCGCGGGGTGCGCGAGCGGCTGCCGCACCTGGCCCGGCTCGGGGTGGACGCGGTGTGGCTCACCCCCTTCTACGTCTCCCCGCAGGCGGACGGCGGCTACGACGTCGCCGACTACCGGGCCGTCGACCCGCTCTTCGGCGACCTCGCCGACGCCGACGACCTCGTCCGTGCCGCCCACGCCCTCGGGCTGCGGGTGATCGTGGACGTGGTGCCGAACCACACCTCCGAGCGGCACCCCTGGTTCCAGGACGCCCTCGCCGGGGTGCCCGGCGCCCGGGAGCGGTACCTGTTCCGCCCGGGGCGCGGGGTGGACGGCTCGCTGCCGCCCAACGACTGGGAGTCCGTCTTCGGCGGGCCCGCCTGGACCCGGGTCGCGGACGGGGACTGGTACCTGCACCTGTTCGCCCCCGAGCAGCCCGACCTCGACTGGGAGCACCCGGAGGTGGCGCAGGAGTTCGCCTCGGTGCTGCGGTTCTGGCTGGACCTGGGGGTCGACGGGTTCCGGGTGGACGTGGCCCACGGCATGGTCAAGGCCCCCGGGCTGCCGGACATCGGCCGGGGCGCGCAGGCCACGCTGATCGGCACCGAGCCGCTGCCCTTCTTCGACCAGGACGGGGTGCACGCCATCCACCGCTCCTGGCGCCGGCTACTCGACTCCTACGAGGGCTCGCGGATCGGGGTCGCCGAGGCGTGGGCGCCGACCTCGGAGCGGCTCGCGCTGTACGTACGGCCGGACGAGCTGCACCAGGCGTTCAACTTCCGCTTCCTGAACTGCCCGTGGGACCCGGCGGCGATGCGGACGGTCATCGACGAGTCCCTGGCCGCGACCTCGGCGGTGGGGGCGCCGACGACGTGGGTGCTGTCCAACCACGACGTCGTACGCCATGTGACCCGGTACGGGGGCGGGGCGCAGGGGCTGGCCCGGGCGCGGGCGGCGGCGCTGCTGATGCTGGCGCTGCCGGGGTCGGCGTACGTCTACCAGGGCGAGGAACTCGGCCTGCCCGAGGTCACCGACCTCCCGGCGGAGGCCCGCCAGGACCCCGCCTTCCGCCGCCGGCCGCCCGCGGCCCCGGCGCCGGCCACCATCCCGGCCCCGGCGCCGGATCCGGACGAGCGGGATGCGAAGGAGGGGCAGGACGCGCAGGAGGGGCAGGACGGCCTGCGCGACGGGTGCCGCGTCCCGCTCCCCTGGTCGGGCAAGGAGCCCCCGTACGGCTTCGGCCCCGGCGGCAGCTGGCTGCCGCAGCCCGCCGGGTGGGGCGGACTCACCGTCGCCGCGCAGACCGGCGACCCGCACTCCACCCTGGAGCTGTACCGGGCCGCCCTGGAGCTGCGCCGCGCGCTGCCGGGCCTGGGTGCGGTCGAGGCGGGCCAGGGCGGCCCCGTCGAGGACTGGCCCGGTCCGGGGGCGGGGCCCGCGGTCTACGCCCGGGGCATGCGCTGGTGCCCGGCGCCCGAGGGGGTGCTCCTCTTCACCCGGCCCGGCTTCGCCTGCACGGTCAACACCCGGCCGACCACGGTGCAGATGCCGAGCCCCGGCCGCCCCGTCCTCTCCAGCGCCCCGGTGGAGACCGACGGCCGCACGGTCCGTCTTCCTGCGGATTCCTGCACGTGGTGGGCTTTGTGAGCCGCCTACCGGTACAGTCCCATCCCGTGACCGCACGGCTTGCCGACATCGCAGCCCAGGCGGGGGTCAGCGAAGCCACAGTCAGCCGCGTGCTCAACGGCAAGCCCGGCGTGGCCGCAGGCACCCGTGAGTCCGTGCTGGCCGCGCTGGACGTGCTCGGCTACGAGCGGCCCGTACGCCTGCGCCAGCGCAGCGCCGGCCTCGTCGGCCTCATAACCCCGGAGCTGGACAACCCCATCTTCCCGGCCCTCGCGCAGGTCATCGGCCAGGCACTGACCCGGCAGGGCTACACGCCGGTGCTGGCCACGCAGACGCCCGGCGGGTCCACCGAGGACGAGCTGACGGAGATGCTGGTGGACCGGGGGGTCTCGGGGATCATCTTCGTCTCCGGACTGCACGCCGACACCACCGCCGACATGGGCCGCTACGACCAGCTGCGCGGCCAGGGCGTCCCGTACGTCCTCATCAACGGCTTCTCCGACAAGGTGCGGGCCCCCTTCGTCTCCCCCGACGACCGGGCCGCCATGCACCTCGCGGTCACCCACCTCACGGCGCTCGGGCACACCCGGATCGGGCTGGCGGTCGGCCCGAAGCGGTTCGTGCCGGTGCTGCGCAAGATCGAGGGCTTCCGGGCCGCCGTGCAGGAGCGGCTCGGGCTCGGCGGGGCGGAGGCCGAGGAGCTGATCCAGCACTCCCTGTACAGCCTGGAGGGCGGCCAGGCGGCCGCCGCGGCGCTCATCGCCCGGGGCTGCACGGCCGTCGTGTGCGCCAGCGACATGATGGCCCTCGGGGCCATCCGGGCGGCGCGCCAGAAGGGGCTGCGGGTGCCGCAGGACGTGTCCGTGGTCGGCTTCGACGACTCGCCGCTCATAGCGTTCACCGATCCGCCGCTGACCACCATCCGCCAGCCCGTGCAGGCCATGGGGCAGGCGGCGGTGCGCACCCTGCTGGAGGAGATCGGCGGCACCCCGGCCCCGCACAGCGAGTTCGTGTTCCTGCCGGAGCTGGTGGTGCGCGGCTCGACGGCCTCGGGCCCTGGACAGCGGCGCGGGGCAGAGTAAGGGCTCCCCCTCGGGCTGTCCTCCGCAGGGCGGACCGCAGGCGCCGAAGACCCTCCGGAGGGATGATCGGAGGCGAGGACGCATCTGGCAGACTCTCTCCCCATGGGTGAAGCGAGCGTGAAGACACTGGAAACTCCCCCGGCCCCCGCCGGGGGCACCGCCAGCACGGACGCCTCCGCACCCTCGGCGGCCGAAGGCGGCAGCCGTCCGGAAGCGGACCGCACCCTCCTGGACCGGCTGCGGGCCGCGCGCCGGCCGAGGATCTGGTTCGAGGTCCTGCTGATCGGCATCAGCTACTGGACCTACTCGCTGATCCGCAACGCGGTCCCCGAGCAGAAGGCCGCCGCGCTCGCGAACGCCGACTGGATCTGGAGCGTCGAGCGGGGCCTGGGCATCGCGGTGGAGCACTCCGTCAACCAGGCGGTGAACTCGGTGACCTGGCTGGTGGTGGGCATGAACTACTACTACGCCACCCTCCACTTCATCGTGACCATCGGCGTGCTGGTGTGGATCTACCGCTTCCATCCGGGCCGTTACGCCGCCACCCGCCTGGTCCTCTTCGCCACCACGGGCGTGGCCCTGCTCGGCTACTACTTCTTCCCGCTCGCGCCGCCCCGGCTGATGAACGGGCAGCGCTTCGTCGACACCGTGCTGGTGCACCACACGTGGGGCTCGATGGCCTCCGGGAACCTCAAGCACATGTCGAACCAGTACGCGGCGATGCCGTCCATGCACATAGGGTGGTCGCTCTGGTGCGGCCTGACGATCTTCGCGGTGGCCTCGGCCCCGTGGGCGCGGATCCTCGGGCTGCTCTACCCGGCGGCGACCCTGGTCGTCATCGTCTCCACGGCGAACCACTTCTGGCTGGACGCCCTGGGCGGCATGCTCTGCCTGGCCTTCGGCTACACGGTCTCCCGCACCTGGTACGGCTCCCTCCCCCACCACCTTCCCCGCACCCCCCAGGACACCACCCCCCACCCGGCGACAGCCGCCCTCCTGGCCCGCTTCGGCCGCGCCTGAGGTCAGTCGACGGCCTGCAGATACACCCGGCTGCTGGCGTCATCCACCCGCACGACGGCCACGTGCATGAAGTCGACCTCCCCCGCGCACGGCGCGCACACCTGCCCCGTGCGCACCCCGGCCACGGAATCCGGCTCGGGCAGCCCGAGATGCGCGAAGGGCGCGACGGGCTGCGGCCCGGCGAAGGACTTCGGCCCCGCTTTCACCGGCTGCTCCGGCTTCAGCCGTTCGAGAAAGCCGTCCACATCGGCGGTGGGCAGCACGAACGCGAGCAGCAGCTGATCTTCCTGGAACCCCTTCTGATAGCCGGCCTTCAGCTCCCTCGCAGCCGCGGGCACCGGCACCCGAAGCCTCTGCCCCACCTCCTCAGCGGAGACCCCGTCCACCCAGTAGGGCACGTCCCGCCCCGCCACCGAACCCCCGTCACACCCCGCGACGAGCCCGGCGACCACGGCCAGGAGTCCGCCCATCACCGTCAGTCGCCCTCCGCGTCTCACCTGGCGTCTCCGTTCCGTCCGGGGTCAGTGCGGGTCTCGTCCCGGCCGGGGGCCTCGGGAGCCGGGGCGGGGCCGCCGGAGTCGAGGTCGTGCTGCTGCACCGAGCTGCTTCCTCTCATGTCGAATTCCCTGGCCAGACCCACCGTGTGGAGCCGGGCCATGTCGGCGTCGGTGACGGAGGTGGGGCCGATGGGCGTGGCCTTGCCGCTGTCCCAGTTGTAGCGGTCCCACACGTTCACCTGGTAGTCGATGCTGACCTGCGGCCTGCCGTCGGCGCCGGGCACCGCCGTCACCACACCCGTGGAGTTCGTCATCCCGCTGCCGACTGCCAGGAACCAGTTCCGGTCAGGGGCCCCGCTCTGCGCGGCATGGGTGTAACCGTCGGCGTGGGTTTCCACGGGGATGGCGACGGGTTGGCCACCGGACTTCTCGAACGCCGCCAGCGCCTGTCGGCGCCAGTCGTCCTGTTCGTCGGCACGCGGCTCTGCCGCCTTGTCCCGGAGGTTCGCGCTGTCAGTCAGCATCCGGTCGACGTCGAGGTCGAGGTCGAGCGGCGTGCCGGTACCGCGCAGGTAGTGGTCCATGTGCCGGGCCGCGTCGGGCATGCCTACGAAGTTCATGCCGGCCCCCTACCTGAAGTACGCGTCGAGCCGGGAGACGGGCACCGCCGAGCCGTCCCGGTTGCGCAGGGACGCCGCGATGGCCTCGTCGTCCGCGGCGTGCGCCTTCTTCGAGTGGTCCAGGTGGTTCGAGATGTGCGCGCATGCCTGGAGGACGGCCCTCACCTGCGAGGTCCACACCGACACCGCCGTCTCCAGCTCACCGCCCAGCGCGAAGCCGCTCGCCTTCAGGGCCGCGGCCGCCTGCATCGTGGAGCCGGAGCCCTGCTGGTCGATGCCCGCGCCCGCGATGTCGGCCTGCTTCAGCAGCCGGCCGTGCAGGCCGAACGCCTCGTGCCCCACCGCGCCGAGATCGTCCTGGTGCACCACCAGGTCGGCGTCCGGCGCGCCTCCCGGAAGCTGGTTGAGCCGCATCGGCGTCTGCCGGGCCGCCACGTCCGCCTTGGCCTGGTCCCATTCGTTCCACCCCATCGGACCATTCCACCACGCGGGACGGGCTCCTGATCACCCGTCAGCGGGGTTCACGCGCCGTAGAAGAGGTCGTCCACGACTGCGCGGGCGCGGCGGGTGGTGCGGCGGTATTCCTCCAGCATTTCGCCCACCCTGCCCTCCGGGTAGCCGAGGTAGCGGCCCACGGCTGCCAGTTCGCGGGCGTCCGCCGGGAAGGTGTCGCCGGCGCGGCCGCGGACCAGCATGACGGCGTTGCGGACGCGGGTGGCCAGGACCCATGCCTCGTCGAGGATCTGGGCCTCCTCCGTCGTCAGCAGGCCGGCGGCGTTGGCGGCGGCCAGGGCGTGGCGGGTGCGGGTGGTGCGCAGGCCCGGTTCGGCCCAGGCGTGCCGCATCTGGAGGAGCTGGACGGTCCACTCGACGTCGCTGAGGCCGCCGCGGCCGAGTTTGGTGTGGAGGGTGGGGTCGGCGCCGCGCGGGAGGCGTTCGGTCTCCATGCGGGCCTTCAGCCGGCGGATCTCGCGGACCGCGTCCTCGCCGAGCCCTTCGACGGGGTAGCGCAGGGGGTCGATCAGCTCGATGAAGGTACGGCCCAGGTCGGCGTCGCCCGCGACGGGTTCGGCGCGCAGCAGGGCCTGGCTCTCCCAGGTGAGGGACCAGCGCCGGTAGTAGGCGGCGTAGGAGGCGAGGGTGCGGACGAGGGGGCCGGAGCGGCCCTCGGGGCGCAGGTCGGCGTCGATGAGCAGCGGCGGGTCGGCGGTGGGCAGCTGGAGCAGCCGGCGCATCTCGGCGATGACGGTCTGGGCGGCCTTGGCGGCCTCCTGTTCGCCGACGCCCTCGCGGGGCTCGTGGACGAAGAGGACGTCGGCGTCGGAGCCGTAGCCGAGCTCGTGTCCGCCGAAGCGGCCGACGCCGATGACGGCGAAGCGGGTGGGGAGGGTCTCGCCCCAGTGGTCGCGTACGGCGGCGCGCAGGGCTCCGGCGACGGTGGCGGCGGTGAGTTCGGAGACGGCGTCGCCGACCCGGTCGACGAGGGCGCCGCAGTCCTTCTCGGCGGGGCTGTCCTCGGTGCCGTAGGAGGCGATGATGTCGGCGGCGGCGGTGCGGAAGAGCTCGCGGCGGCGGACCCCGCGGGCGGCGGCGACGGCGGCTTCGGCGCTGTCGGCGCGGCCGACGGCGGCGAGTACCTCCTGTTCGAGGGCTTCGTGCGTACGGGGCCGGAGGTTGTCCGGGTCGCCGAGGAGGGCGACGGCCTCGGGGGCGCGCATGAGGAGGTCGGGGGCGAGGCGCCCGGCGGACAGGACGCGGGCGAGGTTCTCGGCGGCGGCGCCCTCGTCACGCAGCAGGCGCAGGTACCAGGGGGTCTTGCCGAGGGCGTCGGAGACCTTGCGGAAGTTGAGGAGTCCGGCGTCCGGGTCGGCGGAGTCGGCGAACCAGCCGAGGAGGACGGGCAGCAGGGTGCGCTGGATGGCGGCCTTGCGGCTGACTCCGGAGGCGAGGGCTTCGAGGTGGCGCAGGGCGGAGGCTGGGTCGGCGTAGCCGAGGGCTTCGAGGCGCTGGCCGGCGGCGGCCGGGGAGAGCCGGGTCTCGCCGGGGGCGAGCTGGGCGACGGCGTCGAGGAGGGGCCGGTAGAAGAGCTTCTCGTGGAGGCGGCGGACGACGGAGGCGTGCCGGCGCCATGCCTTGTTCAGCTCGGCGACGGGTTCGGTGCGCAGGCCCATGGAGCGGCCCAGGCGGCGCAGGTCGCTCTCGTCCTCGGGGACGAGGTGGGTGCGGCGGAGCCGGTGGAGCTGGATGCGGTGTTCCATGGCGCGCAGGAAGCGGTACGCGTCGTGGAGCTGGGCGGCGTCGGCGCGGCCGACGTAGCCGCCGGCGGCGAGGGCGTGGAGGGCGTCGAGGGTGGTGCCGGAGCGCAGGCTGGTGTCGGTGCGGCCGTGCACGAGCTGGAGCAGCTGGACGGCGAACTCGACGTCGCGCAGGCCGCCGGGGCCGAGTTTGAGCTCGCGGTCGATCTGGGAGGCGGGGATGTTGTCGACGACGCGACGGCGCATCTTCTGGACGTCGGCGACGAAGTTCTCGCGTTCGGCGGCCTGCCACACCAGGGGGGTTATGGCCTCGATGTACTGGGCCCCGAGCTCGGGGTCGCCGGCGACGGCGCGGGCCTTGAGGAGGGCCTGGAACTCCCAGGTCTTGGCCCAGCGCTGGTAGTAGGCCAGGTGGGAGGCGAGGGTGCGGACGAGGGGGCCGTTGCGGCCCTCGGGACGGAGGTTGGCGTCGACGGGCCAGATGGTGCCCTCGACGGTGGTCTCGGAGCAGATCCGCACGAGGTGGGAGGCGAGGCGGGTGGCCGCCTGGATGCCCTTGCCCTCGTCGGTGCCGGGCGCGGCCTCGCCGACGAAGATCACGTCCACGTCGGAGACGTAGTTGAGCTCGTTTCCTCCGCACTTGCCCATGGCGATGACGGCGAGGCGGCAGGCGGCGGCGTCCTGGGGCGCGGCGGCCGAGGCGATGCGCAGGGCGGCGCGGAGGGTGGCGGTGGCGAGGTCGGCGAGCTCGGCGGCGGTCTGGGCGAGGTCTATGGTCCCGCAGACGTCGCGGGCGGCGATGGAGAGCAGGCAGCGGCGGTAGGCGACGCGCAGGGCGACGGGGTCGTGGGCGTCGGCGAGGCCGCGTTCGAACTCGGGCAGGCCGGGGTGGAGGTCGGCGGCCTCGTAGGTGACCAGGGCCCGCCAGTCGTGGGGGTGGCGGGCGAGGTGGTCGGCGAGGGCCGCGGAGGCGCCGAGTACGCCGAGGAGGCGGTCGCGCAGGGGTTTGGCGCTGACCAGGGTGTCGAGGAGGAGCGGCAGGTCCTCGGCGCTCTGGGCTTCGGCGAGGCGGACGAGGCCGAGGAGGGCGAGGTCGGGGTCGGCGGTGGCGCCGAGGGCGTCGAGGAGCACGGGGTCGGCCCGTACGGCGGCCAGCGCCTCGGCGTCGAGGAGCCGGGACGCGGCGGTGGGGTCGGTGAATCCGCTCCGCAGCAGCCGGATGAAGGTACTGCTCCTGCGTCCCGGGACTGTCATCCCGCCGCCTCCCGAGTCTGTCGCCGCCTGGTGGTCCGGTCCTCTCCCGGAGCGAGCCTATCCGGAGCAGGCGTTCGACTCACCGGACGCCGTGGCGCATATCATGAGGCGGATTATCGGATTATCTGCTTACTTTTAGCTCTCTAGAACTGTGCGTCAGGGGCCCGGTCCCCGCCCGACCGGCCGCGAGGAGCCCCATGTCCGACGGACCCCCGTCCTCGCGCCCTGCCTCCACGCCCGCCCCCGAGCCCGGCCCGACCGCCTCTGGGGCGGCCCGCGAGGCCGCCGCGACCGTCCGGCACGGCCATGACCACGGCCACCACCACGCCGGACACCCCCGCGCCCGCGCGGTCGTCAAGGCCGTGGCCCTCCTCGCCGCCACCGCCGCCGGGGGCATGCTCATCCTGCGCGCCAACGAGGCCCTCACCGGCCTCGACACGCCCGCCCGCACCGGCTCCCCGGCCCCCGCCGCCGTCACCGCCGACGCCCCCGACCCCGGCCGGGTGCTCCAGATCGTCGCCCACCCCGACGACGACCTGTACTTCATGAACCCCGACCTCGCCTACTCCATAGCCGCCGGCCACCCGGTGACCTCCGTCTACCTCACCTCCGGCGAGGCCGACGGGATCAACGCCGGTTCCGGCAAGGCGGCCTCCACCCGGCCCGACAAGCCCGCCTACGCCGAGGCCCGGCAGAACGGCATCCGCGCCGCCTACGCCAAGATGGCCACCGGCGACCGCAGCAGCGCCTGGAAGCGCACGGTCATCCCGACCAAGGGCGGCGGCCACGCCGAGGTGGACGTCCTCGTCGCCCGGCCGCAGATCAACCTGGTCTGGCTCCAGCTGCGCGAGGCCGGCACCGTCTACCAGGACGTCCCCGACAGCCTCCACGGCCTGTGGGACGGCAAGGTGGCGCGCCTGGAGTCGGTGCTCGCCTCCGGCAGCCCCGTCCGGCACGGGTTCACGTACACCAGGGAGCAGGTCGTCCAGACCATCGTCGGCATCCTGGAGCGCTACCGCCCCACCACCCTGCGCACCCAGGACCCGACCCCCGGCCGCTTCCACGACACCAAGCGCTACACCGACCACCAGGACCACTTCTACGGCGCCCGGTTCGTCCAGCGGGCGGCCGAGGAGTACGCGGCGGTGTTCAGGAACCGCCCGCACTTCACCGTCCAGAACTACGTCGGCTACTTCAACGGCTCCCTGCCCCACGCCCTCGGCCCCGGCGAGGCCAAGGACAAGCTGGACATCCTGGACACCTACGCCTGGCTGGACAAGGAGAACCACTGCGGCAGCGAGGCCGGCTGCGGGGACCTCAAGGTCGCCGAGCACCCCTCGGGCAACGGCTGGACCCAGTCCATCAACTACGCCCGCGGCACCGGCACCACCTGGCTCACCTCCGACGCCGAGCACGGCCTGTGGGCCTTCAAGGTCCTCGACGGCCAGGCCGCCCTCTGGCACCGCGACGGCCTCATAGGCCGCTGGAGCGGCCCGGTCCTGCTCCCTGGAACCGGGATGGACCAGGGCATATCCACCGTCACCCTCCATGACGGCCGGATCGCCGCCTTCGGCACCCGCACCTCCTTCGGCGAGAAGCCCGCCGACTACCGGCGCGAGGTGGTCTACGCCGTCCAGCGGGCCCCCGGCTCCGAGGAGTTCGGCCCCTGGCAGTCGCTCGGGACCCCGGAGCTCTCCGACGCCGACTGGACCTCCGACATCAGCGCGCCCGCCGTGTCCGTCGACGGGACCGGCGCCCTCGCCGTCTACGTCCGCGACGGCGCCTCCACCCTGCGCGGCCGCGTCCAGCGCCCCGACGGGACGTGGGGCCCGTGGGAGGCCCACGGCGGCACCGGCCTGCACGGCAGCCCGGTCACCGGCACCGACGGTGCCGGGCGGCGGATGGTCTTCGCCGCCACCACCACGTCCGTGACCGGGTGGCTCCAGCCCGCTCCCGGCGCCCCCCTGGGCCCGGCCACCCCGACCGGCCTGCCCGAGACCACCCTGCCGATCACGGCGGAGGGCCGCGAGGGCGGCGTACGGATCTGGTTCCGCAAGCCCGGCTCCGGCAACGTCCGCACCGCCCTGATGACGGCGGACGAGGGGCTCAAGGCCACCGGGCTCACCGACCTCGGCGGGCTCCAGGGCTTCGGCGCGGTGACGGCGAGCGGACACGTCCTCGCCGGCCGCTCGGCGGGCGGCCTGCTCGGCGCGGACGTCGGCCCGGGGCAGCCCTGGCAGCGCTCACCGCTGATGTTCGTGGGCGCGCCGTCCAGCACCATGACCGGCAAGAACCTGGTCAGCCTGGCGGTGGTGGGGCTCGACGCGCGGCTGTACGTCACCTCGTCGGCGGACGAACCCGACGCGTACCTGGCCCCGTGGCAGCCGGTGGGGCCGCGCAACACGGCGCCGTAACCCCCGTACCGCGCGCCCCCGCAACCCCGTGACTCCCCCCTGCACCCCCCTGCGCGGGCATAGCGGACGTACCGCCGGGACAGACACCCTCCGTGCCGGAGCAGCCCCGACGCCCCGCCCCCTGCGGTGATCCCGCCGCCGCGGGACCCCCGCGGCGGTCCACGATGCGGACGGACACCCGCCGCACGCCGAGCGGTCGGGCATCCTCACACCCGGTCGTTTTCGGAAGACACGCGTCATCGGCGCAGATCGGTGAACCAACTCGCCCGAATCCGCCTCTTCATGACTGCACAGCGGTTCTTCCCGCCCGGAACGACCTCAAGGCGTAACCGATGCCCGTTTCCCGCCGCCGCTTCCTCCTCGCGGCCGTCCTGCCCATGCTCACCCTGGGCGCCTCCGGCGTGCTCTCCATCGCCTCCGGCCAGCAGACGGCGGCCGAGGCCACCGCGGGCAAGGACCCGTCCGCCCTGCTGCCCGTCAGCATCACCTCCGGCACGGTCGTCCAGATCGTCGCGCACCCCGACGACGACCTGTTCTTCATGAACCCCGACCTCAGCCGCTCCCTGCTGGCCGGACTCCCCGTCACCACCGCCTACCTCACCTCCGGCGAGGCCGACGGCCGCAACGAGGCCAACGGCGGCCAGGCCAAGGACCCGCAGCAGCCCGCCGACCGCGCCCGCTACGCGGAGGCCCGGCAGAACGGCATACGCTCCGCCTACGCCCAGATGGCCACCGGAGACCGCACGAGCGCGTGGAAGCGTACGGTCATACCCACCGCCGGCGGCGGTCAGGCCGAGCTCGACGTCCTCGTCGCCCGGCCCCAGGTCAACCTGGTCTGGCTCCAGCTGCGCGAGGCCCGCAATCCGGCCGCCGCGAACCCCGACAGCCTGAACGGCCTGTGGAACGGCGAGATACCGGCGCTGGGTTCCCAGCTCACCACCGGAACCCCGGTCAAGCAGCCGTTCTCGTACACCAAGGACCAGGTCGTCCAGACCATATCGGGCATCTTGGAGCGCTACCGTCCGACGACGATACGGATGCAGGACCCCACCCCGAACCGCTACCCGGACACCGGCAAGTTCACCGACCACCAGGACCACATGTACGGCGCCCGCTTCGCGCAGGCGGCCATCGCCGCGTACGCCGAACGGGTCGCCGAACGGCCGCGGTTCTCGGTGCAGAACTACCTCGGCTACCACAACGGCACCCTCCCCCACGCCCTGGACCCGCAGACCGCCGAGACGAAGATCGGCTACCTGAAGACGTACGCCTGGCAGGACCACGCCGACTACTGCGGCTCCCCCGACGGCTGCGGCGACCGCAAGGTGGCCGGCAGCCCCACCGGCCGCAACTGGGCCCAGTCCCTGCGCTACGCCCGCGCCGACAACGCCTCCTGGCTCACCGAGGGCACCCCGGGCCGGCTCTGGGCCTTCGCCGCCCTCGACGGCAGGATGGCCGTCTGGACCCGCGACCGCTCCGGCACCTGGACCGGCCCCGACCTGCTCCCCGGCACCGGCATCGACTCCGGCGCCACCACCGCCCGCCTCCCCGACGGCCGCCTCGCGGTCCTCGCCACCCGTACGGTGATCGGGGCGCGGCCGGCCGACTACCGGCGCGAGGTGGTGTACGCCGTCCAGGGCGCCCCCGACGGCCCGTTCGGCCCCTGGCAGTCCCTCGGCACCCCCGAACCCGGTGACGGACCCGGCACCTCCGCGATCAGCGCCCCCGCGGCCGCCGTCGATGCGGCGGGCCGCCTCACCGTCTACCTCCGCGACAGCGCGCGCACCCTGCGGGCCCGCGTCCAGCAGCCCTCGGGCGCCTTCACCGACTGGCAGAAGCTGGGCGGCGCCGACCTCCAGAGCGACCCGGTCACCGTCACGGACGCGGCGGGCCGCCGCCACGTCTACGCCACCACCACGGCGTCCGTCCTGGCCTGGACCCAGCCCGCCCCGGACGCCCCGCTCGCCGGCCCCCACCCCACCGGCCTGCCCGCCACCACGGTCCCCCTGACGGCCACCCGGGACGGCGCGGGCATCCGCCTGTACTTCCGCCGCCCCGACTCGGGGGTGGTCCGCAGCGCCCTGGTCACCGCCGGCCCGGGCGCCCCGCAGGTCTCCGGCGTCTCGGAGTCCGGCGGCCGGGCGGGCTACGGCGCGATCGGCGTCGCGGGCCGCCTCCTGACGGGCCGCGCCGAAGCGGGCACGGTCTCCACCGCCACCCTGGGCGGCCCCCCGGCCTGGACGGAGTCCCGCATGCTGTACACGGGCGCCCCGTCAGCGGTCCTCGACACCACGGGCACCCCGACCACAGCCGCCCTCGGCCTGGACGCCCGACTCCACACCGCCACCCCCCACCCAGCCACCCCGGCCCCCACCTGGCACCCGGCCACCTGACCCCGCACACGCCCGTGGCCCCACCCCCGAAGCGGGGGCGGGGCCACGGTCACACCGGCCGGAGCGCTCGGGACCTCAGAGCACCGGGAGGTTCTTGCGGAGTTCGAAGGCGGTGACCTCCGAGCGGTATTCCTCCCACTCCTGCTTCTTGTTGCGCAGGAAGAAGTCGAAGACGTGCTCGCCGAGGGTTTCGGCGACCAGTTCGCTGCGTTCCATCAGGGAGATGGCCTCGCCGAGGTTCTGGGGGAGGGGCTCGATGCCCATCGCGCGGCGTTCGGCGTCGGAGAGGGCCCAGACGTCGTCGTCGGCGCCCGCCGGGAGCTCGTAGCCCTCCTCGATGCCCTTGAGGCCCGCCGCCAGGAGGACGGCGTAGGTGAGGTAGGGGTTGGCGCCCGAGTCGATCGAGCGGACCTCCACCCGGGCGGAGCCCGTCTTGCCCGGCTTGTACATCGGGACGCGGATCAGGGCCGAGCGGTTGTTGTGGCCCCAGCAGATGTACGAGGGGGCCTCGCCGCCGGAGCCGGCCGTGCGGGAGGATCCGCCCCAGATGCGCTTGTAGGAGTTGACCCACTGGTTGGTGACCGCCGCCGTCTCCGCCGCGTGCCGCAGCAGGCCCGCGATGAAGGAGCGGCCGACCTTCGAGAGCTGGTACTCGGCGCCCGACTCGTAGAAGGCGTTGCGGTCGCCCTCGAAGAGGGAGAGGTGGGTGTGCATGCCCGAGCCCGGGTACTCGGAGAAGGGCTTCGGCATGAAGGTCGCCTGGACACCCTGCTCCAGCGCGACCTGCTTCATGACCAGGCGGAAGGTCATGATGTTGTCGGCCGTCGAGAGGGCGTCGGCGTAGCGCAGGTCGATCTCCTGCTGGCCGGGCGCGCCCTCGTGGTGGCTGAACTCCACCGAGATGCCCATGGATTCGAGCATGGTGATCGCCTGGCGGCGGAAGTCCATGCCGACGTTCTGCGGAGTGTGGTCGAAATAGCCGGAGTTGTCCGCCGGGACCGGGCGGGTGCCGTCCAGCGGCTTGTCCTTGAGCAGGAAGAACTCGATCTCCGGGTGGGTGTAGAAGGTGAAGCCCAGGTCGGAGGTCTTGGCGAGGATGCGCTTGAGGACGTAGCGCGGGTCCGCGAAGGACGGGGAGCCGTCGGGCATCAGGATGTCGCAGAACATCCGGGCGGTCCCGGGGGCCTCGGCGCGCCACGGCAGTATCTGGAACGTGCCCGGATCCGGCTTGGCGATCATGTCGGACTCGTAGACGCGGGCGAAGCCCTCGATCGCGGAGCCGTCGAAACCGATGCCCTCGTCGAATGCCTGCTCCAGCTCGGCCGGAGCGACCGCGACGGACTTCAGGAAGCCCAGTACGTCGGTGAACCACAGGCGCACGAAGCGGATGTCGCGCTCCTCGAGCGTCCGGAGGACGAATTCCTGCTGCTTGTCCATGCCTTCATCCTCGCAGTTCAGACGATCTGTGCACCACCGACCCGAGGGGCGGCCGGCACAGCCGGGCCCGTCCAGTATCCCTAGTGGTGGTTTCCGCCACATTACGCACCCCCGGAGGCCGATGGCACCCCCGCTCTGACCGCAGGCCCGTCATGAGCATTACCATCTGCGGCCATGGGGGGCTGGGAGCACACGCGGAGCGGGCGTCACGGGCGTCCCGCCCGTCGGGGTGCCCTTCTACTGCTGCTCGCCCTCGGTGTGATGGCCGGGCTGGGGTTCCTGTGCGTGCGCGGTGGCGGCCCGGCCGTGGCGGGGGCGGGGGGTGCCGGTGGCGCCGGTGGTGCCGAAGGGGCGACCGTCCGGGCGCACGCGGGGCACGGTGCGCACGCCGGGCACGGTGCGTACGCGGGGAGTGACCAGCGGGTCGCCTGTGTGTCCCCGTACGAGCTGCCCGGCTGTTCTCCCCTCTCCCATGTGACCCCGGCCGTCCTGCCCGCCCCGCCGCCCGCCGTCACCGCGGCGCCGCCCGGACCGGCGCCCCGCGCCCTCCCGGCGGCCACGGGCCCGGTGCGGCCCCCGGGGACCCTCGCGCGCGCCCCCGACCTGCACGCCTTGCAAGTGCTGCGGACCTGACGGGTCCGGCGCCGTACACGACATCACCGGCACCACCCACACCCCCCTCAGCAGAAGGAACAGGGCACATGGCCAGCAGCAGGACGTCCGAGAAGAACTCCCGCCAGAACCGCATAGCCGAGATGCGGCGCGCCGAGAAGGCGCGCGACCGGCGCAACAAGATCATCGCGATCAGCGTCTCCGGGGCGGTCGTCGCCGGGCTCATCGGCTTCGGCACGTGGGTGCTCATGGACCAGAAGCAGAAGGAAAAGGACGCGGCGGCGGCCCGCAAGGCACCGGTCAACGGCGAGCAGAGCTGGGACGTGAAGAAGCTCGGCCGCAACCACGTCGAGACCCCGGTCAAGTACGAGATGAACCCGCCGGTGGGCGGCGACCACAACCCCCGCTGGATGAACTGCAACGGCGACGTCTACAAGAACGCGATCCCCGAGGTGAACGCCGTGCACTCGCTGGAGCACGGCGCGGTCTGGGTGACGTACAACGAGAAGGCCGCGAAGGCCGACGTCGACACGCTCGCCGCGAAGGTGGGCAAGACCCCCTACACGCTGATGAGCCCGGACAAGGAGCAGGCAGGCACGATCATGCTCAGCGCCTGGGGCAAGCAGCTGACCGTCGACAAGGCCGACGACCCCCGGGTGGCTCAGTTCTTCACCAAGTACGTGCAGGGCCCGCAGACCCCCGAGCCGGGCGCGGCCTGCACCAACGGGCTGGGCGAGAAATGACCCGCAGCCGCACGAACCGCACGTACTGGGCCGCCGGCACGGGAGTGGTCCTGGCCGCGCTGTTCGCGGCGGGCGCCACCTTCGCCACGGCGGACGGTTCGCGGGACACGGACGGCTCCACCGCCTCGCGGACGCCGGCGCTGTACTCCCCCGACGCCGGTTTCGCCCGGGACATGGCGGTGCACCACCAGCAGGCGGTGGAGATGTCCTTCATCGTCCGCGACCGCACCCAGGACGAGCCGGTGCGCGGGCTCGCGTACGACATCGCCAACACGCAGGCCAACCAGCGCGGGATGCTGCTGGGGTGGCTGGACCTGTGGGGGCTGCCGAAGGTGGTGGCCGACGAGCCGCCCATGTCGTGGATGGCGTCCATGGGCTCCGCGGACGGGCACGAGGCCCATGCGGGGCACGAGGGGCACGTCACCAAGCCGGGGGCCCTCATGCCCGGGATGGCCACCAAGGAGGAGCTCGACCGGCTCGGCGCCAGCAGCGGCAGGGACGCGGAGGTGCTCTACCTCCAGCTGATGACCGACCACCACAAGGGCGGCGTCGCCATGGCCCAGGGCTGCGCCCAGCAGTGCCGGACCCCGGCGGAACGGAAACTGGCCCAGGGCATGGTCGAGGCGCAGCAGTCGGAGCTGAAGCTGATGGCGGACATGCTCAGGCAGCGGGGGGCCGCGCCGCGGGAGTGACCCGGGGCAGCCTACCGCCGCTCCGTCGCGTACCGGACCGCCCGCGCCACCTGGTGCGGGCGGTCCAGCATGAGCAGGTGCCCGGCCGGCGCGGCCACCTCGAAGCGGGCGCCGAGCCGGTCGGCGAGGGCCGCCTGGCGGGCGAGCCAGCGCCGGGCGGCCCGGCCGGAGGTGCCGTCGTGCGCGGCGAGGACGGTGACGGGGGCCCTCAGGGGGTGGCGCGGGCGCAGGGCGAGGAGTTCGGCGGCGGTGTCGGGGTAGCGGGAGTTCTCCAGGAGGATCCCGCGCCAGACGCGGCCGGTGCGGTAGCAGCGGCGTACGAGGCCCCGCGCGGCCGGGTCGCCGGCCCGGCTCCCCGCGCGGGAGGCCCGTACGGCGGCCCGGCGGACGGCCGGGCCCAGCGCGGCGGGCAGACCGGTGGCGGTGAGCGCCCAACCGAGGGCGCGGGCGGCGCCGGTGCGGAGGGCGGCGGGCAGGAGCGTACGGGGGCGCGTCTCCTCGACGCTGGAGTCGACCAGGACCAGGGCGGCGGTGCGGTCCGGGTGGAGGCGGGCGAACGCCTCGGCGTGGAACCCGGCGAGGGAGTGCCCGACGACGGTGACGGGGCCGGCGATGCCGAGCGCGTCCAGCAGGACGGCGATACGGCGGGCCTCGCCGGCGGCGGTGGGCGGTGCGGGGGCCGGGGCGCTGAGGCCGTGGCCGGGGCGGTCGAACCGGATGACGGTCCGCCCGGCGGCCACGAGGAGGGCGGCGACCTCGTCCCAGTCGAACCAGGCCAGGGCGAGCCCGGCGCTCAGCACCACGGGAGGGCCCTCGCCCTGCACGAGCGTGTGCAGGGCGGTGCCGTCGACCCGGAGGAAGCGGCCGGAGCCGGGGTGGGTCACAGGCGGCGCTCCTTGTGAACGGAGTACGCGAGCAGGCCCAGCCAGAGCGCGACGAGCAGCACCTGGAGCCGCTGGCCGGCGCCGAGGGCCCAGGTGCCGTGCCCGGCGGTGAACAGGGAGATCGCGGTCAGGGTCCAGGCGGTGGCGAGCAGTTCGAGCCCGACGAGGACGGGGCCGTAGCGGGCGAGCGGGGCGAGCCGGCCGTAGCGGCGGGCGGCGAGGGTGAGGGCCACGATCCCGGCGAGCGCGCCGGCCATGGCGAGGCTGCTGCTGACGGCGTGGGCCTGGTGGGTGGCCGGGACGAGCCCGGCGGTCTCGCGGGCGGCGCACACGGGGTCGGCGGTCGGCCGGCAGCTCAGCGGAAGCCAGGCGTCGGCGGCGGTGGCCGCCCCGAAGAGCGTGACCCCGCCCCAGCCGGCGAGGGTCCAGGGGCGACGGGCCTCGGCGCCCCGGAGCAGCCGGAGGAGGGCGAGGAGCCCGCCGAGGAAGACGAGCAGCCCGGCGGCGAAGTCGGTGGCCCGGAACACCCCGCCGAGCGGCTGATCCTGCGCGGCGAGCTCACTGACGTAGGTCTGGACGGGGTCGACCCCGGTGGCGAGAACAACCTCAAGCACCCAGCCGGTATAGGCGGCCGCCCCCAGCCCGACGATCCAGGCGACCACCCGGGGGCGGGAACCGGTCTCGGCGCCGCCCGAACCGAGGGCTCCGCCGGTGTGGGGGGCGGCGCCGGGGCGGCCCGGGCTGGGGGCTGCGCCCGTGTGAGCGCCGGCTCCGCAGGCCGCGCCGGTATGGACATCGGCCCCGAACGGGCCCGAGCCGGGGGCTCCGCCGGTGTCGGGGTCGGTGCCCGGGCGGCCCGGGCCGGCGGCTGCGCCCGTGTGAGCGCCGGCTCCGCAGGCCGCGCCGGTATGGGCACCGGCCCCGGCGGCTTCGCCTGAGTGAGCGCCGGTGTCCGGGCGGCCCAAACCTGTGGCTCCATCTGTGCGGGCGTGGCTCTCGGGGCCGCCCGACCAGGGGGCTCTCCCAGCGTGGGCGCCGGTCTCCGGGCCGCCAGAACCGGGGGCTCCGCCGGTGTCGGAGGCGGTGCCGGAGCGGCCCGGGCCGGCGGCTGCGCCCGTGTGGGCGCCGGCTCCGCGGGCCGCGCCGGTGACGGGGCGACCGGACGCGGCGACTTCGCCGGTGTGGGCACCGGCCCCGGACGGGCCCGAGCCGGGGGCTCCGCCGGTGTGGGGGGCGGTCTTCGGGTGGTCGGGACCGGGGGTGGGTTGGGTACCCATACGGTAATGATCCTCAGCTGACCGGGCATCGGCGCGCGGCGCCCCGCACGGCGGCGGGGCCGTCCGGCGGAGTCCCTCACCCCTCAGAACGAGGCGGCGGCACCCCGCGTTCCCGCCCTTGGGCCGGATTCCGGCAGATCGGGCGAATTCCGCTGCGGCAGGGCGGGCGGGGGGCTATCCGGTTGGAGGTGACGGACGGTCATGGCAGGCTGCCCGCATCTCCGTAAGCCGTACTTCCCGAGGACGCCGCCAGGTATGAGCACCCCGCCGAACACCCCGCCCGACCCGCCGGCCACCCCGGAGCCGACCCGGATACCCGAGCCCATACCCTCGCCGGAGAACCCCGCCGCGACGGCCCGGCTGCCGCTCGCCAAGCCGGAGGCGGCCGCTACGTCGGCCGAGGAGCCCCGGCAGGACCCGGAGCCGCAGGAGGCACCGACGGAGCCCGAGACCCCGGCGGCACAGCCCGCCGGCCCGGCCGGCGACCCCGCCGAGACGGCCCGGCTGTCGTTCGACAAGGCCGCCGCCCCGGCCGGTGAGCCGCAGGACGCCCCGCCCACAGCCGCGGCCCCGGTGGCGCAGTCCGGCGCCCCGGACGACGACCCCGCCGCGACGGCCCGGCTGCCGCTCGCCAAGCCGGAGGCGGCCACCGCCTCGGCCGAGGAGCCCCGGCAGGACCCGAAGCCGCAGGAGGCACCGGCGGAGCCCGAGACCCCGGCGGCACAGCCCGCCAGCCCGGCCGGCGACCCCGCCGAGACGGCCCGGCTGTCGTTCGACAAGGCCGACGCCCCGGCCGGTGAGCCGCAGGACGCCCCGGCTACGCCTCCCAGCCCGACGGAGGACGTCAGTGAGACGGGCCGCCGGTTGTCGCTGAGCAAGCCCGACACCTCGGACCGGGAGCCGCAGGACGCCCCCGTTGCGCCTCCCGCCCCGGCGCAGGACCCCGACGAGACGGCCCCGCTGTCGCTGAACCAGGCCGACGCCCCGGCCGGCGACCCCGCCGAGACGGCCCGGCTGTCGCTCGACAAGCCGGAGGCGGCCATCGCGTCGGCCGAGGAGCCCCCGCAGGCCCCGCCTGCCCCCACCGCCCCGGCGCCGGGTCTCGCCGGGACGGCGCCGCTGCCGCCCGAGGCGGCCGGGGCTTCGCCGGCGCAGCCCGGGGCCGGTGCCGGGGGCGCGGCGGGGCCGCAGGGGCGTGACCCCTGGGCGACGCCCGCCCCTGGGGCGGCGCCCGTTGCGCCGCCGCCGCACGGTGGTGCTCCGTACGCGGCAGCCGCCGGGTCCTGGGCACCGCCCCCGCCGGCCTACCCGGGGTACCCGGGACCGGGCCAGCCGGGCCAGCCGAGCCAGCCGAGCCAGCCGAGCCAGCCAGGAGCGGGATACCCCGGACAGCCTGGGAACCCGGGCCGGCCGGGAGCGGGGCACCCGGGCCAGCCAGGCGCCGGGTACCCGGGCACGCCGGGAGCCGGGTACCCCGGGCAGCCGGGGCACCAGGGGCCGGGGTACCCCGGGTATCCCGGGTACCCGGGCCACCACGGCCACCCGGGCTACCCCGGCCACCCCGGCCACCCCGGCGTGGCCGGCTACTACCCCGTGCCCCCGCCCGCCGGCAACGGCATGGCCGTGGCCGCCCTCGTGCTCGGGATTCTTTCCGTGGTCCTCGGGCCCGTCCCGTTCCTCTTCTGGCTCGGGGCCGGTCTCGCGTTCACCGGGATCGGGCTGGCCGGCGGGGGGATCGGGCGGGCGCGGCGGGGAGCCGGGCGGAGGGGGATGGCCGTCGCCGGGGCGGTGCTCGGGATCGCCGGGCTCGCCGCCTCCGCGGGCGGGTGGTTCCTGACCACCGCCATCCTCGACCGGGCCCGCGACCGCGTCCACGAGCGGCTGGACGACCGCCCGTGGGACGACGAGGACCCGGAGGGCGACCCCGACCCCGGCCCCTCCTTCCCGCCCCGCGCCCCGAAGGGCCCCGGGTTCACCACGCCCGTGCCCTTCGGCCGGACGGTGACCTACCCCGAGGGCATCAAGGTGACCCTGGCGCCGCCGCACCAGTACGTCAGCAAGGCCGACTGGATGGACGTGGGCAACGCCGTCGAGGTGTCCTTCACCATCACCAACACCTCCGACAAGCCCCACAAGGTCATCTACGCCATGCCGGCGGTGAAGGACGACAAGGGCGGCAGCGCCAAGCTCGTCTTCGACGGCGACACCCCGAAGCGGATCGAGGGCGTGATCCAGCCCGGCCAGTCCGCGACCGGTACCGCCGCCTTCAAGGTCCCCGAGGGGACCAGGAGCATCACCGCCGAGCTCTCCCCCGGCATCCTGATGGACCCGGCGAAGTTCAGCGGACCCGTCGAGTAGCCCCTCCGAAGAGAGACGAAGAGAGACGAAGAGAGAGGCGAAAGGGACGCACGAGCGCCCGGGTCCAGGACATCGCGTCAGAAAGACGATTAGACTGGGCCCGTGCCTCAACTTCGCCTCGCGCTGAATCAGATCGACTCGCGGGTCGGCGACATCGCCGCCAACGCCGCCTCGGTCGTGCACTGGACCCGGCACTCCGCCGAGCAGGGCGCCCACCTCGTGGCCTTCCCCGAGATGGCGCTGACCGGGTACCCCGTCGAGGACCTCGCTCTGCGCGGGTCCTTCGTCGAAGCCTCCCGCACCGCCCTGGTGGCCCTCGCGCGGCGGCTGGCCGACGAGGGCCTCGGCGAGCTCCCCGTCCTCGTCGGCTACCTCGACCGGGCCGAGCGGGCCGCCACCCGGCTCGGCCTCCCGCCCGGCTCCCCGGAGAACGCGGCCGCCGTGCTGCACCGCGGTGAGGTCGTCCTGCGCTTCGCCAAGCACCACCTCCCCAACTACGGGGTCTTCGACGAGTTCCGCTACTTCGTCCCGGGCGACACCCAGCCGGTGATCCGCGTGCGGGGCGTCGACGTCGCCCTGGCGATCTGCGAGGACCTCTGGCAGGACGGCGGCCGCGTCCCCGCCACCCGCTCCGCCGGGGCCGGACTGCTGATCTCCGTCAACGCCTCCCCGTACGAGCGCAACAAGGACGACGTGCGCCTGGAACTGGTGCGCAGGCGGGCCCGGGAGGCCGGCTGCGCCCTGGCCTACCTGGCGATGATCGGCGGCCAGGACGACCTCGTCTTCGACGGGGACTCCATCGTCGTGGACGCCGCCGGGGAGGTCCTCGTACGGGCCCCGCAGTTCTCCGAGGGCTGCGTCCTGGTGGACCTCGACCTGCCGGCGGCCCGGGACGACGCCCCGGAGGGGACCGTGGACGACGGGCTGCGCATCGACCGCGTCGTGCTGTCCGCCGAGCCGGTGGAGCCCTACGAGCCGGTGGTGAGCGGCGGCTACGCCGAGCGCCTCGACGACGACGAGGAGGTCTACGACGCGCTGGTCGTGGGTCTGCGCGCGTACGTGAAGAAGAACGGGTTCCGCTCCGTCCTGATCGGGCTGTCCGGCGGCATCGACTCCGCGCTCGTCGCCGCCCTGGCCTGCGACGCGATCGGCGCGCAGAACGTCTACGGCGTCTCGATGCCCTCGAAGTACTCCTCGGAGCACTCCCGGGAGGACGCCGCCGAACTGGCCCGGCGGACCGGCCTGAACTTCCGGACCGTCTCCATCGAGCCGATGTTCGACGCCTACACGGGCGCGCTGGAGCTGACGGGCCTGGCCGAGGAGAACCTCCAGTCCCGGCTGCGCGGCACCCTGCTGATGGCCCTGTCGAACCAGGAGGGGCACATCGTGCTGGCCCCGGGCAACAAGTCGGAGCTGGCCGTCGGCTACTCCACCCTCTACGGGGACTCGGTCGGCGCGTACGGGCCGATCAAGGACGTCTACAAGACGGACGTCTTCCGGCTCGCCCGCTACCGCAACCGGGCGGCGGCCGAGCGGGACGAGACCCCGCCCATCCCGGAGAACTCGATCGTGAAGCCGCCGAGCGCCGAACTGCGCCCGGGGCAGGTGGACACGGACTCATTGCCGGACTACCCGGTGCTGGACGCGATCCTGGAGCGGTACGTGGACCGCGACCAGGGGCTGGAGGAGATCGTGGCGGCCGGCTTCGACCGCGTGCTGGTGGCGAGGACCATCCGGATGGTGGACACGGCCGAGTACAAGCGGCGCCAGTACCCGCCGGGCACGAAGATCTCCGCGAAGGGCTTCGGGAAGGACCGCCGGCTGCCGATCACCAACGGCTGGCGCGAGCACCCGTAGCCGCGCCGTACGCGAAGGGGCCCCGCCGCGGCTGCGGCGGGGCCCCTTTCCCGTAGGCGCCCGCGCTACTTGCGGCCCGTGAGCCGCGCCGCGATGGGGAGGTGGTCGCTGCCCGTGCGCGGCAGGGTCCAGGACGCCTCCGGCTTCACCCCGCGGACCATGATCTGGTCGATGCGGGCCATCGGGAACGGGGCCGGCCAGGTGAAGCCGAAGCCGTTGCCGGCGGCGCCCTGGGTGGAGCGCATCTGCGAGGTGACCTCGGACAGGGAGCGGTCGTTCATCGTGCCGTTGAGGTCGCCGAGCAGCACGACGTTCTTCAGCGGCTCGGCGGCGAGGGCCGCGCCCAGCGCGTCGGCGCTGTTGTCGCGCTGGTTGGCGGTGAACCCGGCGTTGAGCTTGACGCGCACCGACGGCAGGTGGGCGACGTAGACCCCGAGCTCGCCGAAGGGGCCGGCGACGGTGGTGCGCATGGCCCGGGTCCAGCCCAGCCGGATGTCGACGGGCCTGCTGGAGGTCAGCGGGTACTTGCTCCACACGCCGACCGTGCCCTCGATGGCGTGGTACTTGTACGTGCTCGCCAGGGCCTTCTCGTAGACCGGGACGGCGTCGCCCCCGAGCTCGGTGAGGGCCAGGACGTCGGCCCCGGACGCGGCGACCGAGCGGGCGGTGCCGCGCGGGTCGCGGTTGTCGGCGTCGACGTTGTGCGTGGCGACCGTCAGGTTGCCGCCGGGGCCCGACTTGTCGCTGATCAGACCGCCGAACAGGTTCACCCAGACCACGGCCGCCAGCAGGATCGCCAGCAGGGCGGTGGCGGACCTGCGGACCACCGCGACGACCAGCAGGACCGGCACGAACACGCCGAGCCAGGGCAGGAAGCTCTCGGTGAGGCTGCCGAGGTTGCCGATGTCGTTGGGTAGCTCCGCGTGGAAGACCATGATGCCGGCGATCAGCAGGGCGCAGGCGGCGGTGACGACGCCCCGCTTCCAGATGCCGGGATCCCGGCGCAGCGCCGCGAGTTCGCGGCGCAGTGCGTCCCACCGGCGTCGCAGTCCGGATCCGGAGGGCCCGGGCTCGGAGCCGCCGTTCCCCGTCTCCGTCACGTACGCCTGTGTCATGCCATGTCCTCGCTGCCGTGCTCGCGCTCCGTCCCCGCCCCCTGACCCTAGGCGATGTTCGGAGCCTTCCTCGCCGTCCTTCGCGGCCGTACGACCGGGAGGACGAACGGGCGTGCGGCCGGGGTTCCGCTTGTCACGAAACGCGCACATTGGCTCCGGTGCGCCTGGAGACCGGCCAGGGGTGTGACGGACCGGTCACGACGACGCGGCTGCGCCACTTCCGCCGACGGGCGGACGGGTGCCACCATGGGTGGTGAGTCCGGGGACGCCGTGAGGGCGCCTCGAGATGACACAAGGAGCAGTTGCAATGACGCATGCCGTTTCGCCTGCCCGCGAAGCCGCCTCCCCCACCCTGTACGGAGGCACGGGCACCCGGCGCATCACCGTCCGCGACCTCACCCTCGCCAAGGAGCGCGGCGAGAAGTGGCCGATGCTCACCGCCTACGACGCCATGACGGCGTCCGTGTTCGACGAGGCGGGCATCCCGGTCATCCTCGTCGGCGACTCGATGGGCAACTGTCACCTCGGCTACGACACCACCGTCCCGGTGACGATGGACGAGATGACGATGCTGTCGGCGGCCGTCGTACGCGGCACCAGCCGGGCCCTCGTCGTCGGCGACCTGCCGTTCGGTTCCTACCAGGAGGGCGCCGTGCAGGCGCTGCGCAGCGCGACCCGGCTGGTCAAGGAGGCCGGGGTCCAGGCGGTCAAGCTGGAGGGCGGCGAGCGCTCGCTGCACCAGACGGAACTGCTCGTCCAGTCCGGCATCCCGGTCATGTCCCACCTGGGCCTGACCCCGCAGTCCGTGAACGCCATGGGCTACCGGGTGCAGGGCCGCGGGGACGAGGCCGCGCACCAGCTGCTCCGGGACGCGAAGGCGGCGCAGGACGCGGGTGCCTTCGCGGTGGTGCTGGAGCTGGTCCCGGCGGAGCTGGCCGCCGAGGTCACCCGGTCCCTGCACATCCCGACCGTCGGCATCGGGGCGGGCGCGGAGTGCGACGCGCAGGTGCTGGTGTGGACCGACATGATGGGCCTGACCAGCGGGAAGATGCCGCGCTTCGTCAAGCAGTACGCGAACCTGCGCGCGACCATGGGTGACGCGGCGAGGGCCTTCGCCGAGGACGTGGTCGGCGGGACGTTCCCGCAGGCGGAGCACGCCTTCCACTAGGCGGCCCCGGTTCCCGTGCGGAGCCCGTCGGCCCCGGTGCCGGCGGGCTCTGCCGCGTCCACCGACAGGGCGTGGGCGGGCCTTCGGCGGGCTGTCGGTCGGCTGTCGGAGGTTTGTCAGTGGCGGCTGGTCCCATGGTGGACATGACGCGAAACGACAACACTCCCTACGCCGTCGAAGTGCGGGGGCTGGTGAAGCACTACGGCGACACGAAGGCCCTGGACGGGGTCGACCTCTTCGTCCGCGAGGGCACCGTGCTCGGTGTCCTCGGCCCCAACGGCGCGGGCAAGACCACCCTGGTGCGCTGCCTGTCCACCCTGATCACCCCGGATTCCGGTTCGGCGACGGTCGCGGGCTACGACGTGGTCCGCCAGCCGCGCCAGCTGCGCCGCACCATCGGCCTGACCGGCCAGTACGCCTCGGTCGACGAGAAGCTCTCCGGCTGGGAGAACCTCTACATGATCGGCCGGCTGCTGGACTTGTCCCGCAAGGACGCCCGGGCCCGGGCCGAGGAGCTGCTGGAGCGGTTCTCCCTGACGGAGGCCGCGAAGAAGGCCGCGATGCACTACTCCGGCGGCATGCGCCGCCGGCTGGACCTGGCCGCCTCGATGATCGGCCGCCCGGCCGTCCTCTACCTGGACGAGCCGACCACCGGTCTGGACCCCCGTACCCGCAACGAGGTGTGGGACGAGGTGCAGCGGATGGTCGCCGAGGGGGCCACCGTCCTGCTCACCACCCAGTACATGGAGGAGGCCGAGCAGCTGGCGAGCGAGCTGACGGTCATCGACCGCGGCAAGGTCATCGCCAACGGCAAGGTGGACGAGCTGAAGGCGCGCGTCGGCGGCCGCACCCTGCGGATCCGCCCGGTGGCCTCCGCCGACCTGCCCGACATGGCCCGCGCCCTGTCCGAGGCCGGCCTGGACGGGGTGTCCGGCGCCCAGGCCGTGCCGGACGAGGGCGTCCTGCTCGTCCCCGTCCTCAGCGACGAGCAGCTGACCGCCGTCGTCGGCCTGCTGGCCGGCCGCGGGTACGCGATCGCCGACCTCGGCACCTACCTGCCCAGCCTCGACGAGGTGTTCCTGTCCATCACCGGACAGCGGACGGCCCCGTCCGAGGACTCCGTTCCCCACAAGAAGACCGAGAAGAGCAAGGAGGTCGCGGCATGAGCACCGTCACCACCACCAGGCCCGCGACCGCCCGCGGCGGCGCGGCCCCGGACCCGTCCGAGGACGGCCGGATCGGCCTGCGGGGCAACCTGCGCCACATCGGCGCCCTGGTGCGCCGCAACGCCCTGCAGATCAAGCAGGACCCGGAGTCGATGTTCGACGCCGTGTTCATGCCGATCATCTTCACGCTGCTGTTCGTGTTCGTCTTCGGCGGCGCGATCTCCGGCAAGGGCAACCAGGAGCAGTACGTCAACTACGTGGTGCCCGGTCTGATGGCGATGATGGGCATGAACATCGCCATGGGCGTCGGCACCGGCGTCAACGACGACTTCAAGAAGGGCGTGATGGACCGGTTCCGGTCCATGCCGATCGCCCGGTCCTCGGTGCTCATCGCGAAGATCGTCGTGGAGCTCGGCCGGATGATGGTCGCCATCGCGATCCTGCTGGCCGTGGGCTTCATGCTGGGCCTGTCCGTCCACTCGGCGGTGGACCTGCTGCTGGCCATCGGGCTGTCGGCGGTCTTCGGCGCCTCCCTGATGTGGATCTTCATCCTGCTGGGTCTGACGATGAAGACCGCGCAGGCGGTCCAGGGCATGGCGATGCTGGTCCTGATGCCGCTGCAGTTCGGCAGCTCGATCTTCGCCCCGCCGACGACGATGCCGGGCTGGCTCCAGGCGTTCACGGACTACAACCCGCTGTCGAACCTGGCCGACGCGGCGCGCGGCCTGATGAACGGCACGGCGCTGGGCCACTCGGTGTGGGTGACCCTGGCCTGGTCGGTGCTGATCACCGCGGCCGCCATGCCGCTCGCGGTGCGCAAGTTCCGCCAGAAGACCTGATCCGGCCGGCCGGTCCGTTCCGGATCGCGTCCCGGACCGGGCTCCGCACGGGGGCGGGTCAGTAGAGGGCGGCGGCTTCCTCCAGGGTGAGGCCGCCGCCTTCGGCGTGCGCGGCCTCGTACGCCGCGTCCCCGAGTGCCGTCCGCGCCAGTTCCTCGGCGCGGGCGGCGTCCTCGCGTTCCGCGGTGACGGCGAAGTGCCCCTCGGGCAGGTGGGCGTGGTAGGCGCCGACCAGCCGGGCCGCGTCGTGGGCCCGCCGCCGGCCGCCGAGCGAGGCGAGGGAGACGGCGGCCGACACCAGGAACACGGCGGGCAGCTGCGGGGCGACCATCGCCGCCAGCGGGTGGCGGACGGACTCATGGGCTTCGCGGATGCGGTCCAGGGCGTCCTCGTACTTGCCCTCCTGGTTGTCCAGCCAGGCCGTCATGGCGTGCAGGAACACGTCGAAGACGGCGAACGCGCCGCGCGCGAACTCCTCGTGCAGCAGGACGATCTGGGCGCGAGCCTCGGCGATCCGGCCGGTGCGGCCGAGGAGTCCGGCGTAGAACAGGCGGGCGGCGGGCATGGCCTCGTTGCCGAACCGCTGTCCGGTGGCGGTGATCTCGGCGAGGATCTTTTCGGCCTCGTCCAGCCGGCCGCTCTCCATGACGGCACCGGCCATCCGCACCCGCAGCACCGTCATCTGGGCGCGGGCGCCGAGCCGTTCGGCGTGGGTGATGGCGTCGAGGTAGTCCTGACGGGCGAGTTCGTACGCGCCGCTCTTCTCCCGGGCCTCGGCGCGGGCGGACAGCGCCTCGGCGCAGCCCCAGTCGTCGCCGAGCTCGCGGAAGAGGGCCAGACTCTCCTCGGCGTCGCGGGAGGCGTCGTGGGCCCAGTCGGCGCGGTTGGCGAGGATGTTGGCCCGCAGCTGGAGGGCGGAGGCGAGTTCCCAGCGGTAGCCGAGGGCGCGGGAGGCGGTGACGGTCGCCTCGATGACCTGTTTGAGCAGCCCGGGCTGCCCCGAGATCATGACGGCGTAGATCCACAGGGAGCCCGGTGTGCGGCAGGTCTGCGGCAGGCCCGGCCGGTAGGTGGCGAGGATGCCCTGGACCTCGGCCTGGAGCTCGGGGCTGTCCCAGGTGGCGGCCGTGTGGTCGCGGGAGGTGAGGCGTACCAGGTGCAGGGCGCGCCATGCTTCGGCGAGGACCTCGCCGGAGTAGGGCGGCGGCGAGTCGAGGAGCCTCTCGTACAGCGGCTCGGCGGGTACGTGGGGCGGGGCGAAGGGGTCGGGGCCCAGGGCGGCGGCGGCCTCGGTCCAGTGCCGGATCTCGCCGCGCAGGTCCTGCATGTGCCAGTACCAGGCGAGGGCGTGGACCAGGCACAGGACCTCGCCGGTGTCGCGGGTGGCGACGGCCCGGCGCAGGGCGGTGCGGAGGTTCTCGTACTCGGTGGCGATGCGGTCCACCGCCGCGCGCTGGCCGCGGCCGCGCAGCCGGGGCTCGGTGGTGCGGGCGAGTTCGCGGTAGTGGACGAGGTGGCGGCGCTCGGTGTCCTCGCGGTCGCGGCCCGCACCGGCCTCGTCCAGGCGTTCGGCGGCGTACTCGCCGACGGTCTCCAGGAGCCGGTAGCGCATCTCGCCGGCCGGGCCGGGGGCGGCGACGACGAGGGACTTGTCGACCAGGGCTGCCATCACGTCGGCGACGTCGAGGCCGCTGCCGTCGGCGCAGACGGCCTCGGCGGCCTCCAGGTCGCAGCCGCCGGCGAAGACCGACAGCCGGCGCAGGACGGCCCGTTCGGGCGCGTCGAGCAGGTCCCAGGACCAGTCGACTACGGCGCGCAGGGTCTGCTGGCGGGGCAGGACGGTCCGGGCGCCGCCGGTGAGCAGCCGGAAGCGGTCGTCGAGCCGGTCGGCGATCTGCCGGAGGGTGAGCAGCCGCAGCCGGGCGGCGGCCAGCTCGATGGCCAGCGGCAGCCCGTCCAGCCGGCGGCAGATCTCGGCGGCGGCCCCGGGGTCGTCGGCGACGCGGAACCCGGGCCTTGCGGCGGCCCCCCGGTCGTCCAGCAGCCGCAGCGCGACGGGGTCGGGCAGCGGTTCGACGGGCCGCAGGAACTCCCCGGGCACGCCGAGCGGTTCGCGGCTGGTGGCGAGGATCCGCACGCCGGGGCACCGGGTCAGGATCCGCTCGGCAAGTTCGGCGGCGGCGCCGATCACGTGCTCGCAGTTGTCCAGGAGCAGCAGGAGCCGGCGGCGTGAGCAGTGTTCGGCGAGCAGGTCGAGGGGGCGGTCGCCGGTGCGGTCGGTGAGCGCCCGCAGTTCCTCGGCGGCGGCGCCGCGCAGCTTGGTCTCGCGGGCGCCGAGGGCGGCGAGGGCGGCCTCGGCGACGTCCTCGGGGTCATCGACGGGCGCGAGCTCCACGAGCCACACCCCGTCGGGCCACTCCCCCGCGGGGTGCGCCTCGGCGGCCTCCTGCGACAGCCGGGTCTTCCCCGCGCCGCCGGGCCCGAGCAGGGTGACCAGGCGGGCCCGGGAGAGGTCGTCCCCGATGACCCGGATGTCCTCCTCCCGGCCGACGAAGGTGGTCAGCCGCGCCCGCAGGTTCCCCGTCACGGGGGCGGGGGCGGCCGGTGCGGGGCGGGGCGGCGGCGGGGCCGGGTCGTCGGTGGGGTCGTCGGTGAGGAGTTCGGTGTGGAGGGCGCGCAGGGTCGGCCCCGGGTCGGTGCCCAGGCGGGTGGAGAGGTCCCGGCGGACCGTCTCGTAGGCGGCCAGGGCCTCGGCGGGGCGGCCGGCGGCGCGGAGGGCCCGGATGCGGAGGGACTGCAGGGACTCGTCCAGGGGGTGGCGGGCGCACAGTTCGGTCAGCTCCGGCAGGGCCTCTTCCGCCTGGCCGACAGCCAGCGCCGCGCCCAGGCGGCCCCGGCGCGCGTCCATCCGTACGGCCTCCCAGCGCGCGGACTCGGCCGCCGGATCGGGGAGGGAGGCCAGCGCGGGGCCCCGCCACAGCGCGAGGGCCTCGTCGTACAGGGCCGCCGCCCGGGCGGGGTCCTCGGTGGCCGCGGCGGAGCGCACGAGCCCTTCGAAGCGGTACAGGTCGACGTCCTCCCGTCGCGCCGCCAGCCCGTAGCCGCCCTCGCCGGAGCGCACGGCCTCGTGTCCCAGGGCCCGCCGCAGCCGGGCCACCAGCGCCTGGAGCGCGGCCGGGGCGTCGGCCGGCGGGTCGCCGTCCCACACCTCGGCGACCAGCAGCCCCGCGGGCACGGTCCGGCCCGGTCGCAGCGCGAGCGCCGTCAGGAGCGCGCGCAGGCGTGCGCCGCCGACGGCGACGGGGGTCCCGTCGTCGCGGACGGCCTGGGCGGAGCCGAGAATCGCGTAGCGCACCGGCCCATTGTCCCCGGCCCCCGCCCCCGCCCGGGCCGCGAGCCCGGGATAGGTTTCGCCGCATGGTTCACCAGGGCGGCCGCAGTGAGCGGCGTATCAGTTCCGTTTTCCTCGGCATCGTCGCCGTCATGGCGGTCACCGGCTGGGCGGTGTGGACCGGGTACGGGACGAGCCCGGGGCTGGCGGTGTTCCTCTTCGTCACCTCGGCGTGGGTGGTCTCGCTGTGCCTGCACGAGTACGCGCACGCCCGGACCGCCCTGCACGGCGGTGACACCACCATCGGCGCCAAGGGCTACCTCACGCTGAACCCGCTGAAGTACACGCACGCGCTGCTGAGCATCGTGCTGCCGGTGGTCTTCGTGATCCTGGGCGGGCTGGGCCTGCCCGGCGGGGCCGTGTACATCGAGCGGGACCGGATCCGGGGCCGCTGGCGGCACAGCCTGATCTCGGCGGCGGGCCCGCTGACGAACGTGGCCTTCGCGGTCATCTGCACGGCGCCGTTCTGGCTGGACGCCCTCGACGGGGTGCCGGTGCCGTTCCGTTTCGCGCTGGCCTTCCTGGCACTGCTCCAGGTGTCGGCGGCGATCTTGAACTTCCTGCCGGTCCCGGGCCTGGACGGCTACGGGGTCATCGAGCCCTGGCTGTCGCACCGCGCCCGCCGCGAGCTCGCGCCGCTGGCGCCGTTCGCGCTGATCGGGGTGTTCGCGCTGCTGTGGATCCCGGAGGTCAACAGCGCCTTCTTCGACGTGGTCCAGGCCGTCCTGCGGGCGCTGGGCGTCTCGGACCTGGAGACGTACTGCGGCCACGACCTGTACCGCTTCTGGCTGGACCAGGACGGTTTCTGCGCCGCCCCCGTGGACTGACGCGCCGCCTCCCCGTCAGGCGGTGCCGCGCTGCTTCTCGGCCTTGGCCTTGCGCAGGTAGAACCAGGCCATGTTGGACGTCACACCCGCCAGCAGCACCCACACGATCCCGAGGAAGCTGCCCTCCACGAAGGCGACCACGGCGGCGGCCACGGCAAGGACGCAGGCGACTACGGCGAACACGGCAAGGCGGGGCATCGGGAACAGCTCCTCGGCGACGCGGGACGGGGTCGAGCCCCTCCAGTGTCCCCCATCCCTCCCGGGCCCCCGCCCCCGCGGCGCGGGGACCGGGGACGGGGCCCGGGCGGGGGCTCAGACGTCCGTGAGGCGCAGGCCCGCGTGGGCCTTGTAACGGCGGTTGACCGAGATGAGGTTGGCGACCATCGCCTCCACCTGGTGGGCGTTGCGCAGGCGGCCCGCGAAGACCCCGCGCATCCCGGGGATCCGGGCCGCGAGGGCCTGGACCAGGTCGGTGTCGGCGCGGGACTCGCCGAGGACCATGACGTCGGTGTCGATCTCCTCGACGGAGGCGTCCTGGAGGAGGACCGCCGAGAGGTGGTGGAAGGCCGCGGTGACCCGGGAGCCGGGGAGCAGGGCGGCGGCCTGCTGGGCGGCGCTGCCCTCCTCGACCTGGAGGGCGTACGCGCCCTGCTTGTCGAAGCCCAGCGGGTTGACGCAGTCGACGACGAGCTTGCCGGCGAGGTCCTCGCGCAGCGCTTCCAGGGTCTTGGCGTGGCCCTCCCACGGCACCGCGATGATGACGATGTCGCTGCGGCGCGCGCACGCGGCGTTGTCGGCGCCCTCGATACCGAGGCCCAGTTCCCGCGCGGCGGTCTCGGCGCGGTCGGCGGCCCGGGAGCCGATGATCACCTTCTGGCCGGCGCGGGCGAGGCGGTAGGCGAGGCCGCGGCCCTGGTCGCCGGTGCCGCCGAGGACGCCGACGACCAGGCCGGAGACGTCGGGCAGGTCCCAGGGGTCCTTGGCCGGCGGCTTCTGCGTGCTGGCTGAGTCTGAGGAAGTCATGGGTGCGAGCGTACTGCCGGGTAGGACGGTCCCGGAGGGGTGGGAGAGGCGCGAAGCGCTCCCGGGGGCCCGGTGGTTGCGGCAGGATGCCGGCCATGGATGCCGTGAGGGTGGCTCTGTTGCGCGAGGTGCTCGCGGGGACGGCGTGGCCGGGTGAGGCGCGGCGGTTCGCCGGGTCGCTGCGGCGGGCGGTGGTACCGGCCGGCGGGGGGCTGCTGCTGGTGGGGACGGAGCGGTACGAGCCCTGGCACCTGGCGGCGCACCTGGTGGACGAGGCCGCCTGGTCGGGGCAGCCGGAGCTGGCGCCGACCCTCGTACGCCACCGGGTGCTGCCGGGCGCGCCGCCGCACCTGTCGGTCGGGCTGGGCCGGCTGGAGGCGGCCCGGCGCGGGCACACCCTGCTGGTGGTGGCTCCGGAGCAGCCGGGCGAGGGCCTGCTGGAGCGGGTCCACGACGCCCGGCGGGCCGGGGCGACCGTGCTGTCCCTGGACGGCGGCGACGCGGATCTGGGCGCCCTCGCGCATGACGCCCTGTCGGTGCCGGCCGAGGAGGGCACCCCGGACCTGGACACCGTGCAGCACCTGGTGGGGGCGGCGGCCGGGGAGAACGGCCTGCCGGTGCGGCGGGGTGGTGCGGGCGTGGGGAAGCTGCGGGACCGGCTGGCGCGGCTGGCCGATCAGCTGACCGCGCCGCCGCCCAGCCGCTGGTAGCCGGGGCCCGTCAGGGGGTGGCCGTACCGGTGCCGTCCCCCTCGTCCTCGCCGGTCTTGTCGTTCCAGTGGGGGTCGTTCTGCCATTCGAGGTTGCGCTCCTGCGCCGTCTCCATGGCGCGGGCGGCTTCCTCGCGGCTGGTGTACGGGCCGAAACGGTCCTTCGCGGGGCAGTCGGGGCCCTCTTCCACCTTCTTGTGGACCAGGCAGTAGTACCACTCGCCCGGTTTGCCCACCTGACGCTTCTTGAACAGTGCCATCTCTCCGCAGGCTCCTCTCGGTCCTCGTCTACAGCGCCATGCTGCCCCATGGCCGATCGATACACTCGCTTGCATGTCTGGCCAGTCGCTGCTCGTACCAGGCGAGCTCTCCCCCGCCCGTTCCGTTCCCGGAAACATCCGCCGCCCCGAGTACGTCGGCAAGCCCGGCCCCAAGCCGTACTCCGGACCCGAGGTGCAGTCCGCCGAGACCATCGAGGCCATGCGCGTCGCGGGCCGTATCGCCGCGCAGGCGATGGAGGAGGCCGCGAAGCACATCGCGCCGGGGGTGACCACGGACGAGCTGGACCGCGTCGCGCACGAGTACATGTGCGACCACGGCGCCTACCCCTCGACGCTCGGCTACCGGGGCTTCCCGAAGTCCCTGTGCTCCTCGGTCAACGAGGTCATCTGCCACGGCATCCCCGACTCGACCGTGCTGCGCGACGGGGACATCGTCAACCTCGACGTGACCGCGTACATCGGCGGGGTGCACGGCGACAACAACGCCACCTACCTGTGCGGCGAGGTGGACGAGGAGTCGCGGCTGCTGGTGGAGCGCACCCGCGAGGCCCTGAACCGGGCCATCAAGGCGGTCAAGCCCGGGCGCCAGATCAACGTCATCGGCCGGGTCATCGAGTCGTACGCGAAGCGGTTCGGCTACGGCGTGGTCCGGGACTTCACCGGGCACGGCATCAACTCGTCCTTCCACTCCGGCCTGATCATCCCGCACTACGACAGCCCGCACGCGACCACGGTCATGGAGCCGGGGATGACGTTCACGATCGAGCCGATGCTGACGCTGGGCACCCACGAGTACGACATGTGGGAGGACGGCTGGACGGTCGTCACCAAGGACCGCAAGCGGACCGCGCAGTTCGAGCACACGCTGGTGGTGACGGACACGGGGGCGGAGATCCTCACCCTCCCCTGAGCGGCTTTTTACCGACAACGCGTCGGGAACACATTGACGCGGGCGGACACCGGCAGGAGGATCGGGCGTGGCGGCGGTGTCGCCGCGCCCGATTCCCCTTCCGCGGAGGTCCGACGTGGACGCCTTCTCCACGCTCATCCGTACCGCCTCGCACGAGCAGCACACCGAAGCCGAGACCTCCGCCTTCATGAGCGACCTGCTCGGCGGGCGGCTCGGCGTGGACGCCTACACCCGCTACACCGAACAGCTGTGGTTCGTGTACCGGGCGCTGGAGGACGCGGCCGACGGGCTCCGCGCGGACCCGGTGGCGGGACCGTTCATCCGTCCGGAGCTGATGCGGGTGGCGGAGATCGAGCGCGACCTGGCGCACCTGATCGGGCCGCACTGGCGGGAGGCCGTCACCGCGCTGCCCGCCACGCGGGCGTACGCGGCCCGGGTGGCGCGGTGCGCGGCGAGCTGGCCGGGCGGATACGTCGCCCACCACTACACCCGCTACCTGGGCGACCTCTCCGGCGGGCAGATCATCCGGGACAAGGCGGAGCGCACCTGGGGATTCGCCCGCAAGGGTGACGGGGTGCGGTTCTACGTCTTCGCGGACATCGCCAACCCGGCGGCGTTCAAGCGGGGCTACCGGGAGCTGCTGGACGCGATCGACGCCGATGACCTGGAGAAACGCCGGATCATCGACGAGTGCAAGCGGGCCTTCGACTACAACGGGGCCGTGTTCCGGGAGCTGGGCGAGGAGTTCCCGATCAGCGCGTGAGCCCGGCTCACGAAGCCCATGAGCCCCACGAGCTCACGAGGCTCACGAGGCTCACGAGGCGAAGCGGACCCGGCCGCCCAGTTCCACCGTGCCGTCCGGGGCCGGGGCGGTGAGCAGCTGGGAGCCGGCGCCCTGGGTGATGTTCAGGGCGCGGTTCAGCTCGGCGGTGAGGAGGATCGCCGCCGAGCCGGTGGCCTCGTCCTCGGCGACGGCCCCGTCGGGGCGGCGCGGGAAGCCGCGGGCGCGGATCCGGCCGGCGGCCTCGTCCTCCCAGGCCCAGGCGTAGAGCCAGCCCTCGCCGGGCGGCGGGGTGGGCAGGGCCTCGACCTCGGCGGCGGTGGCGTACTGCCGGGTGCGCTTGCCGGTGACCCATTCGGGGCGGGCCGTGATCCAGGTGAACTCCCCGTCGCCCCGGGCCCATACGGATCCGGCGGGCGGCTGGAGCTCCTCGATGTCGAGCAGCCAGGCGAGTCCGACGAGCGGGTGACCGGCGAAGGACATGCGCGTGCCGGGGGTGCGGATGTCGACGATCCCGCGTTCGGGGTCGTCGACGAACACCGTCTCGCTGTAGCCGAGCTCGGCGGCGAGGGCCTGCCGGGCCTGGTCGTCCGGGACGGTGCGGCCGTCGCGGACGACGCCGAGCAGGTTGCCGTGCCGGCCGTCGGCCGCGCAGAACACCTTGATCACGTCGAGATCGTTCACGTCGGCATTGAAGCACGGGCCGGTGCGGCCCCCCGGCCTTGACTTCCGCTTGACTTTCGCTTGGGCCGGCCATGGAGGGGCCGTAACGGCCTCGTGTCCGGGATCGGCCAGTGAGAGCTGAATCACTGGACGAGTGGGCGTCGGTCAGGTAAGCCTCGGTTAAGTTAGGTCCGCCTCACCAGCTTGTTCCACGCCTCCACCTCGCCAGGAGCCTCCATGCGACCCGCCCGCCTCACCGTCCTCACCGCGGCCGCAGCCGTCGTCGCGCTCACCGCCGTCACCGGCTGCGCGGAGAAGAGCGACAAGGGCGGCTCGGGTGCGCTGCACGTGAACGCGACCGACAGCGCGTGCGAGGTCTCCGCGACGGACTTCCCGGCGGGCAAGGTCTCCGTCGAGGTGGAGAACAAGGGCTCCAAGGTCACCGAGCTGTACGTGCTCTTCCCCGACGACCGCATCGTCGCCGAGCGCGAGAACATCGGCCCCGGCACCAAGGCCACCATCACCGCGGAGATCAAGGCCGGGGACTACGTCTTCGCCTGCAAGCCGGGCATGAAGGGCGACGGCATCCGCACCAAGGTCAAGGCCACCGGCAAGGGCGGCTCCGAGAAGCGCAGCCCGGAGCTGGACGCCGCCGTGGCCGCGTACCGCAAGTACGTCCAGGAGCAGGCCGACGAGACCCTGCCGAAGGCGCAGGTCTTCGCCGACGCCGTCAAGGCCGGCGACCTGGAGGCCGCGAAGAAGGCGTACGCCCCCTCCCGCCTGGGCTGGGAGCGCACCGAGCCGGTCGCCGAGTCCTTCGGCGACATCGACCCGAAGGTGGACGTCCGCGAGGACGGCCTGGAGGCCGGCCAGGACCCGGCGAAGGACTGGACCGGCTGGCACCGCCTGGAGAAGGCCCTGTTCCAGGACAACCGGATCGGCGACGACGAGAAGAAGCTGGCCGACACCCTGATCACCGACCTCACCGCCTGGCAGAAGAAGGTCGGCCAGGCCGAGATCACCCCCACCTCCATGGCCAACGGCGCCAAGGAGCTCCTCG
This sequence comes from Streptomyces sp. NPDC006687, assembly GCF_040636215.1. Classification (NCBI taxonomy): domain Bacteria; kingdom Bacillati; phylum Actinomycetota; class Actinomycetes; order Kitasatosporales; family Streptomycetaceae; genus Streptomyces; species Streptomyces sp. NPDC006687. The sequence continues at coordinate 293,394 of NZ_JBEYJJ010000002.1, read as the reverse complement.
ACGAGGTCGCCACCGGCAAGGTGACCGGCGAGGAGGAGCGCTACAGCCACACCGACCTGGTCGACTTCAAGGCCAACGTCGAGGGCGCCGAGAAGTCCTACGAGCTGCTCAAGCCCGTCACCGCGAAGAACGACCCGGAGCTCGCCAAGCAGCTGGACACCCAGTTCGCCGCGCTGAACACCCTCCTGGACAAGTACCGGGCGGACAAGAACGGCTACGAGTTCACCTCCTACGACAAGGTCGGCGAGACCGAGCGCAAGGAGCTCTCCGACGGCGTCAGCGCCCTGGCCGAGCCGCTGTCGAAGCTGGCCGCCGCGGTCGCCAAGTAGTCCACCGCCAGGCAGAGGGGGAGATCCCACCATGACCGACGCCCAGGAGCCGAAGGTGTCCCAGTCCCAGGAGTCCCTGGAGTCCGTGGAGTCGACCGATTCCACCGGGCCCGCCGCGGCGCCCTCGCGCCGTGCCCTGCTCGGCTGGGGCGGGGCCGGGCTGGCGCTCGGCGCGGCCGCGGCCGGCGGCGCCGTCGCGGCACTGGGCGGCGGCTCGGACCTCGCGCCGGCGGCCTCCGCCGGGGCGGCCGTCCCCTTCCACGGCGAGCACCAGGCGGGCATCGCCAGCGCCGTCCAGGACCGGCTGCACTTCGCCGCGTTCGATGTGAAGACCAAGGACCGCGAGGAGCTCGTCAAGCTCCTCAAGGACTGGACGGCGGCCGCCCGGCTGATGACGGCCGGCCTGCCCGTCGGTGACGTGTTCGAGGGCGTCCCCGAGGCCCCGCCGACCGACACGGGCGAGGCCCTGGGCCTCAAGCCCTCCCGGCTCACCCTGACCATCGGCTTCGGCCCGGGCCTGTTCGCCAAGGACCGCTTCGGTCTGGAGGGCAAGCGCCCCGAGGCCCTGGTGGACCTGGAAGCCTTCCCCGGCGACAACCTGGACCCGGCCCGCTCCGGCGGCGACCTGTGCGTCCAGGCATGCGCCGACGATCCGCAGGTGGCGGTGCACGCCATCCGCCAGCTGGCCCGCATCGGCTTCGGCAAGGTGGCGGTGCGCTGGTCGCAGCTCGGCTTCGGCAAGACCTCCTCGACCACGCCCGACGAGCAGACCCCGCGCAACATGATGGGCTTCAAGGACGGCACCCGGAACATCTCCGGTACCGACACCGCCGCCCTGGACAAGCACGTGTGGGTCGGCGCGGGCGACGGCAGCGCCTGGCTGACCGGCGGCTCCTACCTGGTCGCCCGCCGGATCCGGATGCACATCGAGACCTGGGACCGCACCTCGCTGCGCGAGCAGGAGGACGTCTTCGGCCGTGACAAGGGCGAGGGCGCGCCGGTCGGCAAGTCCAAGGAGCGCGACGAGCCGTTCCTGAAGGCCATGAAGCCCGACTCGCACGTGCGCCTGGCGCACCCCGACAGCAACGACGGCGTGGCGATCCTGCGCCGCGGCTACTCCTTCACCGACGGCACGGACGGACTGGGCCGCCTCGACGCGGGCCTGTTCTTCCTCGCCTACCAGCGCGACGTCCGCAAGGGCTTCGTCGCGATCCAGCGCCGGCTGTCGAAGAACGACGCGCTGAACGAGTACATCCAGCACGTGGGCTCGGCCGTCTTCGCCGTCCCGCCGGGCGTCCGCGACAAGGACGACTGGTGGGGCCGGACGCTGTTCGCGTAGTCCCCTCCGGAGAGGAAACGCCGTGTTCGGCAACTATCTGATCGGCCTGCGCGAGGGGCTCGAAGCGAGCCTGGTCGTCTGCATCCTGGTCGCCTACCTGGTGAAGACCGGGAACCGGGCCGCGCTGCGGCCCGTGTGGCTCGGGATCGGGATCGCCTGCTCGATCTCCCTCGCGTTCGGCGCGCTGCTCACCTTCGGCACGCAGGAGCTGACGTTCGAGGCGCAGGAGCTGCTCGGCGGCAGCCTGTCCATCGTCTCGGTCGCTCTGGTGACGTGGATGGTCTTCTGGATGAAGAAGACCGCGCGGCACCTGAAGAGCGAGCTCCAGGGCAAGCTCGACGCGGCGCTCGCGATGGGCACCGGCGCGCTGGTCGCCACCGCGTTCCTGGCGGTGGGCCGCGAGGGCCTGGAGACGGCGCTGTTCGTGTGGGCCTCGGTCCGGGCCAGCGGGGAGGGCTCCTCCGCGCCGCTGATCGGGGTGCTGCTGGGCATCGCGACCGCCATCGTGCTGGGCTGGCTGTTCTACCGGGGCGCGCTGAAGATCAACCTGTCGAAGTTCTTCACGTGGACGGGCGGGATGCTGGTCGTCGTCGCGGCGGGTGTCCTCGCGTACGGGGTCCACGACCTCCAGGAGGCCGGTTTCCTCGGCGGCCTGCAGGACAAGGCGTTCGACATCAGCGGGGCGATTCCGCAGGACAGCTGGTACGGAGTCCTGCTGAAGGGCGTCTTCAACTTCCAGCCGGACCCGACGGTGGCCCAGCTGGTGGTCTGGACCCTGTACCTGGCGGCGGTCCTGACGGTGTTCCTCCTCCCGGCGGGCCTGCGGGGCGCGGCCAAGACCCCGGCCGCCGTGAAGTAACCGTGTACGACCTGCGCCCGGTCAGCTCCCCCAGGGGGCGGACCGGGCGCTGTGCGTTGCGGGGGCTATCCGCGGCCGATGTACGGCATGGCCGTGGCCATCACCGTGGCGAACTGGACGTTCGCCTCCAGCGGGAGTTCCGCCATGTGCAGGACCGTGCGGGCGACGTCCGCCGCGTCCATCACCGGCTCCACCGCCAGCTGTCCGTTGGCCTGGAGGATCCCGGTCTGCATCCGCGCGGTCATGTCCGTGGCCGCGTTGCCGATGTCGATCTGCCCGCAGGCGATCCGGTGGGGCCGCCCGTCCAGGGACAGGGACTTCGTCAGGCCGGTCATGGCGTGCTTGGTGGCCGTGTAGGCGATCGAGTGCGGCCGGGGGACGTGCGCCGAGATGGAGCCGTTGTTGATGATGCGGCCGCCCTGCGGGTCCTGTTCCTTCATCATCCGGAAGGCGCCCTGGGCACAGAGGAAGGCCCCGGTGAGGTTGACGTCGACGACCTGGCGCCAGTCCTCGTACGCGATGTCCTCCAGCGGGACCCCGGAGGGGCCGAAGGTGCCGGCGTTGTTGAAGAGGAGGTCGAGGCGTCCGTAGCGGGCCCGGACCGTCTCGAACAGGGCGGTCACCTCGCCCGGGTCGCTCACGTCCGCCCGTACGGGCAGGACGTCCCCGCCCTCCGCCGCCGCGGCGGTCTCCTCCAGGGGCTGGATCCGGCGCCCGGCCACGGCCACCGACCAGCCGGCGCCGGCCAGGGCGAGGGCCACGGAGCGGCCGATCCCGGAGCCGGCCCCGGTCACTACAGCGATCTTGTTCCCACGTGCGCTCATGGGCCCGGAGAGTACGTCACAGCGGACATCCGGCCCGGGACGGTCCGACAGCTGAGAGCATGGTCCGGTCCGGGGTACGCAAAGCAGATGAAACGACTGGAAAGACAGGAGTCCTGTATGTCGGAGAGAGGCCCGTCGGCGGCCCCCTCGCACGAGTCCTCACCTTCGGCTCCCGTCACCGTCCCCCTGAAGGCCGCGCGCCGCACCGGTCTGCTGGTCACCTTCATCCTGGGCGGGCTGACCGCCCTGCCCCCGCTGTCCATGGACATGTACCTCCCGGCCCTGCCGCAGGTCACCGCCGCCCTGGGCAGCCCCGCCGCGACCATCCAGCTCACCCTCACCTCCTGCCTCGCCGGCATGGCGCTCGGACAGCTGGTCATCGGGCCCATGAGCGACAAGTGGGGGCGCCGCCGGCCCCTGCTGACCGGGATGGCCGTCTACGTCCTGGCCACCGCGATCTGCGCCCTCGCCCCCTCCGCCGGGCTGCTCATCGGCTTCCGGCTGCTCCAGGGCCTGGCCGGGTCGGCGGCGATCGTCATCGCCCGGGCCGTCGTCCGCGACCTGTACGACGGCGTCGAGATGGCCCGTTTCTTCTCCACCCTGATGCTGATATCCGGCACCGCCCCGATCATCGCCCCGCTGATCGGCGGCCAGGTGCTCCGCTTCGCCGACTGGCGCGGGGTGTTCGTCGTCCTCACCGCCGTCGGCCTGGCGCTGACCCTGGTGGTCTGGCGCGGGCTGGGCGAGACGCTGCCGCCCGAGCGGCGCCAGACCGGCGGTGTGGGCGCCGCGCTGCGGACCATGCGGGGGCTGCTCGCGGACCGGGTCTTCGCCGGGTACACCCTGGCGGGCGGCTTCGCCTTCGCGGTGCTCTTCTCGTACATCTCCGCCTCGCCGTTCGTCGTGCAGGAGATCTACGGGGCCTCCCCGCAGGCGTTCAGCCTGCTGTTCGGCCTCAACTCCGTCGGGCTGATCGTCGTCGGCCAGGTCAACGGCAAGCTGCTGGTCGGGCGGGTCAGCCTGGACAAGGTGCTGGCCGTCGGGATCGCCGTGTTCATGACCGCCTCCGTGGCCCTGCTGCTGATGTCCGCCGGGGTGTTCGGGAAGGCCGGGCTGCTGCCCGTCGCGGCGGCGCTGTTCGTGCTGATGTCGGCGATGGGCCTGGTCCTGCCCAACACCAACGCGCAGGCCCTCATGCGCACCCCGCACGCCGCCGGATCGGCGTCGGCGCTGCTGGGCACCTCCTCCTTCCTCGTCGGCGCGGTGGCCTCGCCGCTGGTCGGGATCGCGGGCGAGCACACGGCCGTGCCGATGGCCCTGGTGCAGCTGAGCTGCTCGGTCCTGGCGGCCGGCTGCTTCCTGGCCCTGTGCCGGCCCTGGCGGGAGCGGGAGCCGATGGCCGCACCGGCCGGTACGGCGGCCCAGGCCGATGCGGCAGCACCGGCCGATCCGGCGGCGCCGTAAACTTCGCTGGTGAACGCCACCGCCCCCACCACCGCCGAAACCCTCCGCAGCGCCCTCGGCGGGCTGCTCGACGGACTCCCGCAGAAGCAGGCCACGGCCGCCGTCGAGCGGCTCATCACCCACTACCGGGGCACCATCCCCACCGACGCCCCCGTGCTGCGCGACCGCTCCGACGTCGCGGCGTACGCGGCGTACCGGATGCCGGCCACCTTCGAGGCGGTGCGTTCCGCGCTGGACGGGCTGGCACAGGCCGCGCCGCAGTGGGCGCCGGGCTCGCACCTGGACGTGGGCGGCGGGACGGGCGCCGCGGCCTGGGCGGCGGACGCCCTGTGGGAGGGACCCCGTACGACGACCGTGCTGGACTGGGCCGAGCCGGCCCTGGCCCTGGGCAAGGAGCTGGCCGGCCGCTCCGCCTCCCCCACCCTGCGCGCGGCCGAGTGGCGCCGGGCGGTCATCGGGGCGGGGGTCGCCCTGCCGGAGGCCGACCTGGTCACCGTCTCGTACGTGCTGGGCGAGCTGACGGAGGAGGCCCGCGAGGCCGTCGTGGCGGAGGCGGCCCGCGCCGGGCAGGCCGTCGTCCTCATCGAGCCGGGCACGCCCGAGGGGTACCTGCGCATCCGCGCGGCCCGCGAGCAGCTGATCGCCGCCGGGCTGAAGGTGGCCGCGCCCTGTCCGCACGACGGGACCTGCCCCATCGAGGTGGGCCGGGACTGGTGCCACTTCTCGGCGCGGGTCAGCCGCTCCTCGCTGCACCGGCAGGTCAAGGGCGGCTCGCTCCCGTACGAGGACGAGAAGTTCGCCTACGTGGCCGCGACCCGCTTCCCCGCGGCGCCCGTCCCCTCCCGGATCACGCGCAGGCCGCAGATCCGGAAGGGGCTCGTCCTGCTGGACCTGTGCGGTCCCGAGGAGTCGGGGCTGGGCCGGGCCACCGTCACCAAGCGCCACGGCGACCTCTACAAGGCGGCCCGGGACGCCGAGTGGGGCGAGCAGTGGCCCCCCGCCGGCCCGGACCGCGACCTCTAGACCGGGACCTCCAGGCCGAGACCTCTAGGCCGGTATCACTAGGCCGGGACCTCCAGCACCGGGGAACTCTGGGCCGGCAGCTCCGTGACGGGCTCCGCCGGGCGGAGTTCCTGGGTGCAGCACTTCACGCTGCCGCCGCCCTTGAGCAGCTCGCCCAGGTCCATCGGGATGGGCTCGAACCCGCGCGAGCGCAGCGGTGCCAGCAGCCCGGTCGCCGCCTGCGGGAGCAGCACGTGCCGCCCGTCGGAGACCGAGTTCAGCCCGAAGGCGGCCGCGTCCTCGGCGTCCACGAGCAGGGCGTCCGGGAAGAGCCTGCGCAGCACGGCCTGGCTGCCCGGCGAGAAGGCCGCCGGGTGGTACATGATCTCGTCGCCGTCGAGCACGCACAGCGCCGTGTCCAGGTGGTAGTAGCGCGGGTCCACCAGGTCGAGGCCGATGACGGGGCGGCCGAAGAACTCCTGCGCCTCGTTGTGCGAGAGCGGGCTGGAGCGGAAGCCCCGGCCCGCCAGGATCCAGCTCGCGGTGACGGCGAAGTCCCCCTCGCCCTCGTTGACGTGCGCGGGCTCATGAACGTCGGTGAAGCCGTTGGCCCGGAACCAGTCGAGGTGGATCTCCGCCTCGGCGGTGCGTTCCGGGTAGGCGAAGCGGGCGCCGAGGACCCGGCCGTCGACGACGAGGGCGCCGTTGGCGGCGAAGACCATGTCGGGCAGGCCCGGCTGCGGTTCGAGGGTCTCCACGGTGTGCCCGAGGGAGAGGTAGCGGTCCCTCAGGTCCTCCCACTGGGCGACGGCGAGGGGCAGGTCCACCGGTTTCGTGGGGTCCATCCACGGGTTGATGGAGTACGTGACCTTGAAGTGTGCGGGTGCGCACATCAGGTAGCGCCGGGGTGTGGCGTCTCTGCGCAAAGAAGGCTCCTCACGACTGCGGACTCGCGGTACGGGTGTGTACGGAGAGAATCGTCCCCCCTCGGGGGCCGGGCGCACAGTGGACTGATCGGGTGGTTTACCACAACGGACGGGAGACGAGACGTCTCGCCGGGTTGGTAGGTTGGGGCGATGAGCAAGCTCCCGGACTCCGGCCGCCGCAGCGAGCGCTCCCGGCGCGCCATCCTCGACTCCGCCCTCGCCCTGGTCGGCGAGGTCGGCTACGACAAGCTGACCATCGAGGGCATCGCGGCCCGCGCGGGCGTCGGCAAGCAGACCATCTACCGCTGGTGGTCCTCCAAGGCGGCCGTCCTGCTGGACGCCTCGCTGGCGCTGGCCGGAGAGGCCGGCCGGGAGGCGGACTGGTCCGGATTCCCCGATACGGGTGACCTCGCCGCCGACCTCAAGTCCGTCCTGCGGGCCACCGCCGACGAGTTCGCCGACCCCCGGTACGAGGCCCCCCTGCGCGCCCTGACGGCGGCCGCGGCGACCGACCCCGAGCTGGGGGCGCGCTTCACCGAGCAGCTGATGGAACCGCAGCTCGTGCTGTACGAGGCCCGGATGCGGGCGGCCCAGAAGGCCGGGCAGCTCGCGGCGGACGCCGATGTACGGCTGGTGGTGGAAATGCTGCTGGGCCCGTTCACGTACCGGTGGCTGCTGCGGACGGCCCCCCTGACGCACGCCTACACCGACGCCCTGGTGGACTCCGTCCTGGGCGGGGTGGGCCACGGGGGCGCCGACGTGGCAAAAGTCACCGTCCGATAGCCGGACGGCTGCTGACCTCGGCAAGGCCGAGAACATATGGCCTGATTGTGCGGTTATCGCAGGAAGTAGGCGCGGGGGTCCGATCGGGGGGTGCGGTCATCCGGCCCCGGGGATGGTGGGACGATGGAATGGTCTGCCGGGGCAACGGTGAGGTGAGGGGATAGATGGGGTCTGAGTCCGGCCGCGTCAAACGCGGCGAGCAGAGCAGGATCTCCCAGTGGCTGCGCCGCCGCGCGAAACCCGCTCCCGAGGACCCCGGCAGGGAACGCGAAGCGCTCCTGCTGGCCGTCGCCGCCGCCGGCCTGCCGGTGGCCCCGGCCGCCCACCCCGTCGGCTACCGGTGTTCGTGCGACCGCATCGGCTGTCCCACGCCGGCCCGGCACCCGGTCTCGTTCGCCTGGCAGACCCAGTCGACCACCGACCGCGCCCAGATCGAGCGCTGGGCCCGCAGCCAGCCCCAGGCCAACTTCATCACCGCCACCGGCATGGTCCACGACGTCCTCGACGTCCCCCTGGAGGCCGGCCGCAGCGCGCTGGAGCGTCTGCTCGCCGCCGGTGTGGAAGTCGGCCCGGTCGCCGAGTCCGGCGGTACGGGCGACCAGGCGCGGATGCTCTTCTTCACGGCCACCCGGGGCACGCCCGAGGACGAGGACGAATGGTGGCCCTGCGAGCTGGACTGCCACCCCGAGACCATGGACGAGCACCCCGGCCTGCGCTGGCACTGCCGCGGCAGCTACGTCCTGCTCCCGCCGGCCGCCCTGCCGGGCGACCTCGCGGTCACCTGGGTGCGCGACGTCAGCCACCCCCTGCCGGACCCCCTGACCCTCCTGGAGACCCTGACGGACGCCTGCGCCCAGTACGCGGGCACCTCCGACCAGACCCCGTCCCCGGTCGCCTGGCCCCTGGGCCGCTGACGGCCGTGCCCCGTCGGCGGATCGGGGGGCCGGGGCCGCCCCGGCCCGGCCCCTGGACCGCCCGGCCGCCCCGCGTGGCGGCGTCCCGTCAGTGGATCTGGGTGACGACCACGTCCAGGGACCAGGCGCGGCCCGCCTTCGCCGGGGGCTCGGCCTCCACCACGTAGCCCAGGTCCCGCAGCGCGGTCACCAGCTCCTCCGGGCCGGCCGGCTCGGCCCCGGCGAGCAGCAGGTCGCGGACCAGGCGGCCCTTCGTCGCCTTGTTGAAGTGGCTCACCACCGACCGCTTCTCCACCCCGTCCACGATCTGCGCGTGCAGCACCCGCACCGTGGCCGTACGCCCCGCCGTCTCCCCCTTCGGCTTCCACGCCGACGCGTACGCCGACGAGCGCAGGTCCAGCACCAGCCCGTCCCCGGCCGCCTCCGGCATCACCTCGGCCATCGGCGTACGCCAGTACGCTCCCAGCGCGCCGAGCCCCGGCAGCTTCACGCCCATCGAGCACCGGTACGAGGGGATCCGGTCGGTCACCCGCACCGCACCCCACAGCCCGGAGAACACCAGCAGCGTCCGCTCGGCCCGCGCCCGCGCGGCGGCGGGCAGGCCGGCCAGGCCGAGGGCGTCGTACAGCACACCCGTGTAGACCTCCCCCGCCGGCCGGGCCGGCGCCGACCGCAGCGCGGCGTTCTTCGCGACCTCGCCCCGCAGGCCCTCGCTGAGCCCCAGCACCTCGCGCGCCTTGAGCTCGTCGCCCGCGCACAGCTCGACCAGTTCCTCCAGCACGGCCGCCCGCGCCCCGGCCAGCCCGGGCAGCGACAGCGAGGCGGGGTCGAGCGGTGCGCCGGAGCCGCCGGCGGCCTTTCCCTCGGAGGGCGGCAGCAGCACGAGCACGGTGGTTCTCCTATCGATGGCATGACACGGGGGGTGCGGCCCCCGGGCCAGGGTAGACGGCCCGCCGCCCCGCCGGTCCCGGCCGGAGCGCCCCGGTACCCGTACGCTCCGCCGCCGAGAAGAACTCCCGGCCAGGACATACGCTCGGTCCATGCCACACCGTCACCTGCACATGCAGCCGCACATGGCCGGTGCGGACGGTGCCGCCCTGGGCGCCGCGCTGCGGGCGCTGCGGACCCGGCTCGCCGTGCCCGACGCCTTCCCGGCGGAGGTGCTCGCCGAGGCCGAGCGGGCCGCTGCCGCTCCCCGGCTGCCCGCCGAGGACGCCACCGAGATCCCCCTGTTCACCATCGACCCGCCGGGCTCCGTGGACCTCGACCAGGCCATGCACCTGGAGAAACGGTCCTCCGGCGGCTACCGCGTCCACTACGCCATCGCCGACGTCGCCGCCTTCGTCACCCCCGGCGGCGCCCTCGACGCCGAGGCCCACCGCAGGGCGACCACCCTCTACTTCCCCGACGGCCGGGTCCCACTGCACCCGCCCGCGCTCTCCGAGGCCGCGGCCAGCCTGCTGCCGGACGGCCCCCGCCCGGCCCTGCTGTGGCGGCTGGACCTGGACGCCGAGGGACGGGTGGAGACCACCGAGGTCCGCCGGGCCCTGGTGCACAGCCGGGCGAGACTCGACTACGACGGCGTGCAGAAGGCCATCGACACCGGCACCGCCGAACCGGCCCTGGCCCTGCTGAAGGACATCGGGATCCTGCGCGAGGCGCTGGAGACCGCGCGCGGCGGGATCTCCCTGAACGTCCCCGAGCAGGAGGTCGTCGCCCGCGACGGCTCCTACGGCCTGACCTACCGGGCACCGCTGCCCGCCGACGGCTGGAACGCCCAGATCTCCCTGATGACCGGGATGGCCGCCGCCGACCTGATGCTGGCCGCCGGGACCGGGATCCTGCGCACCCTCCCGGCCGCCCCCGACGGCGCGGTGGGGCGGCTGCGGCGGGTGGCGGCGGCCCTGCGGATCGAGTGGCCGCACCACGTCCCGTACGCCCAGCTGGTGCGCTCCCTCGACCCCCGGATCCCCGCGCACGCCGCGTTCCTCCAGGAGTGCACGGCCCTGCTGCGCGGCGCCGGGTACACGGTGTTCACGGACGGCGAGCTGCCCGACCCCGCCGTGCACGCGGCGGTGGCGGCCCCGTACACGCACTGCACCGCCCCACTGCGGCGGCTCGTCGACCGCTACACCGGCGAGCTGTGCGTGGCGGCGGTGGCGGGCGCGGCGCCGCCCGAGTGGGCGCTGGCGGCCCTGGCGGCGCTGCCGCACGAAATGCAGGAGGGCACCCGGCGGGCCAACGCGGTGGAGCGGGGGTGCGTGGACCTGGTCGAGGCGGCCGTGCTCCAGGACCGCGTCGGGCAGACCTTCGAGGCGACGGTCATCGACGTGGAGGAACACGACCCGCAGACGGGCACGGTCCACCTGGAGGACCCGGCGGTGGTCGGCCGCATCGAATCCCCGACGGCGCCCCTCCCCCTCGGCGCCCGCATCCCGGTCCGCCTCACCCAGGCCGACCCGTCCACCGCCAGAGTCCTCTTCGCCCCCGCCTAACCGACCGTCCGCCGCAGGGCGGTGACCAGGCAGCTCATCCGTTCCTCACGCCCCTCGGCAGACACAGTGGAAACCCTGCCGCTGCGTCAAGGTCAAGCCCCGCCACCGGCAGCCGGTAGCATGGTCGGCACGACAGACGAGTCGGCTGGACGGCCGCGTCGGGATCTCCGGATCCCGCCGAGGAACGTCCGGGCTCCACAGGGCAGGGTGGTGGGTAACGCCCACCCGGGGTGACCCGCGGGACAGTGCCACAGAAAACAGACCGCCGGGGGCTTCGGCCCCCGGTAAGGGTGAAACGGTGGTGTAAGAGACCACCAGCGCCTGAGGTGACTCAGGCGGCTAGGTAAACCCCACCCGGAGCAAGGTCAAGAGGGGTCGTTCTCGGACGGCCCTGCGCGAGCGTTCGAGGGCTGCCCGCCCGAGTTCGCGGGTAGACCGCATGAGGCCGGCGGCAACGCCGGTCCTAGATGGATGGCCGTCTCCCCGGCGACCGCGAGGTCTCCGGGCGACAGAACCCGGCGTACAGGCCGGCTCGTCTGCCGTTCCCATCGTCCGGGGTTCCCGAACGCCCCTCGGAGGGGCGTGCCATGGGGCACGCTCGGATCCATGACCGATCACTCCGCGGCCGTCGCCGCCGCCGCCGCGCACATACACGATCTCGCTGAAGCGACCTCCGACCCGCGCAACGCGTACGCGGGCCACGCCGAGATCGCCTCCGTGACCGCGGGCCTGCTCGGCCTCGCCCAGCACCTCGAAGCCGCCCTGGAGCACCTGGCCCGGCACATCGAGCGGCACGACGGCGACTGGGACACCGCCGAGAAGGGGCGGCGGCTTCCCGCCCAGGACGGGCGGGCGGCGGGCCGCCGGATCCGCACCGCCGCGGCCGAGGCCGGCAACATGGCCCGCGCCCTCGGCGGGTCCGTGGAGGCCCTGGGCCGTGTCTAGCCGCCGCCCGCGCCGTGAGGCGGGCCGGCGGGCGGCCGTGTCGACGCCTACCGCAGGTGGGAGGTGTCGTTGAGCAGCCGGAGCGAGGCGTTGCCGTCGGCGTAGTAGGCCACCGCCGAGAGGGAGGCCGCGGAGAGCTCCATCTTGAACAGGGACTCCGGCGGGGCGCCCAGCGCGAGGCGGACCAGCGTCTTGACCGGGGTCACGTGCGTGACCAGCAGCACCGTGCGGCCCGCGTACGCGGCCAGCAGCCGGTCCCGGGTGGCCGAGACCCGGCGGGTGACGGCGGCGAAGCTCTCGCCGCCGCCCGTCGGGGCGGCCTTCGAGGAGTCCAGCCATGCCTGGAGGTCGTCGGGGAAGCGCTCGCGCACCTCGGCGAAGGTGAGACCCTCCCAGGCGCCGAAGTCGGTCTCGCGCAGGCCCTCTTCGACGGTGACGGGCAGCCCGAGGCGGTCGGCGACGGCCTGAGCGGTCTCACGGCACCGGCGCAGCGGCGAGGTCACGACGGCCTGGACGGTCCCCCGCGCGGCCAGCGCCTCGGCCACGGCAAGAGCCTGCCGGCGCCCGGCCGGCGACAGCTCGGGGTCGCTGCCGCCGCTCCCGGAGAACCGCTTCTGCGGGGTCAGGGCAGTCTCCCCGTGCCGCAGCAGTACGAAGGTGGCGGGCGCCCCCACATCGGGGCCGCCCCACCCGGTACCCACGGGAGCTTCCTGCGCCTGCCCGCCGACGGCCGGGGCGGCGGCCGCCCCCGCCTCCGCGGCTCGCGTACCCGCCGGGACCAGCAGCCCGGCCACCGTCGCGGGGGCAGAGCCGCCGGGGGCCAGGGCCTCGGCTTCGTCGAAGAGGGTTCCGGCCTCGGGTGCGGTAGCCGCGCTGCGGGCGGCGCGCAGATCGGCGGCGGGCGCGCCCGGCGTCCCGTCCGGCTCGGCAGCCGCGCGGGGTCCGGCCTCCGGGGCAGCGGCCGCGCTGCGGGCGGCCCGCAGGTCGGCGGCGGGCGCGCCCGGCGTCCCGTCCGGCTCGGCAGCCGCGCGGGGTCCGGCCTCCGGGGCAGCGGCCGCGCTGCGGGCGGCCCGCACGTCGGTGGTGTCCCCGGCGGTACCCGCCACCGTGCCGGCTCCCGCCGGGGCCGGGGCGGCGGCGCCCGTGAGGCGGCCGGAGGCCAGGGCCGCGCGGGCCGCTGCCGCGCCCTTCGCCGCGTCGCCCGGGGGGCCGGACGGGGGCGCGGGGGGCGTCGGGGCGGAGCGGGGTTGCCACGGGGTGCCGGTGCGGCCCGCGTCCATGGCCTCGTTGGCCAGGCGGTCCGCGTGTTTGTTGCGCTCGCGCGGGATCCACTCGTACGTGACCTGCCCGCGCGGCAGGATCGTCGCCGCCTCCGCCGCCAGCGGCCTCATGCCGGGGTGCTTGATCTTCCAGCGGCCCGACATCTGCTCCACCACGAGCTTCGAGTCCATCCGGACCCGGACCTCCGCGTCGGGGTCCAGCTCGCGGGCCGCCTTCAGGCCCGCGATCAGGCCCCGGTACTCGGCGACGTTGTTCGTCGCGACGCCGATGAACTCGGCGCGTTCGGCCAGGGTCTCCCCCGTCACCGGGTCCAGGACGACCGCGCCGTAGCCGGCGGGCCCCGGGTTGCCCCGGGAGCCGCCGTCGGCCTCCACGACGAACCGCCGCATCAGATGCCCGAGTCCGCCGTACGGACCAGGATGCGGCCGCAGTTGTCGTGGCGTACGACCTGGTCGCGGGCGGCGGCCTTGATCTCGTTGACCTCCGCCATGTCCAGCTCCAGGCGGCAGCCCTCGCAGCGGCGCTGGTACAGGCGCGCGGCGCCCACGCCGCCCTGCTTGACGCGGATCCTCTCGTACAGGGCCATCAGGTCCGCCGGCATCGAGGCGACGACGACCTCGCGGTCCTTGGCGATCTTCGCGGCCTCGGCGTCCAGCTCACCGGTGGCGGCGTCGCGGCGCGCGGTGGCGTCGGCCAGCTTGGCCTCCAGGGCGGAGACCCGCTCGGTGATCGTGGTGACGCGCTCCTGGGCGCCCTCAAGGCGCTCCATGACCTCCAGGACGACGTCCTCCAGGTCGGCCTGCCGCTTGGCGAGCGAGGCGACCTCGCTCTGGAGGTTCGCCAGGTCCCGGGCCGAGACGCCGGCGCCCGACTCCAGGCGCTGCTGGTCGCGCGCCGCGCGCTGGCGCACCTGGTCGACGTCCTGCTCCGCCTTGGTCTGCTCGCGGGCGGCGTCGCTGGCCTGGGTCTGGGCGGCGACGAGCAGGTCGCGCTGCTGGCTGAGGTCCTTGGTCAGGGAGTCGACCTCGGCGTGCTCGGGCAGCGAGTTGCGCTTGTGGTCGAGCTGCGACAGCCGGATGTCCAGGGCCTGGATGTCGAGGAGTCGGATCTGGTCGGCGGGCTCGGCGTTCAGTTGGGGGCTCCAGAGGAACTAGAAGGGGTGGTTCCGGACGGCGCGTGCGCCGTCCACGGGTCGGTGACCGTGCGCGAGACGTGGGTCCGCAGACCCCAGCCGTGGCGCTCGGAGAGGGCGTCGAGCTGGGCCGCGGCCTGCTCGCACCAGGGCCACTCCGTGGCCCAGTGGGCGGCGTCGACGAGGGCGAGCGCGCTCTGCTCGCGGGCCTCGGACACCGGGTGGTGACGCAGGTCGGCGGTGAGGAAGGCGTCGACGCCGGCGGCGCGGACCTGCGCGAAGAGGCTGTCGCCGGAGCCGCCGCTGACGGCGACGGTACGGATGACCGCCTCCGGGTCGCCGGCGCTGCGGATGCCCTGGGCGGTGCGCGGGAGCCGGGCGGCGGCGCGGGCGGTGAACTCGCGCAGGGTCTCGGGGCGGTCCAGCTCGCAGATCCGGCCGAGGCCGCGGCGGCCGGAGGGGTCCGTCGGGTCGGGCACGAGCGGGCCGGTGACGCGCAGGTCGAGGGCGCCGGCGAGGGCGTCGGAGACGCCGGGGTCGGCGGTGTCGGCGTTGGTGTGGGCGACGTGCAGGGCGATGTCGTTCTTGATCAGCGTGTGCACGACACGGCCCTTGAAGGTGCCCGCCTCGACGGTGGTGGTGCCGCGCAGGTAGAGGGGGTGGTGGGTGACGACCAGGTCGGCGCCGAGCTTCACCGCCTCCTCGACGATCTCCTGTACGGGGTCCACGGCGAACAGCACCCGGGTGACCTCGGCGTCGGGGTCGCCGCAGACGGTGCCGACGGCATCCCACTGCTCGGCCCGCGAGGGGGGCCAGAGTGCGTCCAGCGCGGCGATGACTTCAGAGAGAGAGGGCACGGGCCAAGGCTACCGTCCGTGGCGGCCGGCCAGCCTGTCCCCCGGACGGGGGGTGGGCGGGGGCGCCGGGCGGCGCGCCGGCCCCGAAGGCCCCGGACGTCCCGAACGCCCCCTGTCCGGAGCACAGCCGCCACCTCCGCCACGTGCGAACCGCGGCCCTGCCACCCGTACGTGTGAAGCGTGCGGGGTCGCGTTGTCCGGCCGGAAGCGCGAAACCTAGGTTCCTCCCGGAGGTGACGGCCCGGATGACTGTCTGTGCCACCGAGATGACCACGACCGCCCCCCTCACGATCACCGCCGACGGGGCGTACGCCGCGCGGCTGGCCGGGGAGGGCGAGGCCCGCTATCCCGAACGCTGGACGCTGGACGGGCCGGAGCCGTACGCGGTGCCGCTGCCGCTGGCGCAGCCGGAGGAGGCCGACAGCGAGGTGCTGCCGCTGGCCGACGGGCGGGTGCTGATCCACCGCCGGGTGGCCGACCGGCACGCGTTCGCGCTGCTCTACCCGTCGGGCACCTATACGGGCCCCCGCCCGGCCGGCCCCGACGCCGGGCCGCGCACCGGTGAGCTCCAGCTCGGCGGGGTCGAGGCCGGGGAGGGCCTGCGGGTGCGGCTGCTGCCGCCGTCCCCCGACGGGCGCACCGCCTACGCCCTGGCGGTGGACGGCGAGGAGACCACCGTCTGGCAGGTGGCCGGGCACGCCTCCGAGGGCCCGAGGCGGGCCGCCGTACTGCCGGGCCGCTGCTCGGGCGGGGTCTGGCTGGACCGTGCGGGCCGGCTGCTGTCCCTGGACCGCGAGCAGGACGGCCGCACGAAGGCCGTCGCCGTGGACCTGGCCCGGGGCGGGGTGGTCACCCCGCTGCTCCAGATCGCCGAGGACAGCGACGACCGGCTGCTGCTGGCCGCCCCGGACAGCGGGCTGCTGCTGATCCGCTCGGACGCGCCGGGCGAGCCCCGGCTCGGCTGGGGGGTGCTGGGCAGCGCCCGCCCGGTCCGTTTCCCGGAGTGCCTGCGGCTGGAGGACGCCCACCCCTTCGCGGTGCAGCCGGGCCAGGTCCTGATGCCGGAAACCTGCGGGGTCGCCCTCCGCGTCGGCGCCTCGGAGCTCGCCCTGTGGCGCCCCGCCGACCGCCACGTCTTCCGCCTCCCGGCCCCGGCGGGCTGGCTGGGCACGGGCCGCTGGACCCCGGACGGCCACCTCCACCTCCCGCACACCACCCCGGAAACCCCCTGCGGCCTCGTCACCCTCACCCAGCCGTCGTCCCCGCCCCCACCGATCCACCTGGACCCACCCCCGAAGCCGAAGCCCACCCCCCGCCCCATCCCCCTCCAGCAGGCCCCCCTGGGCTGAGCCCCGGGGAGTGCGTCAGGACGGCCGCAGGGCGGTCAGGAGGCGGGTGTGGAGGAGGCGGACTGCGGGGGACGGTGGGGACGGGCGGGTGATCAGGCCGAGGCGGGCGTGGGTGGGGGCGTCGGTGAAGGGGGTGGCGCGGAGGGCGGAGCCCTGGGTGGAGGAGGGGCTCAGGACGGCGACGCCCGCGCCGCGTTCGGCGAGGTGCAGGAGGGCGGTCGGGGAGGCGGCTTCGAGGTCCACGCGGGGGTCGAGGCCGAGGCGGCGGCAGGAGTCCTCGTAGGCCGCGCGGATACCGGTGCCCCGGGGGAGGCAGAGGACTTTCTCGCCCCGGAGGCCGGCGAGCGGGGGCCGGGGCCGGTCGAGGGGGTGGCCCGCCGGGACGACGGCGGCGATCGGCTCGTCGATGACGACGGCCGTCTCCAGGCCGGGGGCGGTCTCGCCGGCGTATCCGATCAGCGCGAGGTCGAGGGAGCCGGCGAGGACCTGGGCCTGGAGGTCGTCCGAGTGGCCCTCGTGCAGGCTGAGTTCGATGCCGGGGTGGCTGCGGCCGAGGTCGGCGACGGCGTCCAGGAAGGGCGGGATCGAGCAGCCCATGACCATGCCCAGCCGGACCCGCCCGCGCACGGCGTCGGCGAACTCGGCCGCGGTGTGCCGGATGGCGTCCAAGGTGGCGAGGGCGCTCCGCGCGAGGGGGAGGACGGCCTCACCGGCCGGGGTGAGGCGCACCTGGCGGCCGGAGCGGTCGAGGAGCCGCTGGCCCAGCTCCCGCTCCAGCTTGGCCACCTGGGTGCTGATGCCGGACTGGCTGACCTGGAGGCGGTGGGCCGCGCCGGTGAACGTCCCCTCGTCCACGACCGCCGTGAAGTAGCTCAGCTGATGGGTCTCCATAACCAGTGATGATAGCCCGTATGTGAATCATCTGTTGGACAGATGACTGCGGGGCTCGGCAGGCTAGGGGCATGACCAAGACGCAGAGCAGTGCACGAGAGCTTGCCGGGGCCTACTTCACCGCCTGGGAGGCGGGTGACTTCGAGACGATGAGCGGGCTGCTGGCCGAGGACGTCGACTTCGTCGGGCCGCTGGGGACCGCGCAGGGGACGGAGGAGGCGCTGGCCGGGCTGCGGGGGCTCGGGCAGGTGCTGGAGAAGATCGACGTGCGGGTGCGGGTGGCGGAGGGCGACGAGGTGATCACCTGGTTCGACCTGCACACCAGCATCGCTCCCCCCGCCCCGACGGCGAACTGGATGCGCGTCCGGGACGGGAGGATCGCCCGCATCCGCGTGACCTTCGACCCGCGCGGGCTGCTGGCGGGGTTCGGCGAGCGGCGCTGAGCGACGCGCCGGTGCCAGCGCCCGCGGGTCGGCGCCGTCGTGGATCGACGCCCGCCGTGCGTCAGCGCCCGTCGTGCGTCAGCGCCCGTCGTGCCTGAGGCCCAGGACCTCCGGCGAGGCGAAGGTCTCGTTCGGCGGGCGGGAGGCGTAGTGCGGGGTGAGGAGGGAGTCGAGTTCCTCGAAGGAGAAGGTCTCCTTCGAGGTGTCGAACTTCGCCGCCACCCGGGGGCGTTCCATCACCACCACGATCCCCCCGTGCACCACGAACAGCTGCCCGTTCGCCCGCGCCGACGCCGGGGAGGCGAGGTAGCCGACCAGCGGGGCCACGTGCTCCGGGGCGAGCGGGTCGAGCGTGCCGTCCTGCGGGACCTCGAAGCCGGCGAAGACGTCCTCGGTCATCCGGGTCCGGGCGCGCGGGCAGATCGCGTTGGCGGTGACCCCGTACTTGGCCAGGGCCAGCGCGGTCGAGGTGGTCAGGCCGACGATGCCCCCCTTGGCCGCCGCATAGTTCGGCTGGCCCGCCGAACCGCCGAGGAACGCCTCGGAGGAGGTGTTGACGATCCGCCCGTACACCGGGCCGCCCGCCGCCTTCGAGCGCTCCCGCCAGTGCGCGGAGGCGAAGCGGGTGGTGTTGAAGTGGCCCTTGAGGTGGACCCGTATCACCGAGTCCCATTCCTCCTCCGTCATCGAGAAGACCATCCGGTCCCGCAGGATCCCCGCGTTGTTGACCAGGACGTCCAGCTTCCCGAACCGGGAGACGGCCAGCTCCACCAGCTCCCGCGCCTGCGCGAAGTCGGCCACGTCCCCGAGGTGTGCCACCGCCTGCCCGCCCGCCGCGCGGATCTCGGCGGCCACCTCCTCCGCCGGGGCGGCCGACGCCTCCCCCGAGCCGTCGCGCCCGCTCTGGCCGAAGTCGTTGACGACCACGCTCGCGCCGAGCCGGGCCAGTTCGAGCGCCTCCGCCCGGCCGAGCCCGCGCCCCGCGCCGGTGACGATGGCGCTGAGCCCCTCAAGTGGCAGTGACATGGGCAGGATTCCTCTCGGATCAGATCTCTATGCAGGTGCGCAGGGCCGTGCCGGTGCGCATCTGGTCGAGGGCGTCGTTGATCTCGCTGAGCTGCACCCGGTGGGTGATCAGGCCCTCCAGGTCGATCCGTCCGGCCCGCCACAGGGCGATGGTGCGCGCGTAGGAGCGGAGCACGTCCCCGCCCCCGTACATGGAGGGGAGGATCTTCTTCTCGTCGAAGAACAGCGAGAACATGTCGATCTGGAAGTTGTCGTCCAGGGCGCCCGCGCCGACGATCACCACCGAGCCGCCGCGCCGGGTCATCTGGTACGCGGTGCGGGCGGTGACGGACTTGCCGACGACCTCGAAGACGTAGTCGAAGCCCTCCCCGGAGGTGATCCGGGCCTTGGCGTCGTCGAACGCGTCCGGCGCGACCGCCTCCGTCGCCCCGAACCGCAGGGCCGCCTCCCGCCGCGACTCCACCGGGTC
Organism: Streptomyces sp. NPDC006687; assembly: GCF_040636215.1. Taxonomy (NCBI): domain Bacteria; kingdom Bacillati; phylum Actinomycetota; class Actinomycetes; order Kitasatosporales; family Streptomycetaceae; genus Streptomyces; species Streptomyces sp. NPDC006687. Next base: position 274,066 of record NZ_JBEYJJ010000002.1, on the reverse strand, counting down.
GACGGCGACGATCTGCGCCGCGCCCTGCACCTTGGCGCCCTGGATGACGGAGATGCCGACGCCTCCGCAGCCGATGACGGCGACGGAGGAACCCGCCTCCACCTTGGCGGTGTTGATCGCGGCGCCGAGTCCGGTGGTGACGCCGCAGCCGATGAGCGCGGCGATGTCGAAGGGCACGTCGTCGGGGATCGGGACGGCGCAGTTCGCGGCGACGACGATCTCCTCGGCGAAGGTTCCGGTCGCGGCGAAGCCGAACACCTCCCCGCCCGGCCGGCGGAAGTTGGGGACGCCCGCGTTGGCCAGGCTCTCCAGGCACAGGTGGCCCTGGCCGCGCGTGCAGGCGGCGCAGTGCCCGCACGGCGGCAGCCAGCAGACGAGGACCCTGTCCCCCTCCTGGTGGCTGGTGACCCCCTCACCGACGCCGGTGACCACCCCGGAGCCCTCGTGGCCGGGGATGAAGGGCGCGGGCTGCGGCAGGACGCCGCTCATCGCGGAGAGGTCGGAGTGGCACAGGCCGGTGGCCCTGATGCGGATGCGCACCTTGCCGGGGCCCAGGCCCACGGCTTCCACGTCATCGACGACTTCCAGCTTGTCCTGGCCTATCTCGCTCAGCAGTGCTGCGCGCACGGTGCGGCTCCTTAAGGGGGTGAGCAGGCGTTACGCGTGTTCGACGACGGTGTCGGCGAGGACCGGGGCGTCGTCACGTCCGGCGGCGGTCACCGCGACCAGGACGCGGCCGGGCTCCTGCCACATCCGGATGCGCAGGGTCTCGCCGGGGAAGACGATCCCGGCGAAGCGGGTGCGGTAGGCGCGGACCCGGGAGACGTCGCCCCCGAGGACGGTGTCGACCACGGCCTTGAGGGTCATCCCGTACGAGCACAGGCCGTGCAGGATGGGCCGGTCGAAGCCGGCCAGCTTGGCGAACTCCGGGTCGGCGTGGAGGGGGTTCCAGTCCCCGGAGAGCCGGTAGAGCAGGGCCTGTTCCTCCCGGATCGGCCGCTCCTCGGTGCGGTCGGGGGCCCGGTCGGGCAGCTCGCCGCGCACGGAGGGGCCCCGGTCGCCGCCGAAGCCGCCCTCGCCCCGGACGAAGATCTGCGCGTCGCTCGTCCACAGCGGCCCGTCGGCGTCGGCGACCTCGGAGCGCAGCACGATGACGGCGGCCTTGCCCTTGTCGTAGACGGCGGCGACCTTGGAGGTGGAGGTGGCCCGCCCCTGGACGGGGATCGGGCGGTGCAACTCGATGGAGTGTCCGCCGTGCAGGACGTTCGCCAGGTCCACCTCGATGCCGGGGGCGGCGAGCCCGCCGAGCATGGCCATGCCGGCGCCGGCGACCGTCGCGAAGCTGGGGAGCACGTGGAGCCTGGACTCCAGGGTGTAGCGGAGTTCGTCCGGGTCGGTGGCGGGGCGTCCCGCGCCGAGGCCGAGGTGGTAGAGCTGGATGTCCTTGTGGTCCCAGGCGATCTCCCCCTGGCGGGGGTCGGCGGCGAGGGCCCTGGCGGCATCGATCGGCATTCGGATGCTGCTCCTTCTGCTCTGGAAGACCTCGGCGCGACCGTCCGCACCGTCGGCCGCACCGAGGTCGCATGCGGAGCCGGTTCTAGAACGCGTTCTAGGAGGCGGCTGAGGGAATGTATAACGCACGGCCCGGTGGTTGGGAAGACTGCTGACTCGCCGTCAGGTCGCTGTGGCGCGCTCCGTGTTACGGGCCCACGGGCGGCCCGGGCGGTAGCCTGCGGCGGTGGATGAGATGCCCGTGGCCCACCGGCCCGCCCGCTCCCTGCGTGTGCTGCTGCTCCCGCCGAACCCGCCGCTGGCGGTGCACCTCGGGCTCCTCCCGGACATCGAGGTGGTGGCCTCGCTGACGCAGCGGCCGCAGGTGGCGCTGGTGGAGGACCCCGCCGCGGTGGCGGAGCTGCTGGCCGAGGACCCGGAGTGCCGGGTGCTGGTGGCCACCGGCTCGGCGCACCCGGGGCTGCGGGAGGCCGTCCTGGAGGCGGGCGCGGCGGGGCTGGTGCTGCGGGACGGGCCGGTCGAGGAGCTCGCGGAGTGCCTGCGGCGGGCCTCGATGGGCGAGACGGTGGTGGACCCGGCGCTGGCGGGACCCTGACCGCCCGGCGCCGACGGGCCCCCGACCATGCCGAAGCCCTCCGCCGGCCAGGGGTGGAGGGCTTCGCCCGGGGCCTCGGGGCCCCGGTCAGTTCCCCGCGGTCCAGTCGTCGACCGTCCGCGAGGGGTCCAGGGCGACGGGCAGGCTCATCAGCCCGCGGAAGGCCGGGAAGGGCCCCTTGAGCCAGTCCCCCTCGGCGGGGGTCGGCAGGGCGAGGACCATCTCCGGGAAGCGGTCGAGCAGCGCCGTCAGGCAGATCTCCAGCTCCAGCCGGGCCAGCGGGGCGCCCAGGCAGTAGTGGGGGCCGTATCCGAAGCCGAGGTGGCTGCTCTGCAACCCTTCCCGGGTGAAGTCCAGGGTGTCGGGGTCGGGGAATTTCTCCGGGTCGCGGTTGGCGGAGGAAAGGGCGATCTGCACGACGGCGCCCTTCGGAATGACCGTCCCGCCGATTTCCACGTCCTCCAGCGCATACCGGAAGGTGGACGTTTCCACCGATCCCTCGAACCGCTGCATTTCCTCGATCGCCTGGGGCAGCAGTTCCCGGTTCTCCTTGACCATCCGGAACTGGTCGGGATGGGTCAGGAGGCTGTAGACGCAGTTCCCGATCTGGAGGGTGGTCGTCTTGTGCCCGGCGAAGAGCAGCACCCAGATCATCGAGACGAGTTCGTCGTCGTTCAGGGGCTCTTCCTCGTGCGGGGTCTCCACCAGCATGCTGAGGAAGTCGTCCGTGGGCTGCTGCCGGGTGCGGTGGATGTGGCGGGCGAAGTAGTCGCGGAGCCAGAGCTCCGCCTCCTCCAGGTCGCCCCGGAGGTCCTTGCTGAACCGGGAGCGGGTCACGACCGCGAACCACTTCAGGACCTCGGTCCGCTCGTCGCCGACGATGCCGAGGAGTTCGCAGATGACCATGACCGGGAGCGGCAGCGCGAACGCCTGCATCAGGTCGACGGGCCGGTCCGTGGGGCAGCGGTCGAGCAGCCCGTGGGCGAGCTCCTCGATGTGCGGGCGCAGGGCGTGGATGTGGCGGGGGGTGAAGGCGGTCTTGGCGATGTGGCGCAGCCGGGTGTGGCGGGGCGGATCGGCGAACAGGAGGTTGTCGTCGAGCGCCTCGCAGAGGTCGCCGAAGAGGGCGTGGTAGAGGTCGATGCCCTCGTGCATGTCCTTGCCGATGCGGGGGTCGGCGAGGAGGGCGTGGGCGTCCTCGTAGCGGGTGATCAGGTACGTGTCCACGCCGTGGCCGGGGGTGAGGCGGGCGATGGGGGCCTGTTCGCGCAGGGTGCGGTAGACCGGGTAGGGGCACTGGCGGTATGCGGGCGTGCTCTGCGTCGCGGCCGCCACCGCCTCGTGCAGCGCGAGACCGTCATCCGCCGCGGTAGTCGGTTCAGTCGTCACGCGCCCAGACCTTTCGGGTAACCCGGAATTGACAGTCGGCTCCTTTCCCGGGGCGGTTCGACGGTGAAACCCGATTGAGCCGTTCGGAGCCGAAAGCCACCCCTGCGGAATGTCCGGGCGGCGGGGGGCGGACGCCGCCCTAGGGTGTGCGGTGGTTTTCGATTCGCGGGCCGACGAAGGGGAAATGCGCACATGCCGGAATACGGTGCGGGCGGCCTGGCCGTCGGCGGAGCGGGACGCGTGGACGCGGTGGCGGGGCCGGAGGACGACGGCAGCCGGGCGGTGATCGACGTCCACCACCACTTCTGCGCGCCGGCCTGGCGCCGGTGGGCCGAGGAGCGGGGCCTGATCGGCCCGCGCTCGCTGCCGCCGTGGGCCGGGTGGGAGGCGGAGGCCGCGCTGGCGCTGATGGACCGGGCGGGCATCGCGGTGGCGGTGCTGAAGCCGATGCTGCCGGCGCGGTACGAGAGTGCCGCGCAGCTGCGGGAGGCGGTGGCCGTCACGCTGGAGGCGGCGGCGGAGGTGGTCGAGGCGCACCCGGGCCGCTTCGCGTTCCACGCGCCGCTGTTCCTGGACGAGGAGGAGGTCTCCGTCTGGACCCTGCGACGGGGGCTGGACGAGCTGGGCGCGGTGGGCGTCAACGTGACGGCGAACTACCGGGGCGTCTACCTGGGCGACCCCTCGTACGACCGCGTCTTCGCCGAACTGAACGACCGCGCGGCCATCGTGGACACCCACCCCCACAACCTCCCGGACGGCCCGACGGGCGGCCACCCGACGGTGTCGCCGCGCGGCGCGGGCGGGATGGGCGGCGGCCCGGGCGGGCCCGGCCGGTCTGACGGCCCCGGCGGCCCCGGCGGGGGAGGCGGCCCGGGCGGGCCCGGCAGTCCCGGCGGCCCCGCAGGCCCCGGCGGGCCGGGCAGTCCCGGCAGCCCTGGCAGCCCTGGCAGTCCAGGCGGCGCAGGCGCCGCAGGCGCCGCAGGACGCCCCACTGGCACGGGCGGCCCTGGTGGCCCCGGTGGCCCCAGCGGCCCCGGTGGCCCCGGCGGGACAGGCGGCCCGGACGGGCCGGGCAGTCCCGGCAGTCCTGGCGGCGCAGGCGCCGCAGGACGCCCCACTGGCGCGGGCGGCCCCGGTGGCCCCGCAGGCCCTGGTGGTCCCGGCGGCCCGGGCGGGCCCGGCGGCCCCGGGGCGGTGCCTGGGGTGCCGAACTTCATGTGTGACTTCCTGCTCGACACCACTCGGGCCGCCGTCAACATGATCCGGACGCGGACGCTCGACCGGTTCCCCGAGTTGTCCGTGATCCTGCCGCACGGGGGTGGGTTCCTGCCGCACATCGCCACGCGGATGGCCGCCTTCGGCGGGGCCTTCGAGCCGCCCCTGGAGCCCGAGGTCGTGCGGGACCACATGCACCGGTTCTACTACGACACCGCCGGCCCGCTCTCCCCCGCCGGGACCCTGCTCGCCACCGTGGACCCCGGACGGATCCTGTTCGGGAGCGACTGGCCCGCCTGCCCCGCCGGGGTGGTCGCGGACGTGGCCGTGCCCGCCCTGGCCGCCGACCCCGCGCTGAGCGTCCGGCAGCGGCGGGGCATCAACCGGGACAACGCCCTGCGGCTGATGCCCCGGCTGGTGCACGTGTAGGTCGTCTCTTCCGGACCTTGTCGCTCAAGCCCGCGTCGCTCCCCCAGCTACCGCTGGGAGGTGCCCCCAGGTGCCGTGCATCGGCGCCTTGGCCGGGCGCCGCCGTACTGGACCTACTTGGTGCCCTGCCAAGGCGGCGGGGTGCGAGGCCGGGCGGCGCGGGTCAGACAAGATCCGGAAGAGCCGGCCCAGGGCGCGTCGGCGCGCCTCACCACCGCTCACCGGCGCAGCAGCGTCACCACCGCCGCCCCGCCCAGGCCGATGTTGTGGGCCAGCCCCACCCGGGCGGCGGGCACCTGGCGGGCCCCCGCCTCGCCGCGCAGCTGCCACACCAGTTCCGCCGCCTGCGCGAGCCCCGTCGCCCCCAGCGGGTGGCCCTTGGAGATCAGGCCGCCCGACGGGTTGACCACCCACCGGCCGCCGTACGTGGTGGCCCCGCTCTCCACCAGCTTCCCCGAGGCCCCGTCCGCGCACATGCCGAGCGCCTCGTACGTCAGCAGCTCGTTCACCGAGAAGCAGTCGTGCAGCTCCACCACGTCGACGTCCTCGATCCCGAGCCCGGAGTCCTCGTAGACCCGGCGGGCGGCGGCAGCCGTCATCGGCTTGCCGACCACGTCGATGCAGGAGCCCCCGAAGCTCTCCTGCGTGTCCGTGGTCATGGCCTGGGCGACGATCTCCACCGCCTTGTCGTGCAGCCCGTGCGCCACGAGGAACCGCTCCGAGACGACGAGCGCCGCCGCCGCGCCGTCGGAGGTCGGCGAGCACTGGAGCTTCGTCAGCGGGTCGTGGATGGTCCGGGCGGCGAGGACCTCCTCCACCGTGTAGACGTCCTGGAACTGCGCGTTCGGGTTGTGCGCCGAGTGCCGGTGGTTCTTGGCGCCGACCGCCGCGAGCTGTGCGGGCGTGGTCCCGTACCGCTCCATGTGCTCGCGGGCCGCGTCGCCGAATATCTGGGCGGTGGGCGGGGACATCTCGAAGCCGTGCGCGGCGGCCATGATCCCGTAGTGCCGGGCGACAGGTGACGTGGCGAAGTCGCCGCCGTCGGCCCCGCCCCCCAGCGCGCCCCGCTTCATCTTCTCGAAGCCCAGCGCGAGCACGCAGTCGCTGAGACCGCCCTGCACGAACTGGCGGGCCATCATCAGCGCCGTCGAGCCGGTGGCGCAGTTGTTGTTGACGTTGTAGACGGGGACCCCGGTCAGGCCCAGCTCGTACGCCGCCCGCTGTCCGGCGGTGGAGGGCTGGAAGCAGTAGCCCACCGGCACCTGCTCCACCAGCCCGTAGTCCACCCCGGCGTCCGCCAGCGCGGCGCCGCCGGCCTCGCGGACCATGTCCCAGTACTGCCAGTCCCGCGACTCCGGCTTCTCGAACCGCGTCATGCCGACGCCCACGATGTACGACTTCATCACAGCTGCCCTTCAGTCCCTGGGAAGGCCGAGGAGCCGCTCGGCGACGACGTTGAGCTGGACCTGCGTGGTGCCCCCGGCGATGGTCAGGCAGCGCGACATCAGCATCCCGTGCACCGCCCGCTCCCCCGCCCCCTCCCGCACCGCGCCTGCCGGGCCCAGCAGTTCCAGCGCCAGCTCGGCGGTCCGCTGTTGGTGCGGGGTCTGCACCAGCTTCCGTACGGAGGCCCCCGCGCCCGGTTCCAGCCCGGACACCTGCTGGAGGGTGGTGCGCAGCCCGATGCAGGCGAGCGCGTGGGCCTCGGCGGCGAGCGCGCCGATGCGGACCCCGTACGAGGCGTCGAGGCCGGGGGAGGCGGCGATCAGCGCCTCCAGCCCGCTGTCGAAGGCGACCTGGTCGGCCATGTGGACGCGTTCGTTGCCGAGGGTGTTGCGGGCCGCCTTCCAGCCGCCGTCGGCCGCGCCGACCAGGGCGTCCGGGGGCAGCAGGGCGCCGTCGAACCAGACCTCGTTGAAGAGGGAGTCCCCGGTGATCTCCTTCAGGGGGCGGATCTCGATGCCGGGGGTGTGCTTCATGTCGACGACGAAGTAGCCGAGCCCCCGGTGCTTGGGCGCCCCCGGGTCCGTGCGGGCGAGGAGGATGCCGAAGTCGGCGGTGTGCGCGGAACTCGTCCACACCTTCTGGCCGTTGATCCTCCAGGAGCCGTCGTCGGTCCGCTCCGCCCGGGTGCGCAGGGAGGCCAGGTCGGAGCCGGCGTCCGGCTCGGAGAAGAGCTGGCACCAGGTGACGTCCCCGCGCAGGGTGGGCAGGACGTAGGTCTCGCGCTGGGCCTCGCTGCCGAAGGCGATCAGTGAGGGCACGATCCAGGTCGCGATCCCGAGCTCGGCGACCTTGACCCCGGCCGCCCGCATCTCCTGCTGGATCACGATCTGCTCGGCGGGTCCGGCCCCGCGCCCGTACGGCGGCGGCAGGTAGGGGGCCGCGTAGCCGGTCGGCGCGAGCACCCGGCGGGCGGCGGCCGGGTCGAGGCCAAGGGCTGCCCCGATGGCGGCGCGGGCGGCCGCCCGGTGGGTCTCGGCCTCCGCCGGGAGCTCCAGGCGCAGCTCGCGCCGGGCTCCGGCGGCGGCGAGGCGTACGGCGCGCAGCCGGTGGGTGTCGCCGGGGCCGAGCAGCTGGCGGGCGACGAGGGCGCGGCGCAGGTGGATGTGGGCGTCGTGCTCCCAGGTGAAGCCGATGCCGCCGAGGATCTGGACGCAGTCCTTGGCGCAGGAGTACGCGGCGTCCAGGGCGGTGGCGGCGGCGAGGGCGGCGACCAGCGAGCGGACGGCGGGCTCCTCTTCGGCGCCGAGGGCGGCGTCCCAGGTGAGGGCGCGGGCCTGTTCGAGACGGACGAGCATGTCGGCGCACAGGTGCTTGACGCCCTGGAACTGCCCGATGGGCCGGCCGAACTGCTCGCGCGTGCGGGCGTAGCCGGCGGCGGTGTGCACCGCCCAGGCGGCGGTGCCGCAGGCGTCGGCGGCGAAGAGCAGGCAGGCCGCGTCCCGCACCTGGGCCTCGTCCAGCTCCAGCAGCCGCCCGGCCGGCACCCGCACCCCCTGCGCCCGCACCTCGGCGGTGGGCCGGGTCGGGTCGGCGCTCTCGTGCGGCCGGATCCCCAGCGCGGCGGCGTCCACGGCGAACCACCGCACCCCCTCCCCCACCCGCGCGGCGAGCAGCACCACCTCCGCCTCGGCGGCCCCGAGCACGGGCGGCGCGACCCCGTCCAGCCGCCACCCACCCCCCTCGGCGGCCACGGCGGTGACCCCGCCGGGCGCCAGGGCCACCGCCCCGACCCGCCCGTCCAGCGGTTCGGCCCCTGCCCGGTCCAGGAGTACGGAGGCCAGCGCACTCGGCAGAAACGCCCCGGGCAGCGCCGCCCGGGCGGCCTCCTCCACGACGACGGCCAGATCCAGCAGCGACCCGCCCTCCAGATGAGGCGTCGCCAGCCCCTGCGCGCACAGCCCGTCCCAGTAGCCGGGCCGCGCCCCCGCCTGGGGCGGTGCGTCCAGCAGCTTGCGCACCGCCTCGGGCGGCACCTCCCGCCCCACCCAGCCGCGCACGGCCTCGGCCAACTCCCGCTGCTCCTGCGTGATTCCGATGCCCATGCGCGGCAGACTAGAACACGTTCCAATCTGACGGAAGGTCAGGTGCGGGTGTTCTTCGCCGCCTCCGGAGCCGCCTGCGGAGCCCCCGCACCCCGGTACCGGTCCGCCAGCGTCTCCACCGCCCGCGCCACGGCCGCCCGGAGCTCGGGCGGACCGAGGACCTCCGCCTCCACCCCCAGCCGGAGCAGGTCGCCGACCGCCACCGCCTGCGACTCCACCGACAGCTCCACCTCCACCCACCCGTCCCCGTCCGCCGCCCCGGCCCCCTCCAGCGCCCGCGCCCCCGGCGCCCCGCACTGCATCGGCAGCAGGCGCTGTCCGCGCGGGGAGAGCCGCAGGCGGGCCACGCCCTGGTGCAGGGCGGCCTCCAGGCGGCGGGAGGACTCCTCCCAGTGGGCGGCGAGGTCGAAGCCGGCCGGGCGCTCGAAGGTCCCGCCCGCCTCCTCCGCCGCCAGCAGCCGGGACACCCGGTAGGTGCGGGCGCTCCCCTCCGCCGCCGCGACCAGGTACCAGATGCCGCCCTTGAGGACGAGCCCCAGCGGGTGCAGCTCCCGGGCGCGGACCTCCCCCGACCAGCGCCGGTACTCCACCCGCAGCACCCGCTGCTCCCACACCGCCCGCGCCACCACCGCCAGGTGCGGGACGGAGTCGGCGTCGCGGAACCACGCCGGGGCGTCCAGGTGGAAGCGGTCCTGCACGAGGCGGGCGCGGTCCGCCAGCGCGGCGGGCAGCGCGGCCTCCAGCTTCAGCCGGGCGGTGGCCACGGCCCCGCCCAGCCCCAGATCCCGGGCCGGTCCCGGCGCCCCGGCCAGGAACAGGGAGCCGGCCTCGGCATCGGTGAGGCCGGTCAGCCGGGTGCGGTAGCCGTCCATCAGCCGGAAGCCGCCGGCGGGCCCCCGGTCGGCGCAGACGGGCACCCCGGACGCCCCGAGCGCCTCGATGTCCCGGTACACCGTCCGGACGGACACCTCCAGCTCGGCGGCGAGTTCCGGGGCGGTCATCCGGCCCCGGTTCTGGAGCAGCAGGAGCAGGGAGAGAAGCCGGTCGGCGCGCATCGGCCCATTGTGGCCAGGCCACCCGGTGTACCTGACAGAAGGTGTCAGGTACACCGCTCAGGCTGGAGCCACACCGCGCGGGAGAAGCCCGGGCGGCCCGCCCCTGAGGAGCCCCATGCCCACGCGCACGACGACCGGCCAGTTCACCTTCGCCAACTGGGAGGAGCGCACCGTCAGCCCGGAGGGCGCGACCCCGAAGCTGGCCCACGCCTCGGTCGTCAACTCCTTCACCGGCGGCATCGAGGCCGCCGGGACCACCTGCGAGTACTCGATCGTCTACGTCACCGAGAAGACCGGCACCTACACCGGCATGGAACTGCTCGCCGGCTCCCTCGACGGCCGCACGGGCACGTTCGCCGTCGAGGAGCGCGGCGCGTTCCACCCCGACGGCACGGTGGAGTGCACCTTCGAGGTGGTCCCGGGCTCGGGCACGGGTGAGCTCACCGGCCTGAGCGGAACGGGCACGTTCCTAGCCCGGCACGGCGAACCGTCCGTGCCCTACACCTTCGTGTACGAGCTGGACTGATCAGAGCCCGCGCACGAACGCCGTGAATGCGGCGGGGCTGACGGTGAAGGCGGGGCCGTCGGGGTTCTTGGAATCCCGCACGGCCACCCGGCAGGGGTGCTCGGCGATTTCGACGCAGTCACCGCCGTTGTCAGCGCTGTACGAGGACTTACGCCACTTTGCGCCCGTCAGGCTCTGGTTAATGTCCATAACGCTCCTCCATTACGCGGGCGATCCGTACCGCCGATTCCTCCACGGAGAGCGCGGCGGCCTGCAAAAGATCGTAACGGAGGGAACCCTCCCTGAGGGTCTGCGGATTGGCCGTCATGTACCCCTGGGCGAAGTCTTCGGTATAGACGATGTCGGGGTCGTCCTCGAAGCGCAGGATGTTGAACGATCCTGGTAGCCCCGCGTGCGCCCCCGCCTCGAAGGGCAGGATCTGTACCTGCACCCACTGCTTCTCCCGCATGGCCAACAAGTGGGCGAGTTGGTTCCACATGACCTCGCGGCCGCCGATCTCCTGATGCAGTACGGCCTCGCTCATCACCACCCACATCAGCGGCGGGTCCTCACGGTCGAGGAGGCGCTGCCGGTCCAGTCGGGCCTCGACCTTCGCGTCCAGATCCCCCTCGGGCCACACGCCCAGCACCGCCCGCGCGTACGCCTCCGTCTGGAGCAGCCCGTACACCAACTGCGGCTGGAACGAGGAGATGTACGTCGCCCGCGCCTCCATCTCCGCGTACGCCTGGAACCACGCCGGCAGCTGGCTCCTGAGCACCAGCCCCACCAGACGGGAGAACGCCCCTCCCGTGTCCAGCGCCGCGTCCACCCGCTCCGAGAACTCCCGGGTCGGTACCTTCCGCGCCGTCTCGATCTGCCCGATGAGGGACCCGGTGCAGAAGACGATGCTCCCGAGCTGTCCTTGTTTCAGCTCGGCTTCCTCCCTTATGCGGCGCAACTCGGCGCCGTAGTAGTCCAGCGGAGACGCACAGGGATCGAGATCGCGGATGTTGACCATGATGAGGCGGTCACCCCCAAGTTCACGCCGCAGGGCGTTGGTTTCGGTCTGTAGCCGAGCGTAATGACCGGACTCCACTCTGGTGACATGAATCACGCAACTGACCACGCTCCGGCGGAAATGGGCGGCAGCTACCGCATGGGCTTCACTGTGGGTGAGCATTCGGCCGGCCATATGCGGCGGATCCTGCGGCTGTTCCTGGACCGCTGGGAGATGCCCCGGCTGGCCGACGCCGCCGAGCTGGCGCTGACCGAGCTGGTCGCCAACGTCGTCCGGCACGTACCCGGACGCGGCTGCGGGGTGCTCATCCTGCGCCGGCCCGAGGGGCTGCGGGTCGAGGTGTCCGACGACAGCCCCGAGCAGCCCCGCCCCTGCGAGGGGGACGACGTCCTCGCGGAGGGCGGGCGCGGGCTGCTCCTCGTGGAGGCCGTCACCGACCGCTGGGGCACCGAGCCGCGCGCCGTCGGCAAGACGGTGTGGTTCGAGTGCGACGACCTCCCCCGGCCCCTTCGCAGGCGGGAGGCGGTCCGGGGCGCAACCCGCCGGTAACACCGCCGGAGGCATAGGGCACCATGGGCCGCCACACACCGCGCACCCCCCGGAGGAGCACCCATGGCGCCCGCCACCCCCAAGCCGGAGACCCTCGCCGCCTTCGAGGCAGCCAAGGGGTTCATGCCCGTCGGCGAGGGCCTCGCGCTGTACGAGGCGGCCTCCGCCGCGGCCGGGCTCGGGCTGCCGCTGCTGGAGGTCGGCACGTACTGCGGGCGCTCCACCATCCTGCTGGCCGACGCCGCCCGTGAGGCGGGGGTGGCGGCGATCACCGTCGACCACCACCGGGGCAGCGAGGAGCAGCAGCCGGGCTGGGAGTACCACGACCCGACGGTGGTGGACCCGGAGATCGGGCTGATGGACACCCTCCCCACCTTCCGCCGCACCCTCCACCGGGCCGGGCTGGAGGAGCACGTCATCGCGATCGTGGGCCGCTCCCCCCAGGTGGCGGCGGCGTGGGGCGGCCCGCTCGGGTTCGTCTTCATCGACGGCGGCCACACCGACGAGCACGCCACGGGCGACTACGAGGGCTGGGCCCCGCACCTGGCGGTCGGCGGCACGCTCGTCATCCATGACGTGTTCCCCGATCCGGCCGACGGCGGCCAGGCCCCGTACCGGATCTACCTGCGTGCCCTGGCCTCCGGAGCCTTCGAGGAGGTCTCCGTGACGGATTCCCTCCGGGTCCTGCGCCGTACGTCCGAGGGCATCTAGCCGGGGCACCCACACGGCCCACACCCCGGAACGACAATCGGACCACGCCCTCGGATGGCGCAGGATCCGTACGAGGGTCGGCCGGGCGTTCTAGCATCGCGACGTGCGCTACGACGACAGCCCTCCGCCGCCCGAGTCCGCCTCCTCCATCAGCCCCGACCGGCCCTGGTTCGCCCGCCGCCCCGCCCTCGCGGTGGGGCTCGCGGCCCTGGCCCCGACCTGCCTGGCCGGCTGGCTCCTGACCCAGGTCCTGGCCGGCCCGGGCCAGGCCGCCCCGCAGCCCGCGGCGGCGCCGCTCGCCGCCGCCTCCTCCCCGCCGGCCGCCGCGGACGCCAAGGCCAGCGCCTCCGCGAGCGCCCGGGCCGCCTCCCCGGCGGCGGCCCCCGCCAAGGGCCCCCTGGCAGGGCGGACCGTCGTCATCGACCCGGGGCACAACACCGGGAACTTCCAGCACGGCCGGGAGATCGACCGGCAGGTGGACATCGGCACCAACCGCAAGGAGTGCGACACCACCGGCACCACCACCAACTCCGGGTACATGGAGGCCGAGTTCTCCCTCGACGTCTCGCACCGGGCGCGGGCCCTGCTGGAGGCCAAGGGCGCCAAGGTGGTCCTCACCCACGACGGCGACCGCCCCTGGGGGCCGTGCATCGACGAGCGGGCCCGGATCGGCAACCAGGCGGCCGCCGACGCCGTCATCTCGGTCCACGCCGACGGCGCCTCCGCGGGCAACCGGGGCTTCCACGTCATCCTCCCCGCCCGGGTCAAGGGAGGTGCGGCCGACACCGCGCCGATCGTCGGCCCCTCCCGCGACCTCGGCGAGCGCATCGCCGCCAACTTCGCCCGCGCCACCGGCTCCGCCCCGGCCAACTACCTGGGCAGCGGTACGGGGATGGTCGTCCGCGACGATCTGGGCGGGCTCAATCTCTCGACCCGGCCCAAGGTGTTCCTCGAATGCGGCAACATGCGTGACGACAAGGACGCGGCGCAGCTGATGAGTCCGCAGTGGCGGCAGAAGGCCGCCCAGGGCATCGCGGACGGCATCACCGGCTTCCTCGGCGGGTAGTCACGGGGGCGGGCTCCGGCCTCCCCGGTCCTCCCGGTCGCGGAAACCTCCGTACCATGGGGGCGCCCGATCCGCCCTGCCGAACCGAGAAGGACACCAGAGACGTGAACATCCGCTCCCTCACTCGAGGAGACGGCGTGGTGATCGGAGCAGCGGTGCTGCTGTTCATCGCCTCGTTCCTCGATTTCTACTCCATCACCGGCGCCGACCTCCCGAGTGCGTGGGACACCGATGTCTACGGGCTGGCCCTCCCGACCATCTTCCTGACCGGGTTCATCGCGGCGGGCCTGCTGATCGCGGCCCGCTTCCAGCCCGAGGGCCGCAAGCTCGGCGGGCTGACGCTGACGGCCTGGGGCACGGTGCTGGCGGTGGCGGCCGCCTGGAACGCCCTGTGGTCGCTGATCACCACCCCGGCGCGGGCCGACCTGGGCGCGGGCTGCCTGCTCGCGTTCCTCGGCACGCTCGTCCTGGCCGGTGTGGCCGTGGCCGGGTCGAAGATCCCCGCGCTGGCCGGGCCGCTGGTGCCGGAGCCCAAGCCCGTCACCGCCCAGCCGTACGGGGCCCAGCCCGGCACCGGTTACGGCTACCCGGGCGCCCAGCAGCCTCCCGGCTACGGGACCACCCCGCAGCCGGACGCGCCGTACGGCGGCACCCCGCAGGACTCCGCCGGCGGCGGGTTCCAGGCCGCCGCGGAGTTCACCCCGTTCTGGTTCGCGGTGCCGGTGGCCCGGCCCCTCTTCGCCGAGGACGGCTCCCCCAACCCGATCGCGGAGCTCGCCCCGGGCACCTGGTACCTGGCCGTCGACCAGCGCGGCCCGTCCACGCTGATCGCCCAGACCCAGGACGGCCGCCGCGGCGTCCTCAACGACACCGCGGGCATCCAGCGCGGCTGACCCGCCCCGCCCCGTACGCACCGACGGCCCCCCGCCTCCACCGGCGGGGGGCCGTCGCTCTTTCCGGCGGGGCCATGGTGCCCTACAGTCGCCCGCACGAAGACCTGACGCGCCGTCAGGTCGAGCAGCGCGGAGGGGACGGCCATGCGCCTCGGACTCGCACTCGGCTACTGGGGCCGCGGCCCCGTCCCCGGCCACCTCGACCTCGCCACCGAGGCCGAACGGCTGGGCTACGACTCGGTGTGGACCGCCGAAGCCTGGGGCTCCGACGCCTTCACCCCGCTCACCTGGATCGCCGCCCGCACCTCCCGCATCCGCCTGGGGACGGCGATCGCGCAGATGGCCGCCCGGACCCCGGCCGCCACCGCCATGCACGCCCTCACCCTGGACCACCTCTCCGGCGGCCGGATGATGCTGGGGCTGGGCCTGTCCGGGCCTCAGGTGGTGGAGGGCTGGTACGGGCGCCCCTTCCCCGCGAGCCCGCTCACCGCCACCCGCGAGTACGTCGACGTCGTCCGCCAGGTGCTGCGCCGGCAGGCGCCCGTCACCCTGGACGGCCGCTTCCACGCCCTCCCGTACCGGGGTGCGGACGGCACCGGCCTCGGCAGGCCCCTCAAGCCCATCACCCACCCGCTGCGCGCGGACCTGCCGCTGCTGCTGGGGGCGGAGGGCCCGAAGAACATCGCCCAGACCACCCGGATCGCGGACGGCTGGCTCCCGCTGTACTGGTCCCCGACCCGCCCGGACGTCTACCGGGCCTCCCTCACCGGTCTCCCCGAGGGGTTCATGATCGCCCCGATGGCCCGGGCGCAGGTCTGCGAGGACGTCGCCGAGGGGCTGCTGCCGGTCAAGGCGATGCTCGGCTTCTACATCGGCGGCATGGGCCACGCGGCCAGCAACTTCCACGCCGACCTGATGGCCCGCATGGGCTACGAGGAGGAGGCCCGGCGGATCCAGGAGCTGTTCCTGGCGGGGCGCCGGCAGGAGGCGGTCCTCGCCGTCCCGGACGCCTTCGCCGACGAGATCTCCCTGATCGGCCCCCGCGCACGCATCGCCGAACGCCTGGACCTGTGGCGCGAGGGCCCCGTCACCGACCTCCTCGTCACCGCCCCGGACCCGCACACCCTGCGGGTCCTGGCGGAGCTGAACAGCTAGGGCCGTGGGGGCTCACGGGAGAATCACGCACCGCCGTACGCGTCGATGAATTCGGCGATGAACCGCGCGGTGCTCTTCGGGCTCAGCGCCTGGGCCTGCACATGCGCGTAAAGGTCGCTGTAGAGACGTACGTCGGATCGTTTCTCCACATAGAGGTCGCTGGTGAACCTCTCCAGGTACACCACATTCGCATCGGCGGCGTCGGCGAATTCGAGCAGCGAGAACTGCCCCGAGACACCTGGGTGGGCCCCCACCTCGTGCGGAAGGACCTGCACGGTGATGTGCGGCTGGGCGCCGAGGCGGATGAGATGTTCGAGCTGCTCGCGCATGACCTCGCGGCTGCCCACGACGCGCCGCAGCGCCGATTCGTCGAGCACGGCCCATAAGCGCAGCGGGTGGTCAGGGGCGCCCAGCCGGTCCTGGCGCCGCAGCCTCACCCGGAGGCGGGTGGCGGCCTGCTCGGCGGTGGCATGAGGGATCGTTCCTGCGATGACCGCCCGCGCGTAGGCCGGAGTCTGCAGCAGGCCCGGGATCAGCAGGGGCTCGTAGGTCCGGATCGCGACGGCCTCGGCCTCCAGGCCGATGTAGGCGCCGTACGGGATGTCGCCGTAGGTGTTCCACCAGCCCTGCCGGCCCGACTCCCCGGCCAGCCGCATCAGGTCGTCGACCAGCCGCTGGTCCTGGACCCCGTACAGCCGGCAGAGATCGCGCACGTCGCGCGGTTTGACGAGGCGACGGCCGTTCTCCAGGAGGCTGATCTTGGGCTGGGAGATCAGCAGCCGTTCCGCCACTTGCCGTGTCGTCATACCGCTGGCCTGCCGGAGCCGGCGTAGCTCCGATCCCAGCCGGCGCCTGCTGACGGTGGGGTTGATATCGACGCCCACGGGGTGTGTTCCTCCGCTCCGAGACCCTCGTTCCGGTGAGCAGACTGCCATGTCCCCCGGGGAGCCGAGTCCGTCCTGGCGCCGTGTCGCGCACGGCCGTCGAGCGGCTCGGGGAGGGGACCGCAGGAAATGCGATTTCCCCCCGTCATGCGCAGTTGAGCCAATTCGGCGATTCGTATGACCGGCTTGTCAGTGGCAAATGACGGACGGCCGGGAAATCGCCGAGCAGGTCCCGGCCATTTACATGTTTCTGCGTAATATGCCAGCGACAGCGAGACGGTCCTGTGCGGTCGAGACCGTCAATGAATTTCCCACCCACTCACAGGAGTTGGCCCCTCGATGACGCTGAACATCTCCGGCACGGCGCTAAGACGCACGACGCCGGTCTGGATCGCGACGGTACTCGCCACGGTGATCGCCTCTGCCGTGGTCGCGGTGACGCCGACCCGGGCACATGCCACCGCAACATCCGTACCTCTGGGCACGGCCGCCAGCTTCGCCGTGCTGGCCGGCTCGGAGATCACCAACACCGGCCCCTCGGTCATCACCGGTGACCTCGGGGTGAGTCCGGGAACCGCCATCAGCGGTTTCCCGCCCGGGACCGTGAACGGCACCGTTCACTCCGGCCCGGTCGACCCCGTGGGTCTCCAGGCCAAGAGCGACCTGGTCGTGGCGTACGACAACGCCGCAGGACAACCGTTGGACGCGACTCTTCCGGCGGATGCCGGGGGCCTGACGCTGGTTCCGGGTGTGTACCGCGCCCCCGACACCCTCGGGCTCACCGGCACCCTCACCCTGAACGCCCAGGGCAACCCCAACGCCGTGTGGGTGTTCCAGGTCCCTTCGGGTCTGACCACGGCGAGCTCCAGCAACGTGTCCCTGATCAACGGGGCCTCACCCTGCAACGTGTTCTGGCAGATCGGAAGTTCGGCCACCCTCGGCACCGACACCAACTTCGTCGGCACGATCATGGCCCTGACCTCCATCACCCTGACCACGGGCGCGGACATCGACGGACGGGCGCTGGCCCGTAACGGCGCGGTGACGATGGACACCAACACGATCAACCGTGGGACGTGCGCCGCCGGCACCACCGGCGGAACCACGGGCGGTCTGGTCACGGGCGGCGTCGTCGCCGGCACCACGACCGGCGGACCCACGACCGGTGGCACCACGACCGGCGGCCCGACGACGGGCGGCACCACGACGGGCGGTCCCACGACCGGCGGCACGACCGGCGGCGTGCTCGGCGGGGTACTCGGGGGTGCGACGACCGGTGGCACCAATGGCGGACTGCTCGGCGGCGTGCTCGGCGGGGCGACGACGGGCGGCGGCCTCATCGCCGGCGCCACGACGGGAGGCGTCACGGGCGCGACGACGGGCGGAACCAACGGCGGCACGACCGGCGGAATTCCCAAGCCGCCCCACCACAAGCCCGGAAAGCCCGGCCATGACGTCCCAGGGCGGCCGGGTCACGACAAGCACGACAAGCACGATCACCACGGCCGTCCCGACCACGGGGATCACGGCGGACACGAGGACGGGCCCCACGACGGGCCCGACGAGGGGCCCGACTACGGGAACCACGAAGGACCGCGAAGTCGCGCGTAACTCCCGGGGCGGCCTGAACACCAGGCGGTCACGCGCGATTCGCGAGTAGGGCGGGTGGCGCGCGGCGGATCGGCCTCGATCCCGTCGCGCGCCGCTCGCGCAAGCCGGAAGGAGCGGATGGATGAGCACGACGGAGCAGTCACGATCCGGGCCCGCGCTGGAGGGCCACGACGGCGGCCCGGAGTCACCCCCGGAGGATTGCGGGCCGCGCCGCCGGCTGGGGGTGGGAACAGGCGCCTTCGTCGTCCTGTGCCTGGCCACGGCGCTGATCCACGTACTCGTGGTCTTTCTCCATGTGGCACCGGCGAACGCCGTCTCACAGCTGTACAGCGGACCGGTCAACGCGTGGATCTATCCGCTTTTCGAGCAGAACTGGCGCCTCTTCGCCCCGGACCCGGAGTCGGTCAACCGCAAGATCTCGGCGAGGACCGGCCACGCCGCCCCCGACGGCAGTGTGCGGGTGAGCGACTGGTTCGACCTGAGCGCCGTGGACGACTCCGCTGTCGAGCACGACCCCTTCCCGAGCCACACGGCACAGAACATGCTCCGGCGCGCCTGGAGTTCCTACCTCGAAGCGTTCGGCGGTGACGACGAACCGCACTCGGAGCGGGCCGTGATGATGCGGACGTACCTGCGCAACATCGCGGCGGACCGCGTCGCCGCCCACAGGCGCGGATCCTTCGACTCCATCCAGCTCCGGGTGGTCACGCTTCCCGTCCCCGCCCCGGACGCCCCAGGCGCTGCCCACCGGGTCGCGCCCCTCGACACCCGTTACCTGCCCTGGTGGAAGGTGGCCCCCCATGGAACAGACTGAGCCGACACTGCTCGACCGCATGGGCGCGCTCGTCGCCGTACTGACCGAGCGGCCCGTCTCCCTGTACGCGGCGGCGGTCCTGCGCATCGGATACGGACTGCTCTACCTCGTCTTCCTCCTGCGCGAGTTCCCGCACCGCGACGAGATCTGGGGTCCGGGGTCGCCCTGGACGCCGGAGCTGGCGCGGCAGCTGTTCGACCAGACCGGGTGGGTCAGCGTCCTCACCCTCTCCGACAGCCGGCCGTACTTCGAATGCTGCTACGCGGCGGCCGTCCTGACGTCCGTGCTGTTCACGCTCGGCTGGCGGACCAGAGCGGTGTCCGTGCTGTTCGCGGTCATGGTCGCGTCGTTCCACGCGCGGGCGGTCTTCATGACGGACGGAGGCGACAACCTCTTCCTCCTCATGGCCGTGTACCTGGTCTTCACCGCGTGCGGCCGGCGCTGGTCCTGGGACGCGAGCAGGAAGCCGAGGGCGGCAGCGGACGGCGGCCGGTACCGGCTCCGGTGCCGCGCGTTCGGTCGCACCGCGAGCACCGTGCTGCACAACTGCGGCATGTTCGTCATCGCGGCCCAGGTCTGCTTCCTCTACGGGTCCGCGGGCCTCTACAAGGTGCAGGGCGGCTCCTGGGGCAACGGAACCGCCCTGCACTACGTGCTGAACCTCGACCTCTTCCGGCCGTGGCCCGCGCTGTCCCTCCTGATGGACGCGCACCCGGTCGCGCTGGCCATCGCCGGCTACCTGACGGTCCTGCTCCAGGTCGCCTTCCCGTTCGTCCTGTTCGGCAGGCTCAAATACCCCGTACTGCTCATGCTGGTGAGCCTGCACCTGGGGATCGCGGTCCTCTTGGGGCTTCCGGTCTTCTCCGGAGTGATGATCGTCGCGGATGCCGTCTTCCTTCCGGACCGCTTCTACCGGTCCCTGGCGCGCCTGTGGCCGCGGACCTTCCGGCCGGCCCCGGCGGGAGAATCCGCACTCGTGCCGGTTCAGCACGGGCCGGCCGGCTCGGCCACCACCCGCGGGTGCGCACCCGCGCTCGCCGCCACCGCAGACGGCTCCCGGTAGGCCGTGGGGCGGTCAGCCGCCGAGCTGGGAGAGGCTCGGCACCCTGTCCGTCACCGGGGCGTCCGCGCTCTGGCCGGCCTGCTTCACGCCGGTGATCACGTTCTCGAAGGAGCTGATGTCGGCGTCGCCCGCCTCGCCCTTGCGGAGCTTGCCGGCGAGGTTCTTGAGGGAGTCGATGCCCGCCGTCAGCGGTGCCACCGCCTTCGACAGCAGCGGGTCGCCCTTGGCGTTCTCGGCCGCCGCCTTCAGCCGGTTGTAGGCGAAGGCGCCCGCGAGACCCGCCTTGATCAGCGCGAACGTACGGCCCTTGGCGCCCTTCTTGAACTTGCCCGCCCGGTACGGCTTGATGATCCACTGGTAGGTGGCGCCCGCCGCCAGCCCCGCGTTGGCGACGAAGCGCGTCTTGGCGAACTTCTGCCGCTCCGCCGAGGTGCTCGGCTCGGGCGTCGCCGCGGCCAGCTCATCGGCCTCGGCCGCGTCCGGCTCCGCCACCGCGAGGGCGGCCAGCTCCGCCGCGGTCGCGGCCGAGGACGCCTCCTCCCGCCGGCCCCGGTCGCCGCCGGAACCGCAGGCGGTCGCGCCGGCCAGCAGCGCAGTGGACAGGAGTACGGCCGTCACGGCGCGACGGAATCGAACGGTGGTGGGTACGCGCACGGTTGCCTCCGGGGACTGAGGGGTCCTCCGCAGCCTCACCCGGCCGCCGCCGCTCCGCCACCCGGGTCACCCGTCCGGAGACCTCCGGGCCCCGCCCCGGGGCGGTACGGGTTTCAACCGTGCCGGAACGGCAAGACGCCGGGCATGGACCGGTATCGCATGGCAGGACCCCGCGCCGGCTGGTCGGCCGGACGGATCGTGGCGCTCGCCGCCGACCTGGTGGCGCTGATCATCGTCGTGTGGATCGTCCTGGACCTACTGGACGCGAACGGCTCCAACGCGGTCGTCCAGTGGTTCCACGACGCGGCGACCTGGCTGGCCGGCTGGTCCATCGGCATCTTCCACCTCAGCCGGCACTGGGCCCAGGTGATCGTCGACTACGGCATCGCCGCCGTGGTCTACCTGGTGGCGGGCCACGCCCTGGCCCGACTCCTGAGCCGGCTCTAGGCGACCTAGCAGCAGCCGGGGTCCATGCCGGGCGGGAGCCGCTCGCCGCCGAAGACCTCCGTGGTGGCCTCGTCCCCGCCGAGGGCGGCCACGGCCAGCAGGAGCGAGCCCGCCGTCCAGGTGGTCTGCTCCACCGGCCACACCGCCCGGTCCTCGAAGACGTAACCCGTCCAGTACATGCCGTTCTCGGCGCGCAGGTGTCCGATGGCGCGCAGGATCTCCAGCGCCCGGTCGGACTCCCCGACCGCCCACAGGGCGAGCGCGAGCTCGCAGGACTCCCCGCCCGTCACCCACGGGTTCGGCAGCACGCACCGCACCCCCAGGTCCGGGACGACGAACTCCTCCCAGCGCTCCTCGATGCGCGCCCTGGCCTGCGCACCCGTCAGGGCACCGCCCAGCACCGGGTAGTACCAGTCCATCGAGTAGCGGGACTTGTCCAGGAACCGCTCCGGGTGCCGGCGTATCGCGTGGGCGAGGGCGCCCGCCGCGAGCTCCCAGTCCGGCTGCGGGTCGCCCCGGTGGTCGGCGATGGCCAGGGCGCAGCGCAGGGCCTGGTGGATGGAGGAGGAGCCGGTCAGCAGGGCGTCGGTGACGGGCGTGCCGTCCGCCTCCCGCTTCCAGCCGATCTCCCCGCCGGGCTGCTGGAGGCCGAGGACCCATTCGACGGCGGCCAGGACGGCCGGCCACATCCGGTCCAGGAAGGTGTCGTCGCCGGTGGACAGGTAGTGGTGCCAGACGCCGACGGCGATGTAGGCGACGAAGTTGGACTCCCGGCCCGCGTCCTGCGGCTGGGCGGTGTCGACCCCGTCGGGCCGGTCGGCGTAGGCGGCGTACCAGGAGCCGTCCGGGTTCTGGTGGCGGGCCAGCCAGGCGTAGGCCCGCTCGGCCGCCTCGTGCTCGCCCGCCGCGTCCAGGGCCATCGCGGCCTCGGTGTGGTCCCAGGGGTCGAGGTGGTGGCCCCGGAACCACGGTATGGCCCCGTCCGGCCGCTGCGCGGCGAGTATCCCGTCCACCGTGCGGGCCGCCTGTGCGGCGGTCAGGACGCCGTCCAGCACGAGGTGTTCGGGTACGGTGCGCCCCGGCGAGCTCACTGGGCGGAGCCGGCGGCGCCGGCGGCTTCGACGGGGAGGTGGGGCTTGGTCGCGTACGCCACGAAGCTCTTGCCGATGAGCGGGTTGAGGGCCTGCTCGGCGAGGCGGGTGGCCAGCGGCTTCTTCATGATGTCCCACACCAGGAGCTTGTGGTACGCCTTGACCGGCAGCGCCTTGTCGTTGTCCACGCCGAAGGCGCACTTGAGCCACCAGTACGGGGAGTGCAGTCCGTGCGCGTGGTGGGTGCCGTACGGCTTGAGGCCCGCGGCCCGCATCTTGCCGAGCAGTTCGTCGGCCTTGTAGATGCGGATGTGACCGCCCTCGACCTCGTGGTAGGCGTCGGACAGCGCCCAGCAGATCTTCTCCGGGCCGTAGCGCGGGACGGTGATGGCGATGCGGCCGCCCGGCTTGAGGACGCGCACCATCTCGGCGAGGACGCCCTTGTCGTCGGGGATGTGCTCCATCACCTCGGAGATGATGACGACGTCGAAGGAGTCGTCGGGGAAGGGCAGGGCGAGGGCGTCGCCCTCCATGGCGGTGGCGGTGGCCCCGGCCGGAGCCTCACCGGCCTCCTTCATGGCGGCGAACCACTTGGCGACCTCGCGGATCTCCTCGCCGTTGCGGTCGACGGCGACGACCTGGGCTCCGCGCCGGTAGCACTCGAAGGCGTGCCGGCCTGCGCCGCAGCCCAGATCGAGGACGCGGTCGCCGGCGGCGAGCGGGAACCGGGAGAAATCGACGGTCAGCACGGGGTCCTGCCTTCGCGGTCACGGGGGTGAAGGGTGGTGCGGATGGTGCGGATGGTGCGGGTGTTGCTGCGGATGCGCGGTGGGCCGGTGGGGGCGCGGCCCGGCTACCGGGAGCTGCGGGCGGCGGCCGCGCGCTCGATCGCGGCCCGGTAGTGGGCGGCGGTGCCCTCGGCGGCTCTGGCCCAGGTGAACCGGGCCAGCACCCGCTCCCGTCCGGCCGCACCGAGACGGGCGCGCAGGGCGGCGTCGCCCAGCATCCGGCCCAGCGCGGCGGCCAGCGCCCCCGCGTCACCGGGCGGCACGGCCAGGCAGGTCTCCCCGTCGGGGCCGGCGACCTCGGGGATGGCCCCTCCGGTGGTGGCGACCAGCGGGGTGCCGGTGGCCATGGCCTCGGCGGCCGGGAGCGAGAAGCCCTCGTAGAGGGAGGGCACACAGGCCACCTGGGCGCTGCGCACCAGGTCCACGAGTTCGGCGTCGGTGATGCCCTTGACGAAGCGGACCGCGTCCTGGAGCCCGTACGACTCGATCGCGCGGGCGACCGGCCCGCTCTCGGCCCGCTTGCCGACGACCACGAGGTGCGCGCCGGGCTGCTCGGTGCGCAGTTTGGCGAGCGCCTCGACCAGGTGGACCAGCCCCTTGAGGGGGACGTCGGCGCTGGAGGTGGTCACGATCCGCCCGGGGACCTCGGCCACGGACGGGTCGGGCGACCAGAGGTCGGTGTCGGCGCCGATGTGGACGACGTGGATGCGGTCGTCGCGGACGCCCAGGTGCTCGGCGATCTCCTGCCGGGAGGAGCCGGAGACGGTCAGGACGGACGGCAGGCGGCGGGCGACGCGCCCCTGCATCCGCGTGAAGGCGTACCAGCGGCGCACGGAGGCCCGCTTCTTGCGGTCCTTGGCGGCGGCGAGGTCGAGCTTGCGGTCGACGGTGATCGGGTGGTGGACGGTCGTCACCAGCGGGGCGCCGAGGTCGCCGAGGAGGCCGTAGCCGAGGGTCTGGTTGTCGTGGATGACGTCGAACTCACCGGCGCGGGCCCGCAGATGGCGCCGGGCGCGCAGCGAGAAGGTCAGCGGCTCGGGAAAGCCGCCGGTCCACATGGTGGCGACCTCCAGGGCGTCGATCCAGTCCCGGTACTCCTCGCGCGCGGGCGTACGGAACGGGTCGGGGCTGCGGTAGAGGTCGAGGCTGGGCAGCTCGGTGAGGGTGGCGCCGGTGTCGAGGACCGGGTAGGGCTGCGCGCCGATGACCTCGACGGAGTGGCCCAGCTTGACGAGTTCGCGGGACAGGTGGCGGACGTAGACGCCCTGGCCGCCGCAGAACGGGTTCCCCTTATAGGTGAGCAGGGCGATCCGCAACGGGCGTCCGCCGTCGGCGGCGGGCGCTCCCAAAGCCTCGAAAGGGCTCGTCACCATGGCCTCTGCGGTCACTCTCGGCCCCCTTCTCCCTGCACCGTCGCCGGAGCGTAACCGCTCGTATCATGTAGAACAAGTTTCAGACTTGATCCGTCGAAGACCATTGAATCTACCGGCCGGAAACCACACCGTAAGAGGTGGAGCAGGTGATTCGCGCCACGGCTCGGACGCCTGACATGCTTGCTTCCGGACCCTCCCGGAATCAGCCCCGGCAACGACACGGAACGCCAGGAACGGGACACATGACAGCGGAAGCGAAGGCCGTCACGAGACCGGCGACCACGGCGGGCCCGGCGTCCCCTCCCCTGACGGAGCGCCAGGAGGCCCGCCGCCGCCGGATCCTGCACGCGAGCGCGCAGCTGGCGAGCCGGGGCGGCTTCGACGCGGTGCAGATGCGGGAGGTCGCGGAGTCCTCCCAGGTGGCGCTGGGCACCCTGTACCGGTACTTCCCATCCAAGGTGCACCTGCTGGTCGCCACCATGCAGGACCAGCTCCAGCACATGCACACGACCCTGCGCAAGCGGCCCCCGGCCTCCGAGGACCCGGCGGAGCGGGTCGCGGAGACCCTGATGCGGGCGTTCCGGGCGTTGCAGCGGGAGCCGCAGCTGGCGGACGCCATGGTCCGCGCCCTGACGTTCGCGGACCGCAGCGTCAGCCCGGAGGTGGACACGGTCTCCCGGCTGACGACGGCGATCATCCTCGACGCGATGGGCCTGGAGGCCCCTCCGACGGCGCAGCAGCTCTCGGCGGTCCGCGTCATCGAGCACACCTGGCACTCTGCGCTGATCACCTGGCTGTCGGGGCGGGCCTCGATCGCGCAGGTGAAGATAGACATCGAGACCGTCTGCCGGCTGATCGGCCTGACGGGCGCCGAAAAGTCCTGATCGTGTTGTCGTGGGGGCGGGGTCAGTCCTCCGCGCGGCGCAGGATCAGGGTGGCGAAGCTCCAGGCGGCGCGGTAGCCGTGCAGCCATTCGCCGCGGCGGGTGGCGGCGAAGTCCCGGACCTGGGCGCTGTCGGGGTGGTCGGGGTGGTCCAGGGCCCAGGAGGCCAGGGTGCCCCAGTTCGCCCACTCGTAGTCGTCGAGCTCGCGGCGGGTGCTGACGTGGCCCTGGACGGGGGTCCAGCCGGCGGCGACGACACGGTCCACGGTGGTGGCGAGGTCCGCCGTCTCCTCGCCCATGATCTCCAGCTCCAGTGGGGAGGGCTCGCCTTCCCATATGCCGTCGCCGACCATGACGCGGCCGCCGGGCGCCAGGTGCGCGCGGGCGGCTTCCAGGGTGGGCAGCAGACCGCCGAAGGCGTGGGTGGAGCCCACGCACATGACCAGGTCGAAGCGGTGGGGCGAGGAGAACTCCTCGGCGCTCTGGCAGTGCAGCGCCAGGCGGCCGTCGACGCCGAGGCGGACGGCCTCCCGGCGGGCGTCCTCCAGATCGGACGCGGAGATGTCCACGCCCTCGGCCCGCACCCGCGGGTGCTCGGCCAGGGCGCGCAGGAGCCATGCGCCGCCTCCGCAGCCGAGGTCCAGGACGCGCGCGTCGCCGCGCGGGAGGGCCTGGGCGAGGAGGCGGCTCACGGAGTCGTCCCCCAGCGGGGACTTGACGGGGTGGTGGGTATGGGCGAGCTGGGACAGCTGTTCACGGTTCACCGGCGCAGCCTCGCAGCGGGCGCCCGCGTACGCACCCCGTTTTCCGGACGGGCCGACGGTCAGACGGGCTGGGCCGCCTCGGGCTTCAGCGCGCCGCGCAGTCCGTCGCGGAACTCCTGGCTGTCCTCCTCGCCGTGGACGGAGACCGCGTGCTGGACGGCCGCCTCCATGACCTCGTCTTCCTCACCGATGATGGTCAGGGTGCACCCGATCTCGCTCGGGAACTCCCTGCAGTCCATGACCTTGCGCATGACGCACCTCCAGTGGCGATGCCGGTCATACGCTCCACGATCCTCCGGTTGCCCGTGAAGGGGAAGCCGGGGGGACGGCGCGGGGTCGCGGTCACTCCTCCGGGGGGAACACCGGCTCGCCGGTCCCCGCCAGGGTGATCAGGATGGCCTCCACCGGGCAGCCCTCCGCCGCCGTGAGGGTGGGCTCGTCGGCGTCCGTCTCGGGTGCGCGGGGGTGGGACTGGCGGGCGGAGTCGAGGGCGAAGGCTCCGGGGGCGTGGTGCACGCACTGGCCCGAGCCGATGCAGACCGCGCGGTCCACCTCGACGCGCCAGCGGTCCCCCATCAGGAGCCCGCCGGGAGGTGGATCATCTTGTGCTCCAGGTACTCGCTGAGCCCCTCGGGCCCGAACTCCCGGCCCACACCGCTGTTCTTGTAGCCGCCGAAGGGGCCGAGCATGTCCAGGCTGAAGGTGTTGACGTTGAAGGTGCCGGTGCGGACGCGGCGGGCGAAGTCGATGCCGTGGGCGGTGTCGGCGGTCCAGACGCTGCCGCTGAGGCCGAACTCCGAGTCGTTGGCGATCCGGGCGGCCTCCTCCTCGTCCCCGTAGGGGATCAGGCAGACGACCGGGCCGAAGATCTCCTCCTGGGCGATCCGCATCCCGTTGTCCACGTCACCGAAGAGGGTGGGCTCGACGTACCAGCCGCGGTCCAGGCCCGCCGGGCGGCCGCCGCCCGCGAGGATCTTGGCCCCCTCCTCCTGCCCGATGCGGATGTAGTCGAGGGAGCGCTGCTGCTGGCGCCGGGCGACGAGCGGGCCGAGCTGGGTCGCCGGGTCGAGGGGGTCACCGACGACCAGGGCCCCGGCCGCCGCCGCGAGGGCCTCGGCGAACTCCCCGTACCGGCTGCGCGGGGCCAGGATGCGGGTCTGGGCGACGCACGCCTGGCCGTTGTTCATCCAGGCGGCCGGGACGATCCCGGCGACGGCCGCCTCCAGGTCGGCGTCGGGGAGGATCACGGCGGCGGACTTGCCGCCGAGTTCGAGGGTGACCCGGGTCAGGTTGCGGGCGGCGACCTCCATGACCCGCCGGCCGGCCGCGACCGAGCCGGTGAAGGCCACCTTGTCGACGCCGGGGTGGCCGACGAGGTACTCGCTGACCTCGCGGTCGGCGGGCAGCACCGACAGCACGCCCTCGGGCAGTCCGGCCTCGCGGGCGATGTCCGCCAGGATGAAGGAGTCCAGCGGGGCCTCGGGTGAGGGCTTGAGGATCACCGAGGAGCCGGTGAGCAGCGCCGGGGCGAGCTTGGCGGCGGCCACGAACTGCGGGACGTTCCAGGGGATGACGGCGGCGACGACCCCGACCGGCTCGCGGCGTACCAGGATCGGGCCGAGGGCGCCCTGGCGGCGCTCCTCGTACGGGTAGTCGCGGGCCACGGTGATGGCGGCGTCGTAGACCATCATCGCGCCGAGTGCCTGGGCGAGGACGCTCCAGGAGTACGGGGAGCCGTTCTGGGAGCTGATGGAGCGGGCGATCTCCTCGTGCCGGACGGTGATGGCGTCCTTGATGCGGGTGACGACGGCGATCCGCTCGTCCAGGGAGAGCCGGGGCCAGGGGCCCTCGTCGAAGGCCCGGCGGGCGGCGGTGACGGCCCGGTCGACATCGGCCTCACAGGCGTGCGGGACGCTGCCGATGATCTGCTCGGTGTGGGGGGAGACCACGCGGATGGTGCCGGTGCCCAGCGGATCGGTCCATTGCCCGCCGATGAACAGCTGTCCGTGTTCCACGAGCTCGGTCATGTCCGATGCCTCCAAGGGCTGCGCACGTTTCCGCCGGTGTCGCAGAACTGATACCAGTTCTAGTTCCAGGAGTCCACGGTCAGGACCGCGGGGGCGTCGAGGGATCCCAGGCATCCGGTGGATCGTCAGGACTGTTGATGGGTGGTCGACTTGGGCTACTACTGGAACGCGTTCTCGTCGGAACGGATCGAGCCGGAGCCAGCCAGGGAGTCCCCATGTCACAGGTCATGTCGCAGGTCACCGACCACGGCGGGGGCGTCTGGGGCCTGAAGGTCCCCATCCCCGGCAACCCCCTCGGCCACACCCTCGTCCATGTCCTCGACACCGACGCCGGGCCCGTCCTCGTGGACACGGGCTGGGACGACCCCGCCTCCTGGGACGCCCTCGCCGCCGGGCTCGGCGCGCTCGGGCTGTCCGTGAGCGAGGTGCACGGGGTGGTCATCACCCACCACCACCCCGACCACCACGGTCTGTCCGGGCAGGTGCGGGAGGCTTCGGGGGCGTGGATCGCCATGCACGCCGCCGACACCGAGGTGGTCCTGCGGACCCGCTCCGCCGAGCCGGGCGTCTGGTTCGCCTACATGGACGAGAAGCTGGCCGCCGCCGGGGCACCCGAGGAGCACCTCGCCCCGCTGCGGGCGGCCCGGGAGAGCGGCCGGACGCGGACCCTGCCCGGGCTGCGGGCCGCCGTCCCCGACCGGGAGATCGTCCCCGGCGAGCTGCTGCCGCTGCCCGGGCGCCGGCTGCGGGCGATCTGGACCCCCGGGCACACCCCCGGCCATGTCTGCCTCCACCTGGAGGAGGCCCACCCCGCGCGGCTGCCCGGCAACGGCCGGCTCTTCTCCGGCGACCACCTGCTGCCCGGGATCACCCCGCACATCGGCCTGTACGAGGACCCGGAGGACACCCGGGTCACCGACCCCCTCGGCGACTACCTCGACTCCCTCGAACGCGTCGGCCGCCTGGCGCCCGCCGAGGTGCTCCCGGCCCACCAGCACGCCTTCACCGACGCCTCCGCCCGGGTACGGGAGCTCCTCGCGCACCACGAGGAGCGGCTGGCCGGCCTCCTGCGGCTGCTGGCAGATCCACTGACCCCGTGGGCGCTGGCGGAGCGGATGGAGTGGAACCGGCCCTGGGAGCAGATCCCGTACGGCTCGCGGAACATCGCCGTCTCGGAAGCGGAAGCGCATCTGCGGCGGCTGGTGAAGCAGGGCCGGGCGGAGGCGGTACCGGGCAGCGACCCGGTGGCGTACCGGGCGGTGTGAGGGGGTGGGGGGCGGGGCGGCCCGGCCGGGGTGCGGGGGCCCGGGGCGGCGGCTGTGGGCGGGGTCCCGGCGGCCGGGGCCGGCCGGTCGGGGCGGGGGTGCGGGGCCCAAGGGGCGGGGGTCCGGGGCGCGGGGCGGCGGGCGGGGGCGGGGGGCCGGTGGCCCGGGGGTGGCGGGCGGGGGCGGGGGTCCGGTGGCCCGGGGGGTGGCGGCTGTGGGCCGGTAGAGTGAGGCCGTCGTCCACACTTCCGTACGGGGGGAAGCCGGTGCGAATCCGGCGCTGACCCGCAACCGTGACCCGGCCCGCCACACGCGGGGCGGGGAGCCGGATTGCCCCGTAGCGGAGGTGCGCGGCTCGTGCCGCCGGGGCTTCCGGCGGCCGGCACCGTCGAGGTAAACGGAGCCGGAGCCCGGTGCCTTGCGCGTGCCCGTCTCCCGCTCCCCGCACGAGAGGCACCCGCCCCGCCATGAACGTCCGCCGCAGCGCCGCCGCGCTCGCCGCCTCCGCCGTGCTCTGCGCGGGCGCCGCCCCCGTGGCCCTCGCCGACACCCCGCCGCCCGCCCCCTCCGCGCCCCCGGTCATCCCCTCGGGTTTGTTCGGCAAGGCCGACCCCTCCTACGACGGGGTCTGGCGCCAGTCCCTCGCGCTGCTCGCCCAGCAGACCGTGGGCGAGAAGCCCGCCCCGCAGGCCGTGGACTGGCTGACCGGCCAGCAGTGCGCGAACGGCGGCTACGCCTCGTTCCGCGCGGACGCGGCCAAGGGCTGTGACGCGACGACCATGTTCGACACCAACGCCACCGCCGTCGCCGTGCAGGCGCTCAAGGCCCTCGGCGGCAAGGACGCCCAGGTCAAGAAGGCCGCCGACTGGCTGAAGTCCGTCCAGAACGAGGACGGCGGCTGGGCCTACGTCCCCGGCTCCCCCAGCGAGGGCAGCTCCACCTCGCTCGTGATCAGCGCGCTCGCGGTGGCGGGCGAGAAGCCGGCCGAGGTGAAGTCGAAGGCCGGCAAGTCCGCCTACGACGGCCTGCTCTCCTTCCAGCTGGGCTGCTCCGCCGAGCCGGCCGCCGACCGGGGCGCCTTCGGCTACCAGCCGGCCGACGGCAAGCTCCCCGCCAACGCCGACGCCACGGCCGCCGCCGTCCTGGCGGGGCTGGGCAAGGGCGCGCTCGTCGAGCCCGCCACCACGGACACCCCCACCGCCGCCCTCGCCTGCCCGGCGGGCGCCACCGACCCGGCGGGCGCCGCCCAGGCCGCGGCCGCCTACCTGGCCGAGGCG
Organism: Streptomyces sp. NPDC006687; assembly: GCF_040636215.1. Lineage (NCBI taxonomy): Bacteria > Bacillati > Actinomycetota > Actinomycetes > Kitasatosporales > Streptomycetaceae > Streptomyces > Streptomyces sp. NPDC006687. The sequence goes on along the minus strand of NZ_JBEYJJ010000002.1, from coordinate 243,485 downwards.
CTGAAGAAGGACGGCCACCTGACGGCCGTCACCCCGGGCGCCGACCAGCCGACGCCCGACACCGGCAACACCGCCGACGCCGTGATCGCCCTGGCCGCGGCCGGGCACCGGCAGGCGGCGGCGGGCGCGCTGGAGTGGCTGAAGAACAACTCCGCCTCCTGGTCCAACCGCAACCCGGCCGCCCTGGCCACCCTGGTCCTGACGGCCCACGCCACGGGTACCGACCCGAAGTCCTTCGGCGGCGTCGACCTGGTGGCGGCGCTGAACGCCACCGGCCCGGCCCCGCAGCAGCCGGACGCGGAGGCGCAGAAGGTGGAGAACAAGGAGGACAAGACCACCGGCTCGGGCGGCCAGAACCTGTGGTGGATCATCGGCACGGGCGCCGCGGCCGGTATGGGCATCGGCATCCTGCTGAGCGGCCGGCGCAAGAAGAACGAGCTGTGAGCCGGCGGCGTACGCGGGGTGCGGTCGGCGTACTGGCCGCGCTGGGCCTGCTGCTGACCCTGTTCGCGGCCTCCCCCGCCCTGGCCGCGAGCTACCGCTACTGGTCGTTCTGGCAGAGCGGCGCGGGCGGCACCTGGGAGTACGCCACCGAGGGCCCCTCGACGGCCCGGCCCGCGGACGGCGCCACGCTCGGCTTCCGCTTCGCGGTGAGCAAGGACGCCGGCGCTGAGGCGTCCCGGCCGCGCACCGGCCCCGGCTTCGAGGCCGTCTGCGGGGGCACCGCGGCGGCGGAGGGCCGCAAGCGGGTGGCCCTGGTCCTCGACTTCGGCGAGCCCGGCGACACCCCCGCCGGGGAGACCCCGCCGCAGGACTCCCCGCGCACGGCCTGCGCCCAGCTGCCCCCGGACGCCACGGCGGCGGAGGCCCTGGCGTCGGTGGCCAAGCCGCTGCGCTACAACGGGGCGGCGCTGCTGTGCGCCATCTCCGGCTACCCCAAGTCGGGCTGCGGCGAGCCGATCGCCGACCCCGCCCCCAAGCCGACCGCCTCCGGCGCGGCCTCGACGCCGGCCGCCTCGGGCGGGGGCTCGGGCCCCTCGGCCGGAGTGGCCGCAGGCGCGGCGGCGGTGGCCGCCCTGGCCGCAGCGGCCGTCTGGCAGTCCCGCCGCCGCACCCGATGACCCCCACCGCCACACCGGACGACCGGACCCCGGGGGGTGGGGGCCCGGCCGCCGCCGGGCCGGGTCCTGCCGCCGAGGGTGGAGGCCCGGCCGCCGCCGGCGCGGGCCCGGCCGTCGTCGGCGCAGGCCCCGCCGGCGTCGGCGCAGGCCCGGCCACCGCCAGCGCAGGCCCGGCCACCGAGGGTGGAGGGCCGCCCACCGCTGGTGCCGGGCCGGCCGCAACGACCGCCGACGCGGCACCGACCCCCGCACCGGCCCCGGTCGGCAGGGGCGGACGTCCCGCCGGAGCAGCCTCAGGCGTGCCATCGGCCCCGTCCGACGGGGGCGGGGCCGCCACGGCGCCTGCCGCCGGCACCCGACCCCGTGCGGCAGGGCCGAAGGCCCCGGCCCACGACACGACAGCCCCCGGCCACCCGGCCGCAACGCCCGCCGACGCAGCACCGACCCCGACCGACCGGGGCGGGGCAGCCGCGGAGCCTGCCGCCGGCACCCGACCCCGTGCGGCAGGGCCTAAGGCCCCGGCCCACGACACGACAGCCCCCGGCCACCCGGCCGCAACGCCCGCCGACGCAGCACCGACCCCGACCGACCGGGGCGGGCCGGTCGGGGCGGCTGCCGCCGGCACCGGGCCCTGTGCGGCAGGGCCCAAGACACCGGCCCACGACCCCGTCGGCACCCGACCCCGTGCAACTGGGCCGGAGGCACCGGCCCCCGACACGGCGGCCCCCGGCCACCACCCGGCCGTTCGGCCCGGACGTCCCGGCGGGGCCGGCCGGGCGGCGAGGCGTGCGGGCGGCGGCACGGCGCGGTCGCGGGTCGTGGGGCGGCGCAGCGGTCACGGGCCCGCAGGCGACGGCGTGACCCCGGCCCGGCCCGGCGCCGCAGGGGCCGGTCGGGGGCCGGGCCGGGCCTCGTACAACCGCCGGAGACACTGGCGGGCTCCGCAGGCCCGGCGCAGCAACGCCCTGCATGCGGGGGCCTGGTGGCTGTGGGCCCTGGGGCTCGCGACCGCCGCCTCCCGGACGACCAACCCCCTCCTCCTCGGGCTGATCATCGGCGTCGCCGGGTACGTCGTCGCGGCCCGGCGGACCGAGGCCCCCTGGGCGCGCTCCTACGGTGCCTTCGTCAAGCTCGGCCTGTTCGTCATCGGCCTGCGGCTGCTGTTCTCCGTGCTGCTGGGCTCCCCCCTGCCCGGCACGCACGTCCTGTTCACCCTGCCCGAGCTGCCGCTGCCCGCGTGGGCGCAGGGCATCCGGTTCGGCGGCCGGGTCACCGCCGAGCAGCTGGTGTTCGCGTTCTACGACGGGGCGAAGCTGGCGACCCTGCTGATCTGCGTGGGCGCGGCCAACGCCCTGGCCAATCCGGCGCGGCTGCTGAAGTCGCTGCCCGCCGCGCTGTACGAGGCGGGCGTGGCCGTGGTCGTGGCGATGACCTTCGCGCCGAACATGGTCGCGGACGTGGCCCGGCTGCGCACCGCGCGCCGGCTGCGCGGCCGCCCCACAGGTGGGGTGCGGGCCGTCCTCCAGATCGGCCTGCCGGTGCTGGAGGGCGCCCTGGAGCGCTCGGTGGCCGTCGCCGCCTCGATGGACGCGCGCGGCTACGGCCGCACGGCGCAGGTCCCGCCGGCGGTGCGGCACACCACCACCGCGCTGACGCTGGGCGGGCTCCTCGGGATGTGCGCCGGCACCTACGGGCTCCTCGCGGCGGAGGGCGCCGCCTTCGGGCTCCCCCTGCTCGGCGTCGGCCTGGCCCTGGCCCTCGCGGGGCTGCGGCTGGGCGGCCGGCGCAGCATCCGCACCCGGTACCGGCCCGACCGGTGGGGGGCGCGCGCCTGGCTCGTCGCCGGGTCGGGGGCGGCGGTGGCGGCCCTCCTCATCCGTGCGGGGTCGGTGGACCCGGAGGGGCTCCGGCCGGGGGTGATCCCGCTGGTCGCGCCGGGCCTGCCGCTGTGGCCGGCGGCGGCGGTCCTCATCGGCCTGCTCCCGGCGCTCGTCGCCCCCACCCCACCGCCCCCTCTCTCCCAGGAGTCCACGCAGTGATCCGCTTCGACCAGGTCACGGTGACGTACGACGGCGCCGCCCGGCCCTCCCTCCGCGACGCGGACTTCACCCTCCCGGAGGGGGAGCTGACGCTGCTCGTCGGCCCGTCGGGGGCCGGCAAGTCGACCCTGCTGGGGGCCGTGTCGGGGCTGGTCCCGCACTTCACGGGCGGCACCCTGCGGGGGCGGGTGACGGTGGCGGGGCGCGACACCCGTACGCACCGGCCGCGTGAACTCGCCGACGTGGTGGGGACGGTGGGGCAGGACCCGCTGGCCCACTTCGTGACGGACACGGTGGAGGACGAGCTGGCGTACGGCATGGAGTCCCTGGGGCTGGCGCCCGCGGTGATGCGGCGCCGGGTGGAGGAGACCCTGGACCTCCTGGGCCTGAACGAACTCCGCGACCGCCCGATCGCCACCCTCTCGGGCGGCCAGCAGCAGCGGGTGGCGATCGGCTCGGTCCTGACGACGCACCCGAAGGTGCTGGTCCTGGACGAGCCGACCTCCGCCCTGGACCCGGCGGCGGCGGAGGAGGTCCTGGCGGTGCTCCAGCGACTGGTCCACGACCTGGGCACGACGGTCCTGATGGCGGAACACCGCCTGGAACGCGTCATCCAGTACGCCGACCGCATCCTGCTCCTCCCCTCCCCGGGCACACCCCCGGTCCTGGGCACCCCGCCCGACATCATGTCCGTCTCCCCGATCCACCCCCCGGTGGTAGCCCTGGGCCACCTGGCAGGCTGGACCCCCCTCCCCCTCACCATCCGCGACGCCCGCCGCGAAAGCACACCTCTCCGGGCCCGGCTGTCCGACCATGCCGTTGCAACCCCGGCGACGCTTGAGGCGCGGGCCTTCCCAGCCCCTCCGACGCTTGAGGCACGGCGATCCGAGGCCGCAACCCCCGAAACGGGGCCCGGGGCGCAGACCCGACCCCTCCCAGCCCCGCCGGCGCTTGAGGCGCGGGGATCCGGGGCAGCGCCCCGGGGAACGGTGGAAGGGCGGGGCGGGGAGCAGCACCGCGCAGCGGCACCCCCGGCATCCGCCCCACGCCGCCTCCTGGCCCGCCTCTCCGGCCGCACCCCGGCCCCCACCACCGCCACCGCCCCGACCGGCACGGACACGGACACGGACCCGGGCACCCCCACGCCCACCCCCGCTCCCACGCCCACCCCCGCCGCAACCACCACCCACCTCCACATCCGCCGAGCCCGCGCAGAGGTCCTCCACGACATCACCCTCACCGTCGCCCCCGGCGAAACCATCGCCCTCATGGGCCGCAACGGCGCCGGCAAATCCACCCTCCTCGCCGCCCTCACCGGCACCCTCGCCCCCACCACCGGCCAGGTGACGGTCGGCGGCCGCACCCCCCACCGCACCCCGCCCGCGGACATGGTCCGCCGCGTCGGCCTCGTCCCGCAGGAGCCCCGCGACCTCCTGTACGCCGACACCGTCGCCGCCGAGTGCGCCGCGGCCGACGCCGACGCCGGGGCCGCGCCCGGAACCTGCCGGGCCCTGGTCAGCACCCTGCTGCCCGGCGTACCGGACGACACCCACCCCCGCGACCTGTCCGAGGGCCAGCGCCTCACGCTCGCCCTCGCCCTGGTCCTCACCGGCCGGCCCGCCCTGCTCCTCCTGGACGAGCCCACCCGCGGCCTGGACTACGCCGCCAAGGCCCGCCTCGTCGAGATCCTGCGCGCACTCGCGGCCGACGGGCACGCCATCGTCCTGGCCACCCACGACGTGGAGCTCGCCGCCGAGCTGGCCGACCGCGTCGTCATCCTGGCGGGCGGCGAGATCGTCGCGGACGGCCCGACCGCCGAGGTCGTGGTGTCCTCCCCCGCCTACGCCCCCCAGGTGGCCAAGATCCTGGCCCCGGGCCACTGGCTCACGGTCTCCCAGGTGGCCGCCGCCCTGGAGACCACCCCGTGAACCCCAACCCCACCAGCCCCACCAGCCCCACCCACATCCGCCCCGCCCGCCCCCTCCGCATCGGCCCCCGCGCCGCCGCGGCCCTGATCCTCGTCACCCTCATCGGCATCGCCGCCTTCGGCTGGCCCCTCCTCGCGGACGCCCAGTCCGGCCTGGCCCACTCCCAGGACGCCCCCTGGCTCTTCGCCGCCCTGCTCCCGCTCCTCGTGGGCGTGGTCGTCGCGACCATCACCGACCAGGGGATGGACGCCAAGGCGGTGGCGATGCTCGGCGTACTCGCCGCCGTCGGGGCGGCGCTGCGCCCGCTGGGCGCCGGCACGGCCGGCCTGGAGCCCATGTTCTTCCTGATGGTGCTCAGCGGCCGCGTCCTCGGCCCCGGCTTCGGCTTCGTCCTCGGTGCCGTCACGATGTTCGCGTCCGCCCTGCTCACGGGCGGGGTGGGGCCGTGGATGCCGTTCCAGATGCTGGCCATGGGCTGGTTCTCGCTGGGCGCCGGGCTGCTGCCCGGGCCGCAGCTCCGGGGCCGGGCGGAGCTGGCGCTGCTCGCGGCGTACGGGTTCCTCGGCTCGTTCGCGTACGGCACGATCATGAACCTCCAGGGCTGGGTCCTGCTCCAGGGCCTGGGCCAGGGGGTCTCCTTCCGCCCGGGCGACCCGCTGCCGGAGAACCTCGCGCGCTTCTTCGCGTACTGCCTGGCGACCTCGCTCGGCTGGGACCTCGGCCGGGCCGCACTGACCGTCGTCCTCACCCTCACCCTCGGCGGAACGCTCCTCCGGGCCCTGCGCCGGGCGACTCGCAAAGCTGCCTTCGACGCCCCGGTTTCCTTCGATTCGGGGGTCGGAAGTGGCCCGCACCACGCGCCCGAAAGGACACACCCGGCCACACACGGTGACATCGGACCCGCCCAGCGGTGAGGCGCCCCACAGGACCCACGTCACATCCGACCCGCCCTAGTAGCCCGACCTCCAGCCCCCGACCCACCCCCTCACCAGCCACAACCGGCCCCTCCCCACCCGGGCCGTCGGCACCGCCCTCCGACCCCCGCTAGTAGCAGGGGGGCGTTGCCAGGCCGTCCGGGGCCTGGCTAACTGGTGATGTCGCCAAGCGGCCGGGGCGCACCGCCCCCCGCCGGTCGAACCCCTCTCCCCCGTGTGAGTGGCTCACGCATGGTCCGCCGTGCGATGCGACCGCCCCTGTTCCCGTCGGAAGGTTCCCCTCCGTGTCCAACGCCGTCATCCGCCGCATCGCCGCTTCGAAGAAGACCCTCGCCGGTTCCGTCCTCGCCCTGGGTGTCGCGGGCTCGATGCTCGCCACCGTCCCCGCGCAGGCCGCCCCGACGAGCGCCAAGGCGATCGCCCAGCAGATGATCAAGGACCCGGCGCAGTTCGCGGCCTTCGACAAGATCGTCACCCACGAGAGCGGCTGGGACTACACCGCCACCAACTCCTCCTCCGGCGCCTACGGCCTGGTCCAGGCCCTCCCCGCGTCGAAGATGTCCTCCGCCGGCTCGGACTGGAAGACCAACCCCGCCACCCAGATCAAGTGGGGCCTGGACTACATGAACGACCGCTACGGCAGCCCGGTCGGCGCCTGGAACTTCTGGCAGGCCAACCACTGGTACTAAACCACCAGCAGCACACATGCGAAGAGCCGCTCTCCCGGAAACCCCGGGCGAGCGGCTCTTCGCGTGTGTGCTCGCTTCCTCAAGCCCGGCCGCCGCCGTCCCAGCGCATCAGGTTCTGGAACAGTTCGCCCTGCTCGATGGCGTCGTCGAGGGCGTTGTGCGTGTGGGGGCGGTCCGAGAGCAGATGGCTCGGCATCGACCGCTTCGTCGCCTCACTGATCCGCACCCCGGCCTTGGCGGCGTACAGCGACTTGAGGTCCATGCAGCGCGAGTGCCCGAAGGGCGAGCCGCCGTCCGCGAACCGCATGAAGTACCAGTACATCCACATCCAGTCGTAGCCGAGCGGGTAGGCGACGAAGACGGGGGTGGCTCCCAACTCCCCGGCCACGCCCGCGATCCACCGGGCGGCCGCGTTCATGGCCTCGCCCGGCTCCCGACCCTCCCGCACCAGCAGCTCGCGGTCCAGCCCCCCGACCGCCAGCGCCTCCGGGTCATAGGCATCACTGATCGGCTTCAGCTCGGCGTAGAAGGTCCGCTCGCCCGGATCGACGGCCCGGAACCCGTCCCCGTCACGAACCCCTGCGACCGCCATCCCGAAACTCGACATCGAGAACGGTCCGGGCACCGGGCCGTCCGCCTCGACGTCGGCGGAGACGTAGAACTCCGCTCTCGCCACACCCCTCACCCGACTTTCCGCAGAAACACCCGATAATTCTGGCTCAGGTGGTTCTCCACCCGATCCAGAGCCCACGTTTCACCATGGACGCTGAACGTGTCCCCGATGCCGAGGTCGTATTCTTCCTCTCCATCGGCTTTGACGAAGAGGGTGACCATGACGGCTCCTCCGTCCGGGGCGTAGACGTGGATCGCGACAAACGTCGCGTCACTGTGCGCCCAAGGAACCGCATGCCGCAGCACGATTTCCCCGACCATCGCATTCACTCCGTCGTCGTGTAGTGGTTCTCGTGGGTTCCCGGTCGCGGAAGTACGAGGGTTGCGCGACCAGCACGACGTACGCGAGGAACGAGTCGACCACGCACCCGACCAGTGCGGGGACGAGCACCAGCTTCGCAGACCCGGACGTCGCCCTGCTCGACCGGGTGAGCACCCGGCCGTTGCCGTACACGGCGTAGGGGCTGAGGGCAGACGAGGGCCCCGGTGGCCGGCCTCCCCAGGTCCGGCCGCCGGGGCCTTCGCACCCCATCCCACGGGTTCGGTGGGCGCCTGCGGCGGCGCGGTGGGTTCAGAGGCGCTGGATGATGGTCCCCGTCGCCAGCGCGCCACCCGCGCACATGGTGATCAGCGCGAACTCCTTGTCCCGCCGCTCCAGTTCGTGCAGCGCGGTGGTGATCAGCCGGGCGCCGGTGGCACCGACGGGGTGGCCGAGGGCGATGGCGCCGCCGTTGACGTTGACCTTCTCCAGGTCCTGCCCGAAGACCTGGGCCCAGCTCAGGACGACGGAGGCGAAGGCTTCGTTGATCTCGACGAGGTCGATGTCCCTGAGCGACATCCCGGCCTTCCCCAGCACCGCCCGCGTCGCGTCGACGGGCCCGTCCAGGTGGAAGTGCGGATCGGCGCCGACCAGTGCCTGGGCGACGATCCGGGCGCGCGGCCTGAGCTTGAGCGCGCGGGCCATCTTCCGCGAGGCCCACATCACGGCGGCGGCCCCGTCGGATATCTGCGAGGAGTTCCCTGCGGTGTGCACGGCCGTCGGCATGACCGGCTTGAGCCGGGCCAGGGCCTCCATGCTGGTGTCGCGCAGGCCCTCGTCCCGGTCGACCAGCCGCCACATCCCCTGGCCCGCCGCCTGCTCCTCCTCGGTCGTCGGGACCTGGACGGCGAAGGTCTCCCGCTTGAAGCGCTCCTCCCCCCAGGCGACGGCGGCCCGCTCCTGGGAGAGCACCCCGAGCCGGTCGACGTCCTCGCGGGTCAGACCGCGATGGCGGGCGATCCGCTCGGCCGCCTCGAACTGGTTGGGCAGGTCGACGTTCCACTCGTCCGGGAAGGGCTTGCCCGGGCCGTGCTTGGAGCCGGAGCCGAGCGGGACCCGGCTCATGGCCTCGACCCCGCAGGCGATGCCGACGTCGATGACCCCGCCGGCCACCATGTTGGCGACCATGTGGTTGGCCTGCTGGGAGCTGCCGCACTGGCAGTCGACGGTGGTGGCGGCGGTCTCGTACGGCAGGCCCATCGCGAGCCAGGCGTTGCGGGCGGGGTTCATGGACTGCTCGCCGGCGTGGGTGACGGTGCCGCCGACGATCTGCTCGACGCAGTCCGGCTGGATTCCGGTACGGGCGAGGAGCTCGCGGTAGGTCTCGCCGAGCAGGTAGGCGGGATGCAGGTTGGCCAGGGCGCCCCCGCGTTTCCCGATGGGCGTGCGTACGGCTTCGACGATGACGGGTTCCGCGGCCATGAGCTCGTCCTCTCCTGCACATTCTGCACAGCGCCGGCGCGGCGGACCGTCCCGGCGACCGCTGCGCTCGAACTAGTACGCGTTCTAGTTCCCCACCGAAGTCTTATGACCCGGACCCCGCCACGCAAGGGTCTTGCACGCCCCCTCCACGGATTCCACACGCAAGAGGTGGCGCGGGGACCCTTGTCACTTGTAGAACTCGTTACTACCGTCGAGCCAGTTTCTGAGGGACCGTCAGACTTCGCCGTCAGCTTCTCCGTCAGACTTCGCCGTCAGGGCTTGCCGCCAGAGCTTGCCGTCAGACCTTCGTTCGACCCTGGAGTCGCCCGATGTCCTGTCCCGCGCTGCCCGAAGGCTTCGACGCCACCGACCCCGACCTCCTCCAGGAACGGGTGCCGCTCCCGGAGTTCGCGCGGCTTCGGCAGACCGCTCCGGTGTGGTGGTGCGCCCAGCCGCGCGGTGTCACCGGGTTCGACGACGAGGGCTACTGGGCCGTCACCCGGCACGCGGACGTCAAGTACGTCTCCACGCACCCGGAGTTGTTCTCCTCCACCGCCAACACGGCGATCATCCGTTTCAACGCCCACATCCAGCGCGAGAACATCGAGGCCCAGCGCCTGATCATGCTCAACATGGACCCCCCGGAGCACACCCGCGTACGGCAGATCGTGCAGCGCGGCTTCACCCCGCGCGCCATCCGCGGGCTGGAACAGGCCCTCCGGGACCGGGCGCGGAAGATCGTCGCGGAGGCGCGGGAGGCGCGGGGGGCCCAGGAAACCCGGGAGGCCGCGGACGACGGCAGCTTCGACTTCGTCACGCGCGTGGCCTGCGAACTCCCGCTCCAGGCCATCGCCGAACTGATCGGCGTACCGCAGCGGGACCGGGCCAGGATCTTCGACTGGTCGAACAAGATGGTCGCGTACGACGACCCGGAGTACGCGATCACCGAGGAGGTCGGCGCCAACGCGGCCGCGGAGCTCATCGGGTACGCGATGAACCTGGCGGCCGAGCGCAAGCAGTGCCCGGCCCAGGACATCGTCACCCAGCTGGTGGCGGCGGAGGGCGAGGGCAACCTGCGCTCCGACGAGTTCGGCTTCTTCGTGCTGCTGCTGGCGGTCGCGGGCAACGAGACCACCCGCAACGCCATCAGCCACGGCATGCACGCCTTCCTCACCCACCCCGAGCAGTGGGAGCTGTACAAGGCGACCCGGCCCGCGACGGCGGCGGAGGAGATCGTGCGCTGGGCCACCCCGGTGGTCTCCTTCCAGCGCACCGCCACCCAGGACACCGAGCTGGGCGGCCAGAAGATCAAGGCGGGCGACCGGGTGGGGATGTTCTACTCCTCCGCCAATCACGACCCCGAGGTCTTCCGGAACCCGGAGGTCTTCGACATCACCCGCGACCCGAACCCGCACCTCGGCTTCGGCGGCGGCGGCCCGCACTTCTGCCTCGGCAAGTCCCTGGCGGTCATGGAGATCGACCTGATGTTCAACGCCCTCGCCGACACCCTGCCCGACCTGCGGCTCGCCGCCGAGGGCGCCGGGCCGCGGCGGCTGCGGGCGGCCTGGCTCAACGGCATCAAGGAGCTCCGCGTCACCGCCGGCTGACCCGCGACGCCTACCGCCCCGCGGCGGCCAGCCGGTCCGGCTCGTCCGCCTCCGACCGCCGCTGCGCGGGCAGGGTCACCCTCAGCGCGCGCGGCCCCGACAGGACGTGGACCAGCCCGAACCCCGCCGCGACGACGGCCGCGCCGCCAACCGCGTCCAGGACCCAGTGGTTGGCGGTGGCCACGATCGCGCACACCGTGATCAGCGGGTGCAGCGCGCCCAGCAGCTTCTGCCACCCCTTCGGCGCCAGCACCACGGCCACCACCCCGCACCACAGCGCCCAGCCGAAGTGCAGCGAGGGCATCGCCGCGTACTGGTTGGAGATCGCGGTCATGGCCCCGTACGAGGGGTGCGCCAGATCCTGCGCCCCGTGCACGGTGTCGACGAAGCCGAGGTCCGGCATGAGCCTCGGCGGGGCGAGCGGGAACAGCCAGAACCCGGCCAGCGCGAGCACCGTCGCCAGGCCCAGCGAGGCCCGCGCCCAGCGGTAGTCGCCGGGGCGGCGCCAGTAGAGGACCGCGAGGATCGCGAGCGGCACCACGAAGTGGAAGGAGGAGTAGTAGAAGTTGAAGAACCCCTCCAGCCACGGCGCGTCGGCCACCGCCCGGTTCACGGTCCGCTCGATGTCGATGCCGAGGACCCGCTCGATGCCGTGGATCCGGCTCCCGTTCCGCTCGGCGAGCCCGCGGCTGGCGGGGGCGGCGGCGCGGATGTGCGAGTAGATCGAGTAGCCGACCCGTATCAGGAGGAGTTCCAGCAGGAGGTTGGGGCGTGACAGCACGCGCCGCCAGAACGGCAGCAGCGGCACCCGGGCCCAGCGGGAGGCGGCGGGCCGCCCGTGGACGGCGGGGACGGGCGCGTGCCAGTACGGGGAGGAGCGCGGCAGGAACGGCACGGCGCAGGCCGCCGCCACGGCGGTGAGCAGCGGCACGTTGTCCCGTACGGGGGCCAGCACCGCCAGGTCGGGCAGCAGGACCGCGCTCGGCAGGGTGACGGCCAGCACCACCGCCACCGGCCACACCCGCCGGTCGGCGGCCCGCTTCCCGACCTTGCCGACCACCGCGAGCAGCACCCACAGCAGTTGGTGGCGCCCGCCGGCCGGGGACACGGCGACGGCCGCGCAGCCGGTGACGGCGACGGCGAGCAGCGGCTGGCCGTCGCGGGCGTAGCGGGCGGCGCGGCGCAGGGCGGCCCAGGCGATGGCGGCGGCGAGGGCGGCGTAGAGGAAGAGCTCGCCGGGGCCGCCGAGGCCGAAGCGCAGCAGGGCGCCGTGGACGGAGTGGGGGGCGGGGCCGGTTCCGGTGAGGTGGTGGATCCCGTACGTCCCCACGTCCTGCGGCAGGCAGGCCCAGGCGAGGACGGTGGCCCCGGCGAAGGTCGCGGCGGCGGCCCGGGCCGCGGGGCGGCGGCCGGTCAGCCACAGCAGCGGGACGAAGAGCAGCAGGGCGGGCTGGAGGGCGGCGGCGAGACCGACGAGGAAGCCGGCGGGTTTCCCGGCGGGCACGAGCGCCCACGGTCCGGCTGCCGCACCACGGCCCGCGCCGCGCCTGTCACTGGAGTTCACCACCGGCACGACGATATCCCGCGCGCGATCCCTAGGATGGCGCCATGAGCATCGTGAAGATCAACGCCCTGACGGTTCCCGACGAGCAGCGGGAGGTGCTGGAGCAGCGGTTCGCCTCGCGGGCAGGGGCCGTGGAGAACTCGGACGGGTTCGAGTGGTTCGAGCTGCTGCGGCCGATCGAGGGGACGGACCAGTACCTGGTGTACACGCGCTGGCGGTCGGAGGAGGACTTCCAGGCGTGGATGGAGGGGCCGATGAAGGCGGCGCACCAGGGCGGCGGGGGCGCTGGTGGCGGTGACCGGCCGAAGCCGGCGGCGTCGGGGTCGCAGGTGTGGTCGTTCGAGGTCGTGCAGCAGGCGGCGCCGAAGAAGGCGTGAGCGGGTGAGCGGAGGGCCCGGGGGTGTCGCGCTCGTCGCCTCCCGGGCCCTTTCGTGTGTGCGGGGCTCCGTCTGTCCGGCTCAGCCCCAGAAGGCGTCGCTCTCGTCGATGTCCTGGGTGCACTGGTCGATGTCGGTGATCTTGCCGCCGACGATGGTGAAGAAGAGCCCTTCGTGGATCTCGATGCCCCGGTCGCCGCGGTCTCCCATGGCGGTGTGGAAGGACATCGCGTGGCCCCTGCCGTCGACCAGGACCCGTTCCAGGCGGACGCGGAAGGTGCCGTTGGTCTCCTCTCCCATGCGGCGGTAGAGGTCGAGGACCGCTTCCCGCCCCTTGTGGTGCCCGGACAGGGGGCTGGTGCCGGGCACGTGGTGGATGACGTCGGCCGTCATCAGGCTGCCGAGGGTCTCCATGTCGCCTTTGTCGAAGGCTTCGTAGCCGCGGCGGATCAGGGCACAGTCCGGATGCTCCGACATGACCGTCCACCTTTCACTCGTATCGCTCGTACTGCTCGTACTGCTCGTACCGCCCGTATCGTTCGTACGATTTACACCTTTCCTCATCATCGGTCCGTTCCTGTGGATATTCCACGCGGGAGGCGGCCGCGGGTCTCCACAATGGCGCCATGGACAGGAATTCGATCACCAGGGAAGACAGTGTCGGTACGGCCGCGGGCGCGGGGACGGGCACGGGGACGGGCGCGGGCACGGGCACGGGCGCGGATCCTGCGGGCGGCCGCGGCGGCGGCTCGGGGTGGGTCGTCGCCGTGGAGCCGTACACGACGGCGGACGCCACCCTCCTCCGGCGCGCGTACTACGCGGAGATCGCCGGGCGGTACTGGAAGCGGTCCGTGACCGAGGCGGAGATCGACCAGGGGATGCTGGACTTCCCCGCCGATGGTCTCCGACCGCCGACGGGGAACTTCGTGGTCGGCCGGCTCGACGGGCGGCCCTTGGCGTGCGGCGGCATAGTCCTCCTCGATCCGGCGACCGCCGAGCTGACGAGGATCTACGTCGACAGCAGCGCGCGGGGCACCGGTGGCGGGGCGGCCCTGCTCGCCGCGCTGGAGGAGGAGGCCCGCGCGATGGGCGCCGAGCGGATGCGGCTGGACACCCGGACCGACCTGGTGGAGGCCCGCGCCTTGTACGCGCGCCATGGGTACCGCGAGATACCGGCGTACAACTCAGGCCCGTACGCCCAGCACTGGTTCGAGAAGCCGCTGGTCTGACGCACGCCGGCCGGCGCCTCGGTCGACGCGCCGGTCAGCGGGCCGCGTGATCCCGGCGGGGGGCGGTGTCGTAGGGCTCATCGGCGTCGGATCCGCACAGCTCCCGGTTCAGTTCCTCGACGAGCTTGACGAGGTCCGTGGGGCGCTCGGGGCCCCACCAGTCGCCTAGCAGTTCGGCGAGGGACTCCTGCCGGGCCCCGGCCAGCCGGTCCGCGGTCTCGCGGCCCCGGTCGGTCAGGACGAGCGAAAGACCCTCCCGCACCGCGAGCCCGCGCTCCTCGACCTGGCGGGCCGCTTCGGTGATGACCCTGAGGGGGACCGCGGTGCGCTCGGCGAGGAAGCCCGGATCGACCGAGCCGTACTTCTGGATCCGCAGCAGCAGCCAGCTGGCGGCGGGCAGGAGGTCGTAGCCGGCCTTCGCGGTGATCTTCTCGTAGACGCGCACCCGGCCCTCACGGGTGCCGAGCAGCGACAGGGCCCGGGCGACCTCTTCACGGGATGAGCGCTGGACCGGGTTGGAGGCGAGGGTCTCCGTCACATCGGGTGCGGTCACGGAGCCGCGCAGCTTGTCCTCCTTGAGGAACCAGGAGGTCAGGAACGCGAGCAGGACCACGGGCACCGCGTAGAGGAAGACGTCGGTGATGGCGCTGGAATAGGCGTCCAGGACCCGGGGCCGAACCGTGGGAGGAAGGGCGCCGATGGCCCGCGGGTCCGCCTCCAGGCGGGCGGGGCTCGCGGCGGCCGGGAGCGGGACTCCGGCGAGGGTGGCGGTGAGCTTCTCGCCGAGCCGGCTGGTGAAGATCGTGCCGAAGATGGCGACGCCGAAGGAGGCGCCGATGGAACGGAAGAAAGTGGCACCGGAGGTCGCGACGCCGAGGTCCTCGTAACTGACGGCGTTCTGCACCACCAGGACGAGTACCTGCATGACCAGACCGAGACCGACGCCGAAGACGAAGAAGTACACGCTCACCTCCAGGTCGGAGCTGGTGCGCTCCAGCTGGTGCAGGAGGAGCAGCCCGACGGCGGTGACGGCGGTGCCGGTGATGGGGAAGACCTTCCAGCGCCCGGTGCGGCTGACGATCTGCCCGGAGGTGGTGGAGGCGATCAGCAGGCCGAGCACCATCGGCAGCATGTGGACACCGGACATGGTCGGGGAGACGCCCCGGACGACCTGGAGGAAGGTCGGCAGGTAGACCATCGCGCCGAACATGGCGAAGCCGATGATGAAGCTGATCAGGGAGCAGAGGGTGAAGGTGCGGATGCGGAACAGCTTCAGGGGGAGGACGGGTTCGGCGGCCCGCCGCTCGACGAACAGGAAGGCGACGAGGAGGACGGCACCGAGGACGGCCAGACCCACGATCCGGGCCGAGCCCCAGCCCCAGCCGCCGCCGAGGGAGGCGACGAGGACGAGGCAGGTGGCCACGCCGGCGATCAGGACGGTGCCGACGTAGTCGATGGTGTGCCGGGAGGGGCGGGCGGGGATCCGCAGGGCCGCGGCGATGACGAGGAGGGCGACCAGACCGATGGGGAGGTTGATGTAGAAGACCCAGCGCCAGGAGAGGTGGTCCACGAACAGACCGCCCAGCAGGGGACCGAGCACGCTCGTCGCGCCGAAGACGGCACCGAAGAGGCCCTGGTACTTGCCGCGCTCACGGGGCGGGACGATGTCGCCGACGATCGCCATCGACAGCACCATCAGTCCGCCGCCGCCCAGACCCTGGAGGGCGCGGAAACCGATCAGCTGCGGCATGTCCTGGGCGAGGCCGCAGAGCGCGGAGCCGATCAGGAAGATGACGATGGCGCCCTGGAAGAGCTTCTTGCGCCCGTACTGGTCGCCGAGCTTGCCCCACAGCGGGGTGGCCGCGGTGGACGCCAGCATGTAGGCGGTGACCACCCAGGACAGGTGCTCCATGCCGCCGAGCTCGCTCACGATGGTCGGCAGGGCCGTGGAGACGATGGTCTGGTCGAGTGCGGCGATCAGCAGGCCGAGCAACAGGGCCCCGATCGAGACGAGTACCTCGCGCGAGGCATGTTCGGCGCCCTGGGCGGGATTCACGGGCGACGCGGTCACGTCCTGAGCCATCGGCTCCTCCTCACGCCGGATCAACATCTCCACCCATCCTGAGCGGTCTGTCCGGTTATGGCCTCTTGGAAGGGTTGGGTGGGACCCAGGGGGTCTGCATAATCGCTGGCAGTGTCCAGGGAGGGGTTACCAGTGAGCGCTGAGCGCTGTCCGGAATGCGGCGCCACAGGCGCCGACTGCACATGCGCGCGGGGGGTCGGGTTCAATCCCCTGCGCATCCGCCCGTACATGGCCGCCCCCGACGCCAACGGAACGGTTCCGGCATGGACGCACCCCCAGCCGGTCCTGGGAGCCGTCACCCCACCGCCCCCCTCCGAGCCCACCCCCTTCCCGGAACTCCCCGCCGACGCCGCCCCTGGGGCAGCAGCGGGAGGTGGAGGGCCTTGGACGACTGGGGGGCCTCAGGCGGCCGGCGGGCCTGAGGCGGCTGGTGGGGCTGGGGGAGCTTGGGCGCCTGAGGCAGCTGGCGGCCCTGAGACGGCTGGGGCAGCTTGGGCGCCCGAGGTGTCTGGGGCGCCAGGGGCACTCGGGGCGCCTGGGGTGCCTGGTGCCGATACGGCGCCGACGACTCTGATCCCGCCGGTTCCGGCCGGTGCGGGGTCCAGCGGCCCGCAGGGCCAGGACGCACCGACGACCGTGATTCCTCCCGTCCCGGCCGGTGCGGAGTTCGGCGGGTCGGAGGGCCAGGACGCACCGACGACTGTGATCCCACCCGTCCCGGCAGCTCCCGGGCCGGGGACGACCGGGCAGGGGATAGCCGACCCCGGGGCGCCCGGGCTAGGTATGGCCGGTCTAGGTATGGCCGGACCGGGTATGGCCGGACCGGGTATGGCCGGCACCGGGATGCCCGGGCCGGAGATACCCGGGCCCGGCAGGGCCGGACCGGGGGCGGCCGGGCCAGGGGCGGACCCCGGGATACCCGGGCCCCCGTCGGCCGGGGAGACCATGCGGCTGCGGGCCGTGCCCCCGCCGGGGGCCGGGCGCGGCGCCGGGCGGCGGCCGAAGCGGGGGCGCCTGGTTCCCCTGCTGGTCGCGGCGGGGGCGGTAGTGGCCGCGGGGGCGGTGGCGCTGTGGCTGTTCACCGGCTCCGGGCAGGACGGCACCGCTCTGGCCGACGCCAAGCCGTCGGCGGCGGTGGCCGGCGAAGCCCCGGCCGGTGCGTCGCAGACCCCGTCCAGCCCAGCGGCGAGCGCCTCCGGTTCGCCGTCCCCCTCGGCCAGCGCCAGCGCCTCCCGATTGGCGTCGGCCTCGGCGTCCGCCTCCCCGAGCCCTTCCCGCACGACGGCGGGCCCGTCCCCGAGCCCTTCCGCGAGCGCGCCCCGTACCACCAAGCCCGCCGCCCCGCCCCCGCCCCCGCCCGCCAAGGCCCCGACCCTGCGCCCCGGCGACTCGGGTCCCGAGGTGCTGAAGCTCCAGCGGCTGCTGGCGGACCAGGGGCTGTACGACGGCCGGTTCGACGGCCGGTACAACCGCTCGGTGGAGCGGGCCGTGACGGACTTCCAGATGGAGTCCGGGGTCTACGACGACCCCTGGGGCGTCTACGGCCCGGCGACCCGGCGGGCCCTGGAGGGATAGGTCACGCGACGCCCGGTGGCGCACACCGCCCCGGTTTTGTATCGTGTAGGAACAAAGTGGTTCCGTCCTCACTCCCTGACCGGTGGACGGAACCACTTGTTCTCTTCTCCCGCCCCGTCTGGAGCCCGCCGATGCCGGCCAGCACCGCCCCCGCCCAGGTCGTCCTCAACGCAGGGGCGCTGCTCCTGGACATGGACGGCACCCTCGTCAACTCCGACGCGGTGGTCGAGCGCTGCTGGCGCGCCTGGGCGCTGTCGCACGGTCTGGATCCGCAGGAGGCCCTCAAGGTGGTCCACGGCCGCCAGGGCTACGCCACCATGGCCCTCCTGCTCCCCGAGCGTCCGATGGAGCTCAACCACGCCGAGAACGCCGAGATGCTGGCCCGCGAGACGGCCGACACCGACGGCGTGGTGCCCGTCGCGGGCGCGCCCGCCTTCATGGCGGCGATCGCCCGCCTGCCGCACGCCCTGGTCACCTCGGCCGACGCCGCGCTGGCCTCGGTCCGTATGGCGGCCGCCGACCTGCCGATGCCGCGGGTACGGATCACCGCCGAGTCCGTCGGGGCCAGCAAGCCCGACCCGGAGGGCTTCCTCAAGGGCGCGGCCGAGCTCGGCGTGGACCCGTCCGACTGCGTGGTCTTCGAGGACTCCGCCGCCGGTATCGCGGCGGGCCTGGCGGCCGGGATGCGCGTGATCGGCATAGGCCCGCGCGCCGCGGCCCACGGCCCGACGGTCCACGTCGACGACCTCACGGCGGTCCGCGTCGAAGCCTCCGGGGACGGCTCCGTCCGGCTGACCCTCACCCCGGCACGGTAGCCGCGCCGGGGCGGGGCCCCGTCCTCGTCAGCCCGCGATCGCCTCGTACAGGGAGAACCCGGCCAGCGCCGCCATGACGCAGGCCGCGACCTTGGTGATGAGCCGCAGCGGGACGTACTTCATGAGGGTGCGCCCGCCCAGGATGCCGATGCCCGCCACCGCCCACAGCGCCAGCACGGCGCCGAGGCCGACGGAGAGCGGGTTGTCGTAGCGCGCGGCCAGGTTGGCGGTCATGATCTGGGTCAGGTCACCGAACTCGGCCACCAGGATCAGCATGAAGCCGGCGCCGGAGACCTTCCAGAAGGACTGGTCGGCGGGCGCCTTGACCTCTTCCCCCTCGTCGCTCTTCTTCAGCAGCAGCATGGCCGCGCCCGCGAGGAACAGCAGGCCGACGACGGCCTGGACGAGCCGGTGCGGCAGCAGCGTGAGCACGCTCCCGGCGGCGATGGCGAGCGCGACGTGCACGGCGAAGGCGGCGGCCACGCCCGCGAAGACGTAGGAGGCGCGGTAGCGGGTGCCGAGCATCAGACCGGCCAGGGCCGTCTTGTCGGGGAGTTCGGCGAGGAAGACGACGCCGAAGGCGATCGCCAGCACGGTGAAGCTGAACACGGGCAGAAAACCTCGATCGGTCGGGCAGGACGCCATCGGGACCGAGAGACCTGGGGTGTTTCAGGGGTCGCTTCGGCTCGGCGGCGCCCTGGGGTATGTCGACACTCGGCACGCCGCGCGCACACCCCGAGGCATGCGGCGCCGCGCGTCGCGTCACATGGACAGGACACTGCGGCCGAAGGTCTCGCTGGCGGTCCGCTGACGCGGTCCGCCTCCGGGCGCCGGCTGGTGTGACCCAGCAGTATGTCGACGGTCCGGCGAAGAGCTACTCCCCTTCTGCTCCGTCCAGGGTACGCGACGACAACCGCACCGCCGGGCTGCCCGGAATGTGAGCTTGGTCCCAGCCTGCCCTCCTCCGGCAGCCGGAATCTCAACTTCCCCTTGGATGGGGGCCGTTGATCTCCTTGATGTGACGTGCCCATGTCGGCAATCTGTCACCTGGCGCCCATCCCCAGGCCATCCGGCGCCGCCACCATGGCCGCGCCCCGCCGGGGCGGCACGGCCATCACCCCCCCACTTCAGGGAGCCCCTCATGCCCCTCACGTCCTTCCGTGTGCCGTCTTTCTACGCGCGTCAGGCCCGCCGCACCGGACGCGTCGGCGTCCTCGCGTCCGCCGTCGCGCTCGCCGCGCTCACCTCTCTCGTGAACGCCCCGGCCGCCCTGGCCTCCCCGCCCACCCCGATCAGCGCCGCCGAGGCCCGCGCCTACCTGGCCACCGTCACGCCCACGGCCGAGGGCTCCCTCACCGGCTACAGCCGCGACCAGTTCCCGCACTGGATCACCATCTCCGGCACCTGCAACACCCGCGAGACGGTCCTCAAGCGCGACGGCGTGAACGTCGTCACCGACTCCTCCTGCGCCTCCGTCAGCGGCAGCTGGTACTCCGAGTACGACGGCGCCACCTGGACCGCCGCCTCGGACGTCGACATCGACCACATGGTCCCCCTCGCCGAAGCCTGGCGGTCGGGCGCCAGCAGCTGGACCACCGCCAAGCGCCAGCAGTTCGCCAACGACCTCACCCGCCCGCAGCTCATAGCCGTCACGGACAACGTCAACCAGGCCAAGGGCGACCTCGACCCGGGCAAGTGGCTGCCGCCGCGGACCGCCTACCGCTGCACCTACGCCCGCTCGTGGGTCCAGGTGAAGCAGTACTGGGGGCTGAGCATGGACTCCGGGGAGAAGACCGCCCTGGTCAACGTCCTCAGCGGCTGCTGACACCCCGCCACTCCCCGTGAATGTCACCCCCCTTCTCCCCCGCCAGGGGGAGGCCGGGCCCCTTCCTCGCCCCGTACCGTGATCGAAAGGGCTGTCGAGGAGGGGGAGTCGGATGGCCGGACTGCGATTGGGCCCGCTGCTGCGTTACGTCGACTGGGACACGGGCGGATCCGCCACGCTGTGGGTGGAGGCGGACCGCCCGTGCACGGCGGAGGTGAGGTGCGCCGACGGAGCGGGCGGGAGCGCCCGCACCTTCCAGATCGCCGGCCACCACTACGTGCTGATACCGGTCACCGGCCTGACACCGGGCACGGCCACGGCGTACGAGGTACTGCTCGACGGCGCACCGGTCTGGCCCAAGCCGGGCGGCCGCTTCCCGCCGAGCCGGATCGCCACCCCGGCCGTGGACGGCGGCCCCGGGGGCCCAGGGCCGGCCCTGCGGATCACGTTCGGCTCCTGCCGGCAGGCCGCCCCGCCCGCCGGCCGGCGCGGGCCGCACGGCGCCGACGCCCTCGACACCCTCGCGGCGCGCCTGGCCGCCGACCCCGCCGAGACCCGGCCGGACCTCCTGCTGCTGCTCGGCGACCAGGTCTACGCCGACCAGCTGTCGAAGGAGACCCGGCGGTGGCTGGCCGCCCGCCGGGACCTGCGCGAGGCCCCGGGCGCCCAGGTCGCGGACTACGAGGAGTACACCCGCCTCTATGACGAGTCCTGGGGCGACCCGGAGATCCGCTGGCTGCTGTCCACCGTCCCCAGCCTGCACATCTTCGACGACCACGACGTCATAGACGACTGGAACACCAGCGCCTCCTGGCTGGCGGAGATACGCGCGACCCCGTGGTGGCCCGAGCGGATCCTCAGCGGGCTGATGTCGTACTGGGTGTACCAGCACCTCGGCAACCTCTCCCCCGCCGAACTCACGGCCGACCCCCTGTACGCGGCGGTACGGGCCACCCCCGACGGGACGGACGCGCTGCGCGCCTTCGCGGCCGCGGCGGACGCCGATCCGGCGTCGGTGCGCTGGAGTTACCGGCGGGACTTCGGCCGGACCCGGCTGCTGATGGTCGACACCCGGGCGGCGCGGGTGCTCGCGGAGGACGGCCGGGCCATGCTCGACCCGGCGGAGCAGCGCTGGCTCCGCGACAACGCCCTCGACGGCCAGGGGCGTTACGACCACCTGCTGATCGGCTCCTCGCTGCCGTGGCTGATGCCCCCGCTGATCCACGACGCGGAAGTGTGGAACGCAGCGCTCTGCCGTGGGGAGCGCGGGCAGAGATGGGCCCGGATCGGGGAGGACCTCCGGCGGCGCAGCGACCTGGAGCACTGGGCGGCGTTCCCCGCGTCCTTCGCCGCACTGAGCGACCTGATCGAGGAGGCCGGGACGGGCCCGAAGGCTCCGGCGGTCGTCGCCGTCCTGTCGGGGGACGTCCACCACGCGTACGTGGCCGAGCCGCTCATACCCAGTACGGCGCGGGTCTTCCAGCTGACCTGTTCGCCGGTGCACAACTCCATCCACACCGCGGTGAAATGGGGGTTCCGGCTGGGGTGGTCGCGGCTGGGCCGCTGGCTCGGGCGCGGGTTCTCTCGGCACGGCCGGACGGGGCGGCCACCCCTGAGCTGGCGGCGTACCGCCGGACCGTGGTTCGGCAACCAGCTGATGACGCTGACCCTGGAGGGGCGTCAGGCCCGGCTCCGGCTCGACCAGGCCCGCTCTTCGCGGGCGGGCGCCCGGCTGGTGACGGTGCTGGACCGCCGGCTCACCGGGGCGGAGTAGGGCGGGGCTCCGGCCCGGGGCCGCCGGGCGTACGCTGTATGGCTGTCAAGCCGCCCCTGCCGCCTCCCCGCGACCACGCGGCGCTCCGGACTGGGGAGTCCCGCTGTGATCGAGACAATGGGGTCGCTGACCGCGAGCCCGTGGATCTACGTCCTGGTGGCGGTGTCGGTCCTGCTCGACGTGTTCCTCCCCGTGCTGCCGAGCGGGGTGCTGGTGGTCAGCGCCTCGGCGACCGCGGCCGCGGCTGCCGGACCGCCCGCCCGGCTTCCGGACGTCGCGGTGCTGCTGGCCGTCGCCGCCTCGGCCTCGGTGCTGGGTGACCTGGCGGCGTACCGGCTGGCCCGCTACGGCGGACCCCGCCTGGACCGGACCATCGCCCGCTCCCGCCGCCTGACCCGGGCCCATGAACGGCTCGGTACGGCCCTGGCCCGCGGCGGCGGCCTGCTGGTGGTACTCGCCCGCTTCGCCCCGGCCGGCCGGTCGGTGGTGTCGCTGGGCGCGGGGAAGACGCAGCGCAAGCTGGCGGAGTTCCTGCCCTGGTCCATCCTGGCGGGCCTCAGCTGGGCGAGCTACAGCGTGGCCCTGGGCTACTTCGGCACCCAGTGGCTGGGCACGGCCTGGCTCGGCACGGGCATCTCCCTCGTCGCCCTCCTCGCAGCGGGCTCCCTCACCACCTTCCTCCTCAGCCGCCCCGCCCCCACCCCCGCCTGACCCGCCGAAGCTCCCAGCGGGGCACCGGAGGGATGAGCCGGGTGGGGCAGCGAGTCACCCGTTTACCCGGCAGGGATCGCCGCCCGACGCCCCGGCTTCTAGCGTCCAGAGCACGGCCCGTCACCGAACCGGCGTCACATCCGTGCCCAGCCGTGCCGTCCCAGGAGCCCGAGGAGACCCCGCCATGCCCCCCACGCACACCCGGCATCGTCTGACCGGAGTCGCCGCCGCGGCACTGGTCATCGCAGCCGCCTCACCCGCCACACTCGCCTCCGCCCTTCCCGCCGGCGGGGCGACGCCCTCCGCCACCGTCTCCCCCGGCACCGTCGCGCCGGGCGGCCGCGTCGGCCTCAACCTCGACGGCTGCGGCACCCGGACCGCCCGGGCGTCCTCCCGGGTGTTCAACGCCGTCACACTGGCCCCGGGCAACTCCACCGCGAGCAACCTCTTCGGCGCGGCGACCGTCTTCAGCGACGCCACCCCGGGCTCGTACCCCGTCACCTTCGAGTGCGACGGCCGACGCGTCACCGTCACCCTCCAGGTCTCCCCCGGCGCCGCCCGCGGTGGCCTCGGAGGCAGCGTCGACTCCATGGGCCGGGGCCTGATCGCCGTCGGCGGCACCCTCGCGGCCGGCGCCCTCGGAACCGGGATCTGGCTGCTGCGCCGCCGCGCGGCGGAGGCCCGCTGACCCGGCGGCCTCCCAGGATCCGGACGACGGCCTCAGAGCGCGGCGGCGGCCCGCCCGCGCACCTGCACCCCGTCCAGGAGCAGCCGGGTCGCCTCGGCCACGGCGTCCACGGCGGCGTCGAACACCTCCCGGTTGTGCGCGGCCGGCGCCCGGAACCCGGACACCTTCCGTACGTACTGGAGCGCGGCCGCGCGGATCTCCTCCTCGGTGGCCTTCTCGGGGATGGCGGGCGGGCGCAAGGTCTTGATGGAGCGGCACATACCTCCACTATGGCCCCGCCGGCGGCAGCTCCGCCCCCGAAAGCCGCATGATGAGCCCGGCCTGCAACCTCCCCCGCAGGTCCGGGTCGGCGACCTCATCCAGCAGGACGACCGCCTGCCGGATGCTCTCCGCCGCCCGCCGGTCCTCCCTGAGCGAGGCGGTCTGGGCGGCCATGTGCCGCAGGGCGGTGTCGGCCCGCCGGTGGAACAGCTGCCCGACGAGGGTGACGACCACACCGACCGAGCTGGTCACCACCCCGATGTACGCCTCCCCGCCGCTCTCGGCCTTCCACACCCCGAGCCCGATCCCGAAGAGCAGCACGGCCGCGCCGACCCCGGAGAACCACTGGCTGGTGGCGAAGCTGCTGCGGGCCTGCGTCAGCCCGTAGGCGTAGTACTCGACGAGCATCGGCGTGAACTCGTCCTCCCGCTCCCCTCCGCCTTCCCCCCGCCCCCGGGAGGCGTCGACGAGCCGCGGCTCACCCGCCTCGGGCGCCTTCCCCCCGATTTGCGCCAGCAGCCGCCTCCGCTCGGCGTCCCGCTCCCGCTCGAACCGGTCCCGTCCCGGCCACCAGGCCGCCAGCACCCCCAGCCAGGCGGCTCCCACCCCGACCGCGCCGACGGGCCAGACCCACTCCGCGACACCGGCCACACCGACCACCCCCGCGGTATGGTCCCCGCGCCGCCGCGCGGGAAACCGGGCCGGCTCCTAAACTGACGAACGCCCGGATTGTCCATGCACAGGCGAATCGAGGGAGACTCCGATGGCCAAGCGAGGAAACAAGAAGCGCGCCCGCAAGAAGAAGAAGGCCAACCACGGCAAGCGCCCCAACGCCTGACCTCGTCCCCACCCTCCGCGAGCCCCGGCCGCACCCGGCCCGGGGCTCGCGGACGGGACTCACCCGCCGTGCCCGACACCCCTCACGACCGCCGGGGCCGCCGCCACGCTCGCCGCCGACTCCCCCTGCGACGCGACACCGCCCGCGACGAAGGCGGCCACGGTCAGAACCATCATGTAACGGAACATCCGCCGCTTCACCGGCGCCGGGTTCGGCTTGGGGCTCGGGTTCTGGGACACAGCTGAAGCTCCTCTCCCACTCAGCGCCGCTCCGCCGTCCCGTCGCGACCGCACCTCCAGTAGGCCCCCCACCCCCACCCCCGGTCACGCCCCGCAACCCCGTGACTTGACGAACGCCCCCATCCCCCCACGTCGCCTCCGCGCTGCCCCTGACCTCCTCCAGGACCCGCAGACGCCAAAGGCCCCCAACCATGATCGGTTGGGGGCCTTCGTGCTGGTGGGCGCGGACGGTTTCGAACCGCCGACATCTGCTTTGTAAGAGCAGCGCTCTACCCCTGAGCTACGCACCCGTGGACGAGTGGACAGCCTACATGGAGGGCGCACCCCCCATGCAAACCCGTTGCCGTGGGGGAGAATGGACCCCGGGCTTGGCGGACGGGGTACGGGAGAGGGACTGTGGCGACGGCATCCCGGCGGTGGTTCGGTGGGCGGGACGAGAGTCGGCGGGCGGATGCGCAGGCGGCGAAGGATGCCGCCGCGGCGGCGTTCTACGAGCTGGACACCGCTCAGCGGGACTTGAGGATCTCGCTGGAGACCATCGCCGCCGCCGACGGTTCGCCCGCCGCGCGGCAGGCCGGTGAGGGGTTCGCCGCGCTCGGGCGGCGCATCGACGAGGTCAGCAGCGCCTACATCGAGGCCGTCGACGCGCACGACCTGGACCGGGTCGACCTGGAGGGCTCCGTCGCCGCGCAGGCCAGGCAGCAGCTGACGCGGGCCCGGGACGACCTGGTGCGGGTCAAGGGCGAGCTGGAGCGGTTCGCGCAGGGGTTGCAGCCCCTGCTGGACAAGGCCGAGACGCAGCTGGCCCGGGTCGCGCCCGCGCGGGAGCGGGCGAAGGCGGCGCTTCTGGCCGCGAGCGATGCGCTGGACTCCGTACGGGCCAAGGGGATGCGGGCCGACGACCTGGCGGCACACCTCGCCGCGCTGGCCCCCGAGCTGACGAAGCTGAACCAGGGCGCGGCGCAGCACGGCGTGCAGGAGACCGTGCGCCGGGCCGACCGGATCCTGCGGGACGCGGAGGCGGTACGGGCCGAGGCGGAGCGGCTGCCGGAGCGGGCGGCGGAGATCGACCGGCGGCTGGTGAGCCTGCGGACGCGTGCGCAGGCGTTGCGGAACCGGGCGGACCGGGTGGCTCCGGTGCTCAGTGAGCTGCGCCGCCGGTTCAGCGCGGCCTGCTGGCAGGACCTCCAGCACGTTCCCGACCAGGCCGTACGGGATGTCGCGCAGGCCGAGGAGCGGCTGGCGGAGGCCGGGCGGGCGCGGGAGGAGCAGCGCTGGGCCGATGTGACGGCGCTGGTCGAGGCGGTACGGACCGCGCTGGACGCCACCGACGAGGCGGTGTCGGCGGCGCAGGACCGGCTGTCGCGGCTGGAGGCGGTGGCGCGGGACCCGCAGGAGGAGGTGCGGCGGACCCGGTTCGCGATCCGTGACGCGCAGCGCCTGGCGATGGAGGGCCGCAGTGTGCCCGATCCGCGGCACGCGCGGCCGCTGGACGAGGCGGTGGCGCGGCTGGAGCGCGCGCTCGCCGGGCTGGAGGGGCGCCACCCCGACTACTGGCACTTCCTCCAGGAGATGGAGGAGGTCCGGACGGCGGTGGGCCGGGTGGTGACCGACATACGGGGCCACCGCGCCGGCGGGTAGGGCCCGAGGATCGGGTGGCTCCTTGAGCGCCTGGGCGGGTGGCCCTTGGCCGACCCGGGCGGCCAAGAGCAGCGTGGCCGGGGGGCCGGGTCCGGGTGACCGGTCCGGGTGACCCTTGGCGGGCGGACGAGGACCCGGCGGCCCCTTGGCCGCCGCAGGCGGCCAGGCGGCCAGGCGCAGCCCGGTCCGGGCGGCCAGGTCAGCGTGGCCGAGTCGGGCGGTCGGGTCCGGGTGATCAAGTCGCGGCCGGGCCAGGTGACCGGGGCCGGGTAACCAGGCCAGGGCACGGGTCCAGGTGACCCTGGCCGGCCGGCGGCGGCCCGGCGGCCCGCCCCCGACCGCCCCGCGCCCCCCGGTTGTCCCCAGCCCCGCCGCGGCGGATGCTGGAGGGTGGTGGGAACGGAAACGAGGAGGCGCCATGGCTGTCCACGCATTCCACAGGTCCCGCGTGCGCCACGCACCCCCCGCGCGCCAGGAGTCACCCTCGTACATGCCGCACGCCGCCTACGGGTGCACCGAGCCCCACGACCACTACGCGCCCTACGTCGCCCACGAGCCCTACGGCCCGCCCCCCGAGCGGCAGGGGCCGCGGCTGGCGGAGCGGCTGCTGCACCCCGTCAACGCGCGGCTCGACGACCACCTGCCCGCCGACCACAAGCTCAGCCAGGTCTACCGGGTCGGCGCCGGGCTGACCGGTCTGCTGCTGATGGTCTTCGGCATCCTGGGGCTGGTCCACCGGATCGGCTTCTTCGACACCGGCGGCGACACCGTGCTGGCCCTGAACACCAACGGCTCGCTGAGCGTGCTGTCGATCTGCATCGGCGCCCTGCTCTTCGCCGGGATGGTGATCGGCGGGACCTTCGCCTCCACCCTCAACATCGCGCTGGGGCTGCTCTTCATCGCCAGCGGGTTCGTGAACCTCGCCCTGCTGGACACCGGCCTGAACTTCCTGGCCTTCAGGATCCAGAACGTGCTGTTCAGCTTCGTGGTCGGCGTGATGCTGATGTGGTTCGGGATGTACGGGCGGGTGGGCAGCGCCCTGCCCCACGACAACCCGTACTGGCGCGCCCGCCACCCCGAACAGGCCGCCCGCGAGGACCGTATTCGCGGCGGGACGGCGGCCCGCTGAGCCCGCGCACTCGGTAGCCTGTGCGCATGCCTCGTTACGAATACCGCTGCCGGACCTGTGACGACACCTTCGAGGTCAGCCGTCCCATGGCCGAGTCCTCCGCGCCAGCCGACTGCCCGGCCGGGCACGGCGACACCGTGAAGCTGCTGTCCGCCGTCGCCGTCGGCGGCACGAGCAGTGCCCCCGCGCCCGCCGGTGGCGGGGGCTGCTGCGGCGGGGGCGGCTGCGGCTGACGCGAAGCCCGTCAGCGCTTGCGCGACAGGGTGAGGCCGTCCGAGATCGCCAGGAGGACGGAGTCCATGCGGGTGTCCGCCATGACGTGGTCGTTGAACGCGCGGACGCTCGCTCCCCTGCTCTCCGGCGACTCGTCCAGCACCGTCCCGTGGAAGAGGGTGTTGTCGGTGACGATCAGCCCGCCCGGGCGTAGCCGCGGGACGAGTTCCTCCCAGTAGAGGATCTGGTTCTCCTTGTCCGCGTCCACGTACGCCATGTCGACGTGCGGCTCGGTCGGCAGGGCGCGCAGGGTGTCCAGGGCGGGGGCGATGCGCAGGTCGATCCGGTCCGCGACGCCGGCCGCCTCCCAGGCCGCGCGGCCGTACGCGGTCCACTCCCGCGACACGTCGCAGGCGATGAGACGGCCGTCCGCCGGCAGGGCCTGGGCCATGGACAGGGTGGAGAAACCGGTGAAGGTGCCGACCTCCACGACGAGCTTCGCGCCCGTCAGCCGGACCAGGAAGGCCAGCAGCGGACCCTGTTCCTCCGCCGACTGCATCCCGGCGGAGTCGGGGAACTTCTCCCAGGTGGTGGCGACCAGGCCCCGCTGGAACTCGTCCAGCGGGGGGTTGTGCGCGAGGACGTAGCGGTAGAGCTCGTCGGTGATCTTGGTGGTGTTGCCCTTGGTCATGCGGTCAGTGTGGCAGTGCCGCGACCGCCTGCCCGAAGGCGCGGACGATCTCCTCGCCGGCGAGTACGCCGGCCTCGTGCAGGGCGGTGACCGCCAGCGCCGTCCAGCCGGCGTCGGCCAGTTCGCCGTGGCCCGGCCGCCAGGCCCGGTCGGCGGCCAGCAGCAGGTCGGCGTCGAGGAGGGAGTCGCCCGCGGCGAGGGCGGTGGTGGCACCCGTACGGCGGGCCACCTCGCGCATGGCGGCGCTCTTGGTCAGCGGGCGCGGGACGGCGTAGACCTTGCGGCCCTGGAGCGAGACGGTCCAGCCCCGCTCCTCCGCCCACGCGGTGAGGGCCTTGAGCCACTCGTCGGGGAGCAGCGCCCGCTCGACGACCAGGTAGGCGAAGAGGTCCTCGGCGATCCGGGTCTTGCGCAGCCACTGCGGGTCGGACACGGCGAGCAGGTGTTGGTGGACCTCCTCCAGGGGGGCGCACTCCCGCGCGAGCCGCCGGGCCACCGCGCGCCGCCAGTCCCGGTCGGGGACCCCGTCCACCAGCAGCTGTCCGCCGTTGGCGCAGATCGCGTACCGGGCGGGGGGCCCGGGGAAGCGGATCCGCTGGTACTGCTTGCGGGTACGGGTGGTCGTCGGGACGAACACCACCGCCGGGTCGGCGGCCAGGGCGGCCAGCAGCGCCGCCGCCGTCTCCGTCATGAAGGACAGCGGCCTGCCCTCGTGCACCTCGACGCACAGCAGCCGGGGGGCCTGCGGGTCGGGCATGGTCAGGCCGAGGGCGGCCGCCGAGTAGATGAGCGTGCGGTCGAGGTCGCTGGCGACGAGGACGGTTCCTTGGCGGGTCACGGGGCGGCAACTGCCTTTCCGTCGGCGCCGGTGGCGCCGCGCGTGAAGCGGGGGTGGATGAGTCCTACACAGGTGTACGGGAGGCCGTCGACCTCCTCGACGGGGACCCCGCGCTGCCCCGCGAGCAGGCGTACGTGGTCCAGGTCGGGGCCGGCGCCGCGCTGGGCCAGGATCTTCCACGGTACGCGGCGCAGCAGCACGCGGGTGGTCTCGCCGACGCCCGGCTTGACCAGGTTCACGTCGTGGATGCCGTACTCCTCGCTGATCCGCTCGACCGCCGCCCAGCCCACCCAGGTGGGGGTGCGGTCGGCGGCGAGGAGCTCCTTGACCTCGGCGTCGACGGCGTCGGCGACCTCGTCGAAGCGGGCGGCCACGGCGTCCACGAAGGCGGTGGACACGTCCGCCGCGGCCAGTTCGCGGTAGAACTTCGCGCCGTGGAAGTCGCCTGGGCCCACCAGGTCGGAGCGGAGCACCGTGCGCGAGACCAGTCCGGAGACGGTGGAGTTCAGGCAGGCGGAGGGGATCAGGAAGTCCTCCCGGGTGCCGTACGTCTGCACGCAGGAGCCCGGGTCGGCGAGGACGACGATCTCCGGGTCGAAGCCCGGGAAGCCGGCCAGGGCCTCGCGCAGCTCGCGGGTGATGGCGCCCTTGCCGGTCCAGCCGTCCACGAACACCACGTCGGCCGGGTCGTGGTGGGCGGCGAGCCAGCGCAGGGCGTTGGCGTCGATGCCGCGGCCGCGCACGATGGAGACGGCGTAGTGCGGCAGGTCCAGGCCGTGCCGGGCGGCGGCCCAGCGGCGCATCAGCACACCGACGGGCGTTCCGGCGCGGGCCAGCGAGACCAGCACCGGGGCCGGTGACCGTTCCGCGAGGACGGTCTCGGTGACGGTGCCGACGGCGCGGGCGACGCGGGCGGCGGAGGCGGTCAGGGCGTCCTGGTAGAGCTCCTGGTAGCGGGCGGAGGGCTGGTACTCGACGGGCAGGGACTCGGCGTAGTGCGCGCCGCCGGCCTGGATGGCCTCCTCCCGCTCCTCGGTCGGGGCCTCGAGCTCGACGGCGGAGAGGTCCTGGAGCAGCCAGCCGACGTCCTCGGGGGCGTACGAGGAGAAGGCGGGCCCGCGCAGGGGCTGCGGCAGGCTCGGCTCGGGCCCGGCCTGCTCCCGCCGGTGCGGTTCGCCCGCCGCGCCGGGCGCGTACGAGGGGACGACGGCCAGCACGACGGCGCCGGTGTGCGGGGCCAGGGCCGCGAGCAGTCCGGTGCGCAGCTCGGGGGTGTCCCCGGCGGAGTCCACGACGGCGACGACCGCGTCGAAGCCGGCGCCGGCGACGTTGTAGGCGTACCGGTCGCCGGGGCCGTCGGCGGGAGCGTCGTGGGCGGGGAAGACCAGGCGGCTGCGGATGGCGTAGCCGGGGTCGTCCACGGCGAGGACGGGCGAGCGGGTGGTCGAGGAGAACCGCACCTCGGCGGCGGCCCTGCTCTCCTCCAGGGCCGTGGCGAGGCGCAGCGGGGCGTACATCAGCTCCTCGGTGCCGAGGACGAGCACCCGCCCGGCCCGCTCCGGCAGCGCGGCCGCCACCTGCCGGGCCAGCCCGGGCAGGGCCGTCTCCAGCGCCTCCCGGTGCCGGGGCGTGAAACCGTGCCGGCCCCCGTCGGGCACCCCGCCGGGCCACTCCAGGGCGACCCGCGCGTACGGGAGGCCGGCCGCTCCGGCGTCGGCGCCCACGGGCCCCGAGCTCTCCGGCTCGTACCGCTCCACCAGGGCCTGGCCCTTCGCCAGGACTCCCTCCGGGAGAGTGACCGTGCCCGAGGCCAGGGCGATCAGGTCCACGCGGGCGCCCAGGCCGGCGGCGAAGGCGGTGAGCCGGTCGCGGTCGGCGGCGGAGCGCATGTCGACCAGGGCGACGACCACGTAGTGGCCGCGCGGGTGGCGGGCGTGCAGGTCGCGGATGGTGTTCAGGACGGTGTTGCCGGTGGAGAACTCGTCGTCGACGAGGACCAGCGGGCCGTCTCCGGCCAGCAGGCCGGGGTCCTCGGGCAGCAGCAGGTGGGAGGTGGCGTGCGAGTGCGCCTCCTCGAACCCGCCCGCGGGGCGCACCCCGGGCACCGGGCGGCGCGTGGAGTGCAGATAGGGGGCCGTGCCCAGGCCGTCGGCGACGCAGTGGCCGAGCCCGGTGGCGGTCTCGGCGTAGCCGAGGACCACGGCGGAGGCGGCGGAGTCCCCCAGCAGCTCCCGGACCCGCTCGCCGAGCCCGAACCCGGCGGCGTACACCGTCGCGGGCGACTGCGGGACGTGCTTGCCGAGCACCTGCGAGACCAGCAGGTGCGCCCGCTTGGGGTTGCGCCGCAGCGCCAGCCCGAGCAGCTGCCTCAGCCGCTCGCCGCCATCAGCGTCCTCCAGGCGTACGCCCAGCCGCCGCGCCACCCAGGTCCCCGGCCACACCGTGTCGATGTCGATCGCCTCGCTCCTCATCGTTGTATTCGCCCTCGGCGGCTGCCCGCTCACAGCTGGAGCCCGGCCGTCAGGAGGTCGACGAAGCCGACCTCCTCCCTCGCCACGCCGAAGACCTCGGCGCGCAGCATGGTCCGCTCGGCCCACGCCCGGTGCGGCTTCACCTCGTTCATCTTGTTCGTGTAGGCCGAACGCATCACTCCGCCGCCGTCGCGTTCGGGCCGCAGGATGTCCTGGGCGTCGCTGAACTCCTCGTGGGAGACGACCGACAGCGCGTGCACGGGCGTGACGTGGGCGGGGTGGATGCAGGTCTTGCCGAGCAGTCCGTTGGCCCGGTCGAGCTCGACCTCGCGCAGCAGCCCGTCCAGGTCGTGCTCGATCAGCGCGGTGCGCAGCTCCTCGACGCCCTCCTCCAGGAAGGGGCTGCGGCGCAGCTGCGGCTTGAAGAGGCGCTGCTGGCTGCGGAAGTACTCCCAGACGGGGCCAGTGACGGTGAAGCCGGTGCCGTCGGCGCGGCTGAGGACGTTGACCACGTCGGCGATGACGCCGGCCACGATCTGGACGTCGTAGGCGGTCATGTCGGGGGTGCGGCGCAGCCCGTAGACGGAGCAGAAGTCGGTGACGCCCAGGCGCAGGGCCAGGACCCGCTCGCGGTGGCGGCCCACGGTGCGGGAGATGCCGGCGAGGGCCGCCGCCCGGGTTTCGAGGTGGAGGAGCTCGGGGGTCTCCAGGACGGGCATGGCGTACAGCCGGGGCAGGCCGCTGACGGCCTCGGCGTGGGCCACGGCGTCGAGGAAGGCCGTTCCACGGGTCTCCGTGAATTTGGGAAGGACGAATCCGGCCAGATTCCGCGCGGAGCGGCCGAGCCGGCGCACGAGGTCGGGTATCTGCTCGGCGGTGCGGACGCGGATGAAGAGGAGGGGGACCTCCTCGGCGCCGCCGCCTTCCGCCTCGTGGTCCGCCGCGTCGCGCTCGGCGTCGAGCACGGCGAACTGCCGGACGAGGTTCTCCTCACCGTCCACGACGTCGGAGTCGCTGATGGAGTCCTCCAGGCAGAGGACCATGGAGACGACTCCGCGGCCCGCCTGCTTGCGGATGTCGGCGGCCAGCCGGGGGCGGGTCGCCGGGCTGTAGAGGGTGGCCCCGAGCGCGGCGGCGAGGGTGCGGGCGGGGGAGGCCAGGGTGAAGTCCGCGGGCTCCTGGTGGAAGAGCTCCTTACGGACCGTGGGCGTTATGTGCCCGAAGTGACGCATGTGCTTCCCCTGTACTGCCTCGGCGGCCCGACTGGCGTGGCCGGTAATAGTACGTACGAACCTGAGTCAAGAGTTCCTCAAACGCATGAAGTTCCGGTAACCCTCTCGCACCATGCCCAGGCTCACCGGACGGGGGCAAGGGCGTACGGGGGGCCGCATTGTTCCCCGCCCGTCCGGGAGGGCAGGATGACGGGCATGACGCACGCGATGCAGAAGGGCTCCAACATCCCGGTGGCCGCCACGGCGGTCCGGGCGGTGCTGCGCTGGACCACCGGGCCCGAGGTGCCGGACGTGGACGCCTCGGCGCTGCTCGTGGGGGCGGACGGGCGCGTGCGCTCGGACGAGGACTTCGTGTTCTACAACCAGCCCCGCCACCCCTCGGGGTCGGTCTGGCGGCTGGGCAAGAAGCAGGTCGGCGAGGCGGTCACCGACGCGGTGCAGGCCGACCTGCGGGCCGTGCCGCCGGCCGTCGACCGGGTCCTGGTGGTGGCCTCCGCCGAGGACGTGCCCTTCCAGCACGTCCACGACCTGCGCATCCAGCTCTACGACGCCTCCCCCGGCGCCGCCGCGGAACCGCTGGCCCACTTCGACGTGCGGCCCGAGACCGGCGCCGAGACGGCGCTGATCTGCGGAGAGCTGTACCGGCGCGGCGAAGGGTGGAAGTTCCGCGCCCTGGGCGAGGGGTACTCCGACGGCCTGGTGGGGCTGGCCACGGACCACGGCATCTCCGTCGACGAGAACGCCGCCGAGGCCGGGGAGGCCGCCGTCGCGGCCGCCGGGGCCCCGGCACCCGGGTCCGCCGACGACCTCACCGCCGCCATGCGCCCGCCCGTGCCCGGCCCGGTCACCCAGGCGCCGCCGCCCGTCGAGCCCGCGTACGGCTACCCGCAGCAGGTCTCCCCGGTGCCCGTGCCGGCTCCGGGCGGGGACCCCTCGTTCCGGCTGCCGGTGCAGGGCCCCCAGTTCATCCGCCGCTGACGGCCGGCGGGGCTCACGCCTTGGTCTTGTAGCCCCGCCCCCACTGGAGCCCCCACCCGTACAGCCGGTCGAGCTCGGCCTGGAACCCGTACACGAACTTCACCTCGCGGCGGACGATCAGCTCACCCTTGACGTTCTCCAGCGAGACCACCGCGCAGGAGCGGGCCTGCGGGTGGCGCTCCTCCAGCGGGATCTCGATCCGCGGGCCGGCGGTCGGGAAGAGGGTGACCAGGGCGTGCGTGCGGTCGAAGGCGGGCGTCTGGTCGTAGATGTAGACGAAGACCAGCAGCCGCTTGATCTCATCGGCGTGGTCCAGGTTGACGTAGAGGGTCTCCCCGGAGGGCGAGCCGAACCGGTCGTCCCCGCTGAGCTTCACGTACGGCGGGTCGTTGAGGTCGCCGAGCAGGTTGCCCAGCGGCTGTACGGCGCCGCGGGTGCCGTCCGTCAGCTCGTACAGGCAGCCCATGTCGAGGTCGACGTTGACCATGCCCTGGGTGTGGGCCTGGACCATGTCGGGCTTGAACAGTTTGAACGGGTGGCGGAAGAGCTGGCCGCTCTGGCCGGAGGCGCCGCCGATGTCCGAGGTGCGCATCCTCCAGGAGAGGTTCACCCGGAGGTTGCCGTGGACGGCCTGCTGTTTGGTGAGCGAGACCGTCGGCTGCCGTTTGGTCAGCTCGATCGCGTTCGACGAGGCGTTGCCCGAGTCGAACCGCATGGCGCGGGCGCCCCTGATCCCGTCGAAGAACCCGTCGAAGAACCCCATGGATCCCAACCCCCCTGGTCGGTCGTTGCGCGGATATGCCGCGGGGCGGCCGCGCGGTCCCGTGGGATCCGCGCGGCCGCCCCGCCGGAGAAGAGACGGCTCCTGTAGGAGCGTTCCGCAATCAGGGCCGGGTCACACCCCGGCGCCGACCTCCGCCGGCTCCCCGTCGCCGCCCTCGGCCTCCAGCCGCTTGTTGCGGCGGACGGAGGACCAGAAGGACCAGGCGATCAGCACGACGCCGACGAGGCCGGTGATGACCTCGTTGATCTCGTACTGGATGGTGACGAGCAGGATCACGGCGAGGGCGCCGATGGCGTAGTGCGCGCCGTGCTCCAGGTACACGTAGTCGTCGAGGGTGCCCTGGCGGACCAGGTAGACCGTGAGCGACCGGACGTACATGGCGCCGATGCCGAGGCCGAGCGCCATCAGCACGATGTCGTTGGTGATGGCGAAGGCGCCGATGACCCCGTCGAAGGAGAAGGAGGCGTCGAGGACTTCCAGGTAGAGGAACATGAAGAACGCGGCCTTGCCGGCCATCACGACCGCCGGGACGGGCTTGCCGCTCTTCTTGGCGGCTTCCTCCGCCTCGTGCTCGGCCTCCTCCTCTTCCTCCAGCCTGTTCTCGAAGTAGCCGGAGAGGCCGCCGACCACCATGTAGGTGATCAGGCCGAGGATGCCGGAGACGAGGACGGTCTGCGCCTTG
Source organism: Streptomyces sp. NPDC006687 (assembly GCF_040636215.1). Lineage (NCBI taxonomy): Bacteria > Bacillati > Actinomycetota > Actinomycetes > Kitasatosporales > Streptomycetaceae > Streptomyces > Streptomyces sp. NPDC006687. The sequence goes on along the minus strand of NZ_JBEYJJ010000002.1, from coordinate 208,115 downwards.
TCCACATGGGCGCCGCCGTGCTGGTGGGCCTGGGTGGCGAAGGTCATCGAGGTGATGACGAGGACGATGAGCGCGATGCACGCGGACAGCATGTCGATCTTGCCGAGCTTGGCGAGCGGGCGCTCCAGCCAGGCGAGCCACTTGATGTCACGGTCCTCGAAGATGAAGTCGAGGAAGATCATCAGCAGGAACATGCCGCCGAAGGCGGCGATGGACGGGTGGGCGTCCGTGACCAGCTGCTGGTACATCTCCTTGTCGTTCATCGCGAGATCGACCGCGTCGATCGGCCCGATCTTGGCGCTGATCGCGACAATGACGACGGGGAAGACCAGGCGCATGCCGAAGACGGCGATGAGCACGCCGACGGTGAGGAAGATCTTCTGCCAGTAGGCATTCATCTTCTTCAGGATTCCGGCGTTGACCACCGCGTTGTCGAAGGACAGCGAGATCTCCAGGACCGCCAGGATCGCCACGATCCCAAAAGCGGTCCACCCCCCGTAGAACACCGCTGCGGCGAGACCGAGCGCAGTGATTGCGAACGACCAGCCGAAGGTTTTGAGAACCACTGGCACCCCATCGTCTTGTACGGCTTTACGAAACGTTGACCCCGAAGTCTAGAGCGATGCCGCGCAGCCCCGACGCGTACCCCTGCCCCACCGCCCGGAACTTCCACTCGCCCCCGTACCGGTAGACCTCGCCGAAGATCATCGCCGTTTCGCTGGAGGCGTCCTCGGTCAGGTCGTAGCGGGCCAGTTCCTGGTCGTCCGCCATGTTCACCACACGGATGAAGGCGTTGCTGACCTGGCCGAAGCTCTGCCGGCGGCTGTCCGCCTCATGGATGGAGACCGGGAAGACGATCTTGTCCACCTGGGCGGGGACCTTGGTGAGGTCGATGATGATCGACTCGTCGTCGCCCTCGCCCTCACCGGTGAGGTTGTCGCCGGTGTGTTCGACGGAGCCCTCGGGGCTCTTCAGGTTGTTGTAGAAGACGAAGTACTGGTCGCCGAGCACCCGGCCGTCGCGGCAGAGCAGTGCGCTGGCGTCGAGGTCGAAGTCGGCCCCCGTGGTCGAGCGCGCGTCCCATCCGAGCCCGACCAGAACCCGGGTGAGGTTCGGTGCCTGCTTGGACAGGGAGACGTTGCCCCCCTTGGCGAGTGTGACGCCCATGATGTGGTCCTCCCCGAACGACGTGTGATGGTGGCCCCGCCACCCGCCTCCATGGTGGCAAAGCCGGTCCGGCGCCGTACACAGAGGTGCACGGCGCCGGACGGACGGTCTTCGCCCAGGGGGCTCAGACGTTGACGCCGAAGTCCTGCGCGATGCCGCGCAGGCCCGAGGCGTAGCCCTGGCCGATGGCGCGGAACTTCCACTCCGCGCCGTTGCGGTACAGCTCACCGAAGACCATGGCGGTCTCGGTGGAGGCGTCCTCGGAGAGGTCGTAGCGGGCGAGCTCGGTGTTGTCGGCCTGGTTCACCACGCGGATGTACGCGTTGCGGACCTGGCCGAAGCTCTGCTGACGGCTCTCGGCCTCGTAGATGGAGACCGGGAAGACGATCTTGGCCACATCGGCCGGGACGGCGGCGAGGTTGACCTTGATCGCCTCGTCGTCGCCCTCGCCCTCGCCGGTCAGGTTGTCACCGGTGTGCTCGACCGAGCCGTCCGGGCTCTTCAGGTTGTTGAAGAACACGAAGTTCGCGTCGCTGGCGACCTTGCCCTGGTCGTTGGTCAGGAGCGCGCTGGCGTCGAGGTCGAAGTCGACACCGGTGGTGGTGCGGGCGTCCCAGCCCAGACCGACGATGACCGCCGTCAGGTTGGGCGCGGCCTTGGTCAGCGAGACGTTGCCGCCCTTGCTGAGGCTGACTCCCACGAGTCCTCCATTGGTGTGTGTGGGGCGGTGCCCCGCGTGCGTTGCTACCGGATCAACGTGCAGATCCTAGTGACGGGTTCCCGCCCGCAGGCGGCTTTTCACGGCGAACCCGTCCGGGATCGCTCTAGAGGCTGTCGAGGGCCTTGATGTACTCGTTCAGGTCACGGGCGTCGGGCAGCCCGTTGACGACGCTCCAGCGCACGACGCCCTCCTTGTCGATGACGAAGGTGCCGCGGACCGCGCAGCCCTTCTCCTCGTCGAAGACGCCGTACGCGCGGGAGGTCTCGCCGTGCGGCCAGAAGTCGGACAGCAGCGGGTACTCCAGGCCCTCCTGCTCGGCGAAGACGCGCAGGGTCGGCACGGAGTCGTTCGAGACGGCCAGCAGCTGGACGTCGTCGTTCTGGAAGCGGGGCAGCTGGTCGCGCAGCTCGCAGAGCTCGCCGGTGCACACGCCGGTGAAGGCGAACGGGTAGAAGAGCAGCACGACGGCCTTCTCCCCCCGGAAGTCCGAGAGCCGCACGGTGGCGCCGTGGTTGTCCTTGAGCTCGAAGTCCGGGGCCTTGGTTCCGACCTCGATCGCCATCTCTCGCATCCCTTCGTTCCTGCGGTCCCCCACGGGGCCGTTCGGGTGGGACCCACCCTAATGTGCGAGAACGCGCACGCCCCGCCGGCCCGGGGCGAACCGGGGCGGCGGGGCGTGCGTCCCGCTGGGCTGCGGGGCGTGGCTCAGCGCTTGGCCTTGGCGGTCTTCGGCGTCACCAGCTTGGTGGAGGTCCACTCCTTGCCGACGGGCAGCCCCTTGGCAAGGGAGAGGCCGGCCGTCTCGGCGGCCTCGCTGATGTCGCTGGCCTCGACGTAGCCGACGCGGCCCGTCTTGGGGGTCAGCAGCAGGATCAGTGCGCCGTCCTCGACCAGGTTGGTCGCATCGACCAGGGCGTCCGTCAGGTCGCCGTCCTCGTCGCGGAACCACAGCAGCACCGCGTCGGCGACGTCGTCGTAGTCCTCGTCGGCGAGCTCGGTGACGAGATCCTCGACGGCTTCACGGAATTCCTGATCGACGTCCTCGTCGTAGCCGATCTCCTGGACCACCTGTTCGGACTGGAAACCCAGCCGGGCGGCCAGGCTCTCCGCGTGGTCCGCGGTCGCGCTCACGGGGTGCCTCCTGCTCATGTTCGGTGAATGTCTTCCGGCGGCGCGCGTACGCGCAGCATTGGGCGTAGTCCACACGGGCGCGGCGGATCGCGCAAGTACCCGGCCGCCGTGACCGTCGAAACGGTGACGATTGCGGCCGTCTCGCCGCAACTTTGCCGTATGTTTCAGGCTTCCCTGCTGGGCCGCCGGTGATTCATCCCACACCATTCCCGCTCATTCGGCATCACAGAGGACTTTCCCACCTGTTTGAGGGACGAACGGTTTTGCGATGCCGGTGATCGCCCTGGGCGTAAGGTTGCGATTTGGCCCCAGCGCGTCCAGGGCCGGCACGGCCCGCCCGGCACTCCTTCCCCGCTCCAGGTGTTACCCAGTGGTAGAGGTGAAGATTTGGGCCGGGCGTAAGACCATGGGAGGCGGCGACCCAAGGCACGACTCCCCTGACAGCGAAGGAACAGCGTGGCTTCCGCATCCGATCGCAATCCGATCATCATTGGCGGCCTGCCGAGCCAGGTCCCGGACTTCGACCCGGAGGAGACCCAGGAGTGGCTCGACTCCCTGGACGCCGCCGTCGACGAGCGGGGCCGTGAGCGTGCCCGCTACCTGATGCTGCGGCTGATCGAGCGGGCCCGCGAGAAGCGGGTGGCCGTCCCCGAGATGCGCTCGACGGACTACGTCAACACCATCGCCACCAAGGACGAGCCCTTCTTCCCCGGCAACGAGGAGATCGAGCGCAAGGTCCTCAACGCCACCCGCTGGAACGCGGCCGTGATGGTCTCGCGCGCCCAGCGCCCCGGGATCGGCGTCGGCGGCCACATCGCCACCTTCGCCTCCTCCGCCTCCCTCTACGACGTGGGCTTCAACCACTTCTTCCGGGGCAAGGACGAGGGCGACGGCGGCGACCAGATCTTCTTCCAGGGCCACGCCTCCCCCGGCATCTACGCCCGCGCCTACCTCCTGGACCGGCTCACCGAGCAGCAGCTCGACTCGTTCCGGCAGGAGAAGTCGAAGGCCCCGTACGGCCTGTCGAGCTACCCGCACCCGCGGCTGATGCCGGACTTCTGGGAGTTCCCGACCGTCTCGATGGGCCTCGGCCCGCTCGGCGCGATCTACCAGGCACGGATGAACCGGTACATGGAGGCGCGCGGGATCGCCGACACCTCCCGGTCCCACGTGTGGGCGTACCTGGGCGACGGCGAGATGGACGAGCCGGAGTCGCTGGGCCAGCTGTCCATCGCCGCCCGCGAGGGCCTGGACAACCTGACCTTCGTCGTCAACTGCAACCTCCAGCGCCTCGACGGCCCGGTGCGCGGCAACGGCAAGATCATCCAGGAGCTGGAGTCGATCTTCCGAGGGGCCGGCTGGAACGTCATCAAGCTGATCTGGGACCGCTCCTGGGACCCGCTGCTGGCCCAGGACCGCGACGGCATCCTGGTCAACAAGATGAACTCCACCCCCGACGGGCAGTTCCAGACGTACGCCACCGAGTCCGGCGCGTACATCCGCGAGCACTTCTTCGGCGGGGACCAGCGGCTGCGCGCGATGGTCGAGAACATGACCGACCGGCAGATCCAGCACCTGGGCCGCGGCGGCCACGACCACAAGAAGGTCTACGCGGCCTACGCGGCGGCCAAGGCCCACAAGGGCCAGCCGACGGTGATCCTGGCGCAGACGGTCAAGGGCTGGACCCTCGGCCCGAACTTCGAGGGCCGCAACGCCACGCACCAGATGAAGAAGCTGACGGTCGACGACCTCAAGCGCTTCCGCGACCGCCTGCACATCCCGATCACCGACGCGCAGCTGGAGAACGGCGCCCCGCCGTACTACCACCCGGGCCGCAACTCGCCCGAGATCCAGTACATGCACGACCAGCGCAGCGCCCACGGCGGCTACGTGCCCACCCGCGTGGTGCGCGCCAAGCCCCTGGCCCTGCCGGACGACAAGGCGTACGCGGCCGCCAAGAAGGGCTCGGGGCACCAGTCGATCGCCACCACGATGGCCTTCGTCCGCATCCTGAAGGACCTGATGCGGGACAAGGAGATCGGCAAGCGCTTCGTGCTGATCGCGCCCGACGAGTACCGGACCTTCGGTATGGACGCCTTCTTCCCGAGCGCCAAGATCTACAACCCGCTGGGCCAGCAGTACGAGGCGGTCGACCGCGACCTGCTCCTCGCCTACAAGGAGTCCCCGACCGGCCAGATGCTGCACGACGGCATCTCGGAGGCCGGCTGCACGGCCTCGCTGATCGCGGCGGGTTCGGCGTACGCGACGCACGGCGAGCCGCTGATCCCGGTCTACGTCTTCTACTCGATGTTCGGCTTCCAGCGCACGGGTGACCAGTTCTGGCAGATGGCCGACCAGCTGGCGCGCGGTTTCGTCCTGGGCGCGACCGCCGGCCGTACCACCCTGACGGGTGAGGGCCTCCAGCACGCCGACGGTCACTCCCAGCTGCTCGCGTCGACCAACCCGGCGTGCGTGGCGTACGACCCGGCCTACGGCTACGAGATCGCGCACATCGTCAAGGACGGCCTGCGCCGCATGTACGGCCCGACGGAGACCAACGAGCCCGGCGAGGACGTCTTCTACTACCTGACGGTCTACAACGAGCCGATCCTGCACCCGGCCGAGCCGGCCGACGTGGACGTGGAGGGCATCCTCAAGGGCATCCACCGCGTCTCCCAGGGCGGCTCGGGCGCCGTCGGGGCGCAGCTGATGGCCTCGGGCGTGGCGGTGCCGTGGGCGCTGGAGGCGCAGCGGATCCTGGCCGAGGAGTGGAACGTCCGGGCGGACGTCTGGTCGGCGACCTCCTGGAACGAGCTGCGCCGCGAGGCCGTCGAGGTGGAGGAGCACAACCTGCTCCACCCGGAGGAGGAGCAGCGCGTCCCGTACGTGACCCGGAAGCTGTCGGGTGCGGAGGGGCCGTTCGTGGCGGTGTCGGACTGGATGCGGGCGGTGCCGGACCAGATCTCGCGCTGGGTACCGGGGACGTACACCTCGCTGGGCGCGGACGGTTTCGGCTTCGCCGACACGCGCGGCGCGGCGCGGCGCTTCTTCCACATCGACGCCCAGTCGATCGTGCTGGCGACGCTGACCGAGCTGGCCCGTGAGGGGAAGATCGACCGGTCGGCGCTGAAGCAGGCCATCGACCGGTACCAGCTGCTGGACGTGGCGGCCGCCGACCCGGGCGCTGCGGGCGGCGACGCGTAACAGCTGGGGCGGGAGGCCCCGGGAGGGTCACTCGTACGTGGGGGCGCTGGGACACCTGTCCCAGCGCCCCCTTCCGTTGTCCCTACGATGATCGGTATGAAGGAACCCTCCCGCCAGGCGCGGTGGGAGCGCCGTACTCAGGTCCCCCTGCTGGTGCTCGCCGTGGCCTTCGCCGTCGCCTATGCCGTGCCGATCGTCGCGCCGGACGCGGGCGAGGCCGTGCACCTGGCCTGCACCCACGCGGAGTGGGCGGTGTGGGCGGCGTTCGCGGTGGACTACGTGGTGCGGCTGGGGCTGGCGGGGGACCGGAAGCTCTTCGTACGGACGCACTGGCTGGACCTGGCCGCGGTGGTCCTGCCGCTGGTGCAGCCGCTGCGGCTGCTGCGGCTGGTGGCGACCCTGATGCTGGTGGGGCGGCGGGCACGGATGGCTCCGCAGATCCGGCTGACCACGTACGTGGCGGGCGCGGTGGTGGGGCTGCTGATGTTCGGCTCGCTCGCGGTGCTGAGCGTGGAGCGGGACGCGCCGAACGGCAACATCAAGAACCTGGGCGACGCGGTGTGGTGGTCCTTCACCACCATGACCACCGTCGGGTACGGGGACCACTCCCCCACCACCGGGCTGGGCCGGGTCCTGGCGGTGGGGCTGATGCTGTCGGGGATCGCCCTGCTCGGTGTGGTGACCGCCAACATCGCCGCCTGGTTCATCGCCCGTTTCGAGCGCGACGACCAGGTGGAGCGGCTCCAGCTGGCGGCCGTCCGGGAGCTCCAGGAGGAGGTACGGGCGCTGCGGGCCGAGGTCGCGCGGCTGGACCGCGGCCCCCGGTGCGCGATGCCCGCCCAGCTCCCCCTGGACCCCGGGCCGGCCGCCGGCCGGGCGGGGCCTACCGCTCCCACACCTTGAACGCCCTGACCTGGTAGGGGGACTGGGGCAGCCAGACCCCGTCGCCCGGGTAGGTCTGGAACTCACCGGTCTCCGCGCACTCGGCCGACTGGTAGGTGGTCACCGGGCGCCCGGTGCGGTTGACCAGGGACTGGTAGCCGGCCGTGGGCGGCAGGGCGGTGCAGCTGTTGATGTCGAGGGTGCTGAGGTCGTAGGTCTGCTTCGTTCCCTTGAAGTCCGGTTTCGCCCACAGGCACAGCTCCCCCGTGGCGCAGGGCGGGGAGGCGGCGTGGGCGCCGGTGGCGGTGGACGGGATGAGGGCGCAGGCGGCCAGGAGGGCGGCGGCGAGGGTGGTGACGCGTGCGGTGCTCCACGTACGCATGACGGGGTCAACTCCTTGTGGACGTAACAGCCCCGGACGGTTTCCGGTGGCTCCGTGACCCCACGCTGACCTGCGAAGACGCCCGGGCGGAAGGGGCCGCGGGCGGGTCCACCCTGATAGGCGACAGCCCCGCCGCACAGGTGGCGGCGGGGCTGTGGCGGGCGCGGTGTTGACGCGGCCGTAACGGCGGGCGGTGCGGCTCAGATGTGGGCCGCACCCGCCCCGGCCTCGGCGTTCTCCCCGCGCTTGGTGAAGCAGGCGACGACCGCGGCGAGGACCGCGACCACTGCGGCGCAGGTGAAGGCGGTGCTCATACCGGAGACGAAGGTCTCGTGCGCGACGGTGGAGACGGTGTGGGCGACCGGCTCGGGAGTCCCGGGCGGGACGGGGGCGATGCCGACCTGGACGCCCTTCTCCGCGAGTTCCTGCTGCTCGGGGGTGAGCGGGGGCAGGCCCGCCCGCTGCCAGTTGTCCCCGAACGTGTCACTGACCTCGGCCGCCATGACCGCTCCGAGCACGGCGGTGCCGAGGCTCCCGCCGACCTGCATCGCGGCCTGCTGGAGGCCGCCGGCCACGCCGGAGAGCTCCAGCGGGGCGTTGCCCACGATGACCTCGGTGGCGCCGACCATGACGGGTGCCAGGCCCAGGCCCAGCAGGGCGAACCAGAGGGACATGGTCAGGGTGCCGGTGTCCGGGGTGAGGCGGGACATCCCGAAGCAGGCCACGGCCGTGGCCACCATGCCGGCGACGAGCGGGACGCGCGGGCCCATCCTGGTGATGGCGGCGCCGGCCAGCGGGGAGCCGATGATCATCATTCCGGTGAGCGGCAGCAGGCGCAGGCCGCTGTCGACCGGGCTCATCCCGTGCACGTTCTGCAGGTAGAAGGTGACGAAGAACAGCCCGCCCATGAAGGCGAACGCCATCAGCACCATCAGCACGGTGCCCGCCGACAGCGCCAGCGAACGGAACATCCCGAGCGGGATCAGCGGCTCGGAGACCCGGGTCTCCCAGAAGGCGAAGAGCGCGAAGCACACCAGGGAGCCGATGAGGAAGAGCAGGGTCTTCACATCGCCCCAGCCCCACTCGGCGGCCTTGATCAGCGCCCAGATCAGGGAGAACATCGCGGCCGACAGCAGCACGATGCCCGGCAGGTCGAAGGAGCGCGGGGCGTTCTCCGCGCGGTGGTCGAGCAGGATGAACAGGCCGAAGAGCAGCGCGACGACGCCGACCGGCACGTTGATGAAGAAGACTGACTGCCAGCTGACGTGCTCCACGAGCAGGCCGCCGACGATGGGCCCGGCCGCGGTCGAGGCGCCGATGACCATGCCCCAGATGCCGATGGCCATGTTGAGCTTCTCGGCGGGGAAGGTGGCGCGCAGCAGGCCGAGCGCCGCGGGCATCAGCAGGGCACCGAAGAGGCCCTGGGCGACGCGGAAGCCGATGACCAGCCCCACTCCGGTGGACAGGCCGATCACGGCCGAGGAGAGCCCGAAGCCGGCGATGCCGATGAGGAAGGTCTGGCGGTGCCCGAAGCGGTCGCCGAGCTTGCCGGCGGTGATCAGGGAGACCGCGAGGGCGAGAAGGTAGCCGTTGGTGATCCACTGCACCTGGGCCAGGCTGGCGCCGAGGTCCTTCTGGATCGCGGGGTTGGCGACGGCGACGATCGTGCCGTCGAGGGTGACCATCATGACGCCGATCGCCACGGCGAACAGCGTGAGCCACGGGTGGCCGCGCAGGCCGGCGCGGGCCGGTGACGTACTCGACTCCTTGGCGAGGGTGATCTGATCAGTCATGCAAGCAGGTTAATGACAGCGACTGACAGTTCACAAACGGCTCAACGCGGCAGCGGCTGTCAGCTCCGTCACGGGTACCCTGACCGCTCACTCAGCGTCAGACGCAGCATCAGAGAGGACCCCGCGGTGATGACCGACGAGCGGCCTGCCCGGGCGGCCGGACTGCGCGAGCGCAAGAAGCGGCGCACCCGCGACGCGCTGCTGCGCGCCGCACTGCTGCTGTTCGTCTCGCAGGGCTACGACCGGACGACCGTCGACGAGATCACCGAGACGGTCGAGGTCTCCCAGCGGACCTTCTTCCGTTACTTCGCGAACAAGGAGGAGGTGGCCTTCGCCGTGCAGGACCTGGTCGAGTCGCACTTCGTCGCCGCGCTGGCCGCCCGCCCGGCCGGGGAGCCTCCGCTGGAGGCCATGCGCAACGCCGTGCTCGCCGCCTGGGACACCGTTGACGAGGCCATTTCCGAGGTGGTCCCCGTCGACCTCTACATGCGGGCGTACCGGCTGATCGAGTCCACCCCGGCCCTGCTCGCCGTCCATCTGCGGCGCTCCACCGAGCTGGAGGAGCGGATCGCCCGGCTGATCGCCGACCGCGAGGGCCTCGACCTGGACGCCGACCCGCGGCCCCGGATCGCCGTCGCCATGTTCTCCGGGGTGATGCGGGTGACCGGGCGGCTCTGGGGGCAGGGCGAGGACGTGAGCGTGACCGCGATCCGGCGGATGACCGAGGCGTACCTCGACCAGATCGGCCCCGCCCTGGCCTCCGACTGGCGGGACCCGGAGCACATGACGACGGATTCCGGCCACCTCACGGGCGCACCCTGACGGCCTCTTCCGCGACGGAGCGTGACCGCGGGGGCGGCGTAAACACCGGACGGCCGTGAGTCCCGTCACCCCTGCCACCACGGGCTCCAGCGGCGTCCTAGGCTGGTTCCAGTGAACCTGCCCGGCCTCCCCGCCCACCCCACCGCCGACGCCCCCGTGCGCCTGGCCGCCCTGCGCATGCTGCTCGCGCTCGGCGTCGTCTTCCTCATGCTGGCGACCACCGGCTGGACCGCGGTGCACCGGCCGGACGCCGGGGTTCCGGCGCGGGCCGCCGCACTCGCCGCGTGGACCACGGCCCGGGTCGAGGGCCGGCCGGTGCCGGCCGCCGACGCCCCCGCACGGACGGTCGCCCGCTTCTTCGCCGGACTCGACGCCGCCCAGCGCACCCACCTCGCCGACGGCTACCCCCTCGTGGTCGGCAGCCTCGACGGAGCCCCCGCCGCCCTCCGCTACCGGGCCAACCACAACGCGCTCGCCCAGGCCGCACGGCTGGAGGAGGCCCGGGGCCAGGACGTCGCCCTCACCCCGGCCGACCGTGCCAACGCCATACGCCGGGCGCACCGCTTCGAGTCCCTCGCCGAGAGCGGCCGGCAGATCCTCCTCTTCGACCCCAGCGGTGACGGCCTGGTCGCCGAGGTCTTCGGAGACCTCGACACCGCCCGCCGGGTCTCGGTGATCGTCCCCGGGGTGGACACTGACGCCCTCACCTTCGAGCGCAGCCAGCGCCGGCTCACCGCCCCCGCCGGCATGGCGCAGTCCCTGTACGAGGCCGAGCGCGCCGCCGCGCCCGCCTCCCGTACGGCCGTCATCGCCTGGGCCGGCTACGTCACCCCCGCCGGGGTCGGGGTGGACGCCGCCACCGGCCGGCTCGCCGTCCTGGGCGCCGCCCGGCTGGAGGCCCTGGCCGCGGCGCTGCCCGGCGACGCCAGCGTGGCCCTGTTCTGCCACAGCTACGGCTCGGTGGTGTGCGGGGTCGCCGCGCACCGGCTGCCCGACCGGGTGACCGACGTGGTGGTGGCGGGCAGCCCCGGGATGCGCGCGGGGAACGCCGCCGAGCTGCACACCTCCGCGCGGGTGTGGGCGACGCGGGCCGAGGGTGACTGGATCGCCGACGTCCCGCACCTGGAGGTCGGCGGGGTCGGGCACGGCGCGGACCCGGTGTCGCCCGGATTCGGCGCCCGGCTGCTGTCCTCCGCCGGCGCGCACAGCCACACCGGCTATTTCGAGCCAGGCACCGCCTCGCTGGAGAACTTCGCCAAGATCGGAACCGGCGGTTTCGGTTCCGTCGCGTGCGCGAACGGCAGCGACGACTGCCGTGCCGATGTCCCGGGCTCGAACGGCGGCTGACGCGCCCGCTGCGGGGGCCCGCGGGAGGGCCGCCGGGGCGTTGACGCTCCGCCAACCCGTAGCAAGTCGAAAAAAACGGGCCGGATGACGAGGGGGACGCGTGGGGGCGCGTCCCTTTACCATGTGCCGCATGGGTGACGTACTGGCCGGAAATCATGCCGTCTGGGAGTTCGACGCCGACTCGGACTCGGTGCTCATCCGCTTCGCACGGGGGATACGCACGCCCAGGCTCTGGCAGGCACTGGGTGAGCGCCGGATCCCCCTGGAAGCGCTGTCCGGGGTGACGGTGGGGACCGGCCCGGCCGGTGTGGCGCGGCGGGAGAGCGTGGTGCTGCGCGCGCTGCCGCGGCCCGGGGCGGATCCGCTGATGGAGGCTGCCGCCGGGCAGCTCAAGGAGTCCTGCGATCCGTACCGGCTGGTGCTGCCCGCGGACCGGGCGGAGCAGGCCGCGGACTTCGCGCGGGCGCTGCGCGAGCGGCTGGGGCCCGACGACGTCAGGGATCCCGCGCAGCGGTTCCTCGTCGCCGTCCCCCCTCCGCCGCTCCAGCTGAAGGCGTACGACGCCCGGGTGGGCTTCGACGGGTCGGCGGTGACCTTCCACTGGTCGCGGACGGGCGCGAGCAGCGCGAAGTGGCGCGCCGGGGACCAGCGGTTCGCGCTGGCCGCGCTGGCCGGGGTGGAGTGGGTCTCCCCTGACCGCCCCGGCGGCGGGCACCTGCGGCTGCTGCGGCGCGAGGGCGCCGAGGCCCCGCCGGCCCCCGACCACGACCTCGCGGCGGCGGTGTTCGGCATGGGCTGCGGCGCCGTGCACGAGTCGCTGCCGTTCGCGGCCGCCGTGCTCGCCGCGCTGCGGGAGCGGGCCCCGGTGGGCTCCGTGCCCCGGGCCCGGACGTCCGGGGAGCGGCTCCGGCACCTCAGCGAGCTGCACAGCACGGGCCTGCTGACGGACGCCGAGTACGAGACCCTCCGCGCCCGCTTCACCGCCGGAGCCTGATCCGCCGGATGCCCCTTACGCCTCCCGGGCCGCCGAGGTGAAGGTCATGTCCGGGTAGCGGGCGCCCGCCACCTGGTCCGCCAGGGGCTCCAGCAGGGCCAGCTCCGCCGCCGTCAGGGTGATCCGGGTGGCGGCCGTGTTCTCCGCCAGGCGCCCCGGCTTACGGGTGCCCGGGATCGGCACCACCGTCAGCCCGTGCACCGACGCCCGCTGCTGCACCCACGCCAGCGCGACCTGCGCCGCCGTCACCCCGCGCGCGGCGGCGATCTCCCGCAGGGGCGCCAGCAGGGCCGCGTTGGCCTTGGCGTTCTCCCCCGTGAAGCGCGGCTGACTGCGGCGGAAGTCATCGGCCGGCAGCTCGGCCGCCGCGTCGGCGAAGGCCCCCGTCAGGAAGCCGCGGCCCAGCGGCGAGTACGGCACGAAGGCCACGCCCAGCTCCGCTGCGGCGGGCACCGCGCTGCGCTCCACGTCCCGGCTGAACAGCGACCACTCCGACTGCAGGGCCGCGATCGGGTGCACCGCGTGCGCCTCGCGCAGCTCCGCCCCGGTGACCTCGCTGAGCCCCAGGTGGCGCACCTTCCCCTCCTGCACCAGCTCGGCCATCGCGCCCACCGACTCCGCGAAGGGCACGGCCGGATCGCGGCGGTGCATGTAGTAGAGGTCGATGACCTCCACGCCGAGCCGCCGCAGGCTGCCCTCGACGGCCTGGCGGATGTACGCGCGGTCGTTGCGGATCCCCCGGTAGGCCGGGTCGTCGCTGCGTTCGAGGGCGAACTTGGTGGCCAGGGTGATCTCGTCCCGGTGGGCGGCCACGAAGGGGGCCAGGAACTCCTCGTTCGCCCCGCGTCCGTAGGCGTCCGCCGTGTCGAAGAGGGTGACCCCCGCGGCCAGCGCCGCGTCGAGGGTCGCGCGGGCCGCCGCCTCGTCGGTGTCCCCGTAGAACTCGCTCATGCCCATGCAGCCGAGTCCCTGGATGCCGACGACCGGGCCGCCCTTGCCCAGCTCGGCGCGTGCGATCTTGTCCTGCTCCGTCATGACTGTGCCTTCCCCGTTCCGGCGTTCACGGTGTTCTTCCGCCCATAGAGCGCGATCTTGTAGTCCAGGACGTCGAGGGCGTCCGTCAGCTCGGCGACCCGCGCCAGCACCTCCCGGCGCGTCCGCTCCAGCAGCGCGCGGCGCTCGTCGACCGTGTGGTCCCCCTCGCGGACGAGCTCGGCGTAGCGGACCATGTCCGCCACCGACATGCCGGTGGCGCGCAGCTTGCCGACGAAGGCCAGCCAGTCGAGGTCCTTGTCGCTGAACCGGCGCTGCCCCGAGTGGGAGCGGTTCACGTGCGGCATCAGGCCGATCCGCTCGTACCAGCGCAGCGTGTGCTGGGTCAGACCGGTCCGGCCCTCGACCTCGCTGATCGTGTACCTCGTCTCCGTCAGGCTCATGACCTCCACGCTAGAACCCTGGAGTGCACTCCAAGCAAGTGCGTGCACCGGGCACGGGGCCAGTAGGCTCGGGGCCATGGAGAGCCTGGAACCCGTGAACACCTTGGCCAGCCTGCGGACCGTCGAGAGCTGGCCGGTGCCGGCCGCCGCCGCGGCCGTCGTCCGCGCCGACGGGAGCCTCGCCGGCTCCCACGGCCCGGTGGACCGCCGTTTCCCCCTGGCCTCGGTCACCAAGCCGCTCGCCGCCTACGCGGTCCTCGTCGCGTACGAGGAGGGAGCGGTCGAGCTGGACGAGCCGGCCGGACCCGAGGGCTCGACGGTCCGTCACCTCCTCGCCCACACCAGCGGCCTGGCCTTCGACGAGCACCGCGCGACCGCCCCGCCCGGGCAGCGCCGGCTGTACTCCAACGCCGGCTTCGAGGTCCTCGGCGACCACCTCGCCAAGGCCACCGGCATCCCCTTCGCCGACTACGTGCGCGAGGCCGTCTTCGAACCGCTGGGCATGACCTCCTCCAGCCTGGAGGGCTCCCCCGCCAAGGACGGCGTCTCCACCGTCTCCGACCTGGTGCGCTTCGCCGCCGAACTCCAGGCACCCCGGCTGCTCGACGTCCGCACGGTCGCCGAGGCCACCTCCGTGGTCCACCCCGGCCTCAAGGGCGTCCTGCCGGGTTACGGGCACCAGTCGCCCAACGACTGGGGGCTCGGCCTGGAGATCCGTGACGGCAAGTCCCCGCACTGGACGGGACTCACCTCCTCCCCGCGCACCTTCGGCCACTTCGGCCAGTCCGGCACCTTCCTGTGGGTGGACCCGGACGTCCGCGCCGCCTGCGTGGTGCTGACCGACCGCGCCTTCGGCCCCTGGGCCGTCGAGGCGTGGACCCCGTTCACCGACGCGGTCCTCGCCGAGCTGCGCGCCCGCTAGGCAGTCGGCCGGACGCTACAGCGGCAGTTCCCAGACCAGCAGCTCGCACGGGGACCCGGCCGTGATCACCAGGCCCTTCTCGCCGGTGATCCGCGCCGCGTCGCCGGGCCCCAGCTCCGCCCCGTCGAGCCGCAGGTCCCCGTGCACCACGTGCAGGTAGACCCGCTCGGCGTCCGGTACGGGGACCCGCTCGCCCGCGCCCGGCCGCCGTACGCGCAGCACCGCGCCCGCCGCCGGCACCTCGTACGGGGCGCCCTCCGCGAGGTCCCGTACGACCTCGTACGAGGGCTCCCCGCCGGCGGTCAGCGGGGCCAGCCACATCTGCACGAACCGCAGCGGCCGCCCGCCGTCGTTGCGCTCCACGTGCCGGGCCCCCGAGCCGGAGCCCAGCCGCTGCACGTCCCCGGGCCGGACGGTGCCAGTGTGGCCGGTGGTGCTGTCGCGGTGGGTGAGCTCGCCCTCGACCACCCAGGTCACGATCTCGGTGTGGCTGTGCGGGTGCTCGTCGAAGCCGGAACCCGGGGCGAGCAGCTCCTCGTTGCAGGCGAGGACCGGGCCGAAGCGGATGTTGTCCGGGTCGTAGAAGGACCCGAAGGAGAAGGCGTGCCGGGTGGTGATCCCGGCGGCCGGATCCCCTCCCGCGTACCGGTCGGCGGCGCGGCGTACATCGATCATGTCAGCCACCGTAGCCGCCCGCCGGGGCGCAGGGCCCGGGACCGGGGTCCGCGCCGGGCCGCCGATAAGGCAGTCTTGTCCCGTGCCCCAACCCGAACGTGAGCATTCCCCCGAGACCCGTCCCGCGCATCCGGCCCATCCGCATGCGGCGACGCTGCGACGGCTGGAGAAGTCCTCCGGCCGCCTCGCCGCCAACGCCATCGCGCGCATGGACGAGGCGCTGCCGTGGTACCGGGCGATGCCTCCGGAGAACCGCTCGTGGATCGGCCTGGTCGCCCAGGCGGGCATCGCGGCGTTCACGGAGTGGTTCCGGCACCCGGAGACCCCGCAGGCCATCTCCACCGATGTCTTCGGCACCGCCCCGCGGGAGCTGACGCGGGCGATCACGCTGCGCCAGACCGTGGAGATGGTCCGGACGACGATCGAGGTCATGGAGGCCGCGATCGACGAGGTGGCGGCCCCCGGCGACGAGTCGATCCTGCGCGAGGCGCTGCTGGTCTACGCCCGGGAGATCGCCTTCGCGACCGCCCAGGTGTACGCGCAGGCCGCCGAGGCGCGCGGGGCGTGGGACGCCCGGCTGGAGTCGCTCGTCGTCAACGCCGTGCTGTCGGGCGAGGCGGACGAGGGCGCCCTGTCGCGGGCCGCGGCGCTCGGCTGGAACTCCCCGGAGCACGTGTGCGTGGTCCTGGGCACCGCCCCGGAGGGGGACAGCGAGCTGACGGTCGAGGCGATCCGCCGCGCGGCCCGCCACCACAAGCTCCAGGTGCTCACGGGGGTGCTGGGCGACCGGCTGGTGGTGATCGCGGGCGGCAGCGACAACCCGCTCCAGGTGGCGAAGTCGCTGATCGGCCCGTTCGCGGCCGGGCCGGTGGTGGCCGGGCCGGTGGTGCCGGACCTGCTGAACGCGACGAAGTCCGCGCAGGCGGCCGCGGCCGGGCTGAAGGCGTGCACGGCCTGGCAGGACGCGCCGCGCCCCGTACTGGCGGACGATCTGCTGCCCGAGCGCGCGATCGCCTCGGATCCCTCGGCCAGGGAGCAGCTGGTGGAGGAGATCTACAGACCGCTGGAGGAGGCGGGCTCGGCGCTGCTGGAGACGCTGAGCGTCTACCTGGAGCAGGCGAGCAGCCTGGAGGGGGCGGCCCGGATGCTGTTCGTGCACCCCAACACGGTGCGCTACCGGCTCCGACGTGTGACCGACGTCACCGGCTGGTCACCCTCCGATGTGCGCTCCGCGTTCACGCTGCGGATCGCCCTGATTCTGGGGCGTCTGGCCGACGGAGATCAGCAGCCCTAGACTTTTGTCGGACATCAACAATTCCCCCGACGGTTCTTCGTCCCTGTCCCCACGGGCGGCGGAGACCATCCACAAGAGAGAGTGTGAGGGTGCTCGTACTCGTCGCTCCCGGCCAAGGCGCTCAGACGCCCGGCTTCCTGACTCCCTGGCTCGAACTGCCCGGCGCCGCCGAACGCGTCGCGGGCTGGTCGGACGCCATCGGGCTGGACCTCGTCCACTACGGCACCAAGGCCGACGAGGACGCGATCCGCGACACGGCGGTGGCCCAGCCCCTGCTGGTCGCGGCCGGCCTGCTGTCCGCTTCCGCGCTGGGCGCCCCGTCGGCCTTCGGCGCCGTCGCCGGCCACAGCGTCGGTGAGATCACCGCGGCCGCGTACGCCGGCGTGCTGGGCGAGGCCGACGCGCTGTCGTTCGTCCGTACCCGCGGGCTGGCCATGGCCGATGCCGCCGCCGTCACCGAGACGGGCATGGCAGCGGTCCTGGGCGGTGACCAGGACGTGGTCGTCGCGCACCTGGAGAAGCTCGGGCTGACCCCGGCCAACATCAACGGCGCGGGCCAGATCGTGGCCGCGGGCACCGCGGAGCAGATCGCGGCC
This sequence comes from Streptomyces sp. NPDC006687, assembly GCF_040636215.1. Classification (NCBI taxonomy): domain Bacteria; kingdom Bacillati; phylum Actinomycetota; class Actinomycetes; order Kitasatosporales; family Streptomycetaceae; genus Streptomyces; species Streptomyces sp. NPDC006687. The sequence goes on along the minus strand of NZ_JBEYJJ010000002.1, from coordinate 190,749 downwards.
CTGGTCGCCGACAAGCCCGAGGGCTCCATGAAGGTCGTCGCCCTCAAGGTCGCGGGCGCCTTCCACACGCACCACATGGCGCCCGCGGTCGCCACGCTGGCGGAGGCCGCCCAGGCCCTCACCCCGGCCGACCCGACGCTGACGTACGTGTCCAACCGGGACGGACTCGTGGTCGAGTCGGGCGCCGACGTCGTCGCCCGTCTGGTCGGCCAGGTCGCCAACCCGGTGCGCTGGGACCTGTGCATGGAGACCTTCTCCCAGCTGGGCGTCACCGGGATCGTCGAGCTGAGCCCCGGCGGCACCCTGACGGGCCTGGCCAAGCGCGCGCTCAAGGGCGTGCCCAGCGTGGCGCTGAAGACGCCGGACGATCTCGACAAGGCCGCGAAGCTCATCGCCGAGCAGACGGCCTGAGAGTAGGAGCCCACACAGCATGTCCAAGATCAAGCCGGCCAAGGGCTCCCCGTACGCCCGCATCCTCGGCGTCGGCGGCTACCGCCCGACCCGTGTGGTGCCCAACGAGGTCATCCTGGAGACGATCGACTCCTCCGACGAGTGGATCCGCTCCCGCTCCGGCATCGCGTCCCGGCACTGGGCCTCGCCCCAGGAGACCGTCGCCGCGATGTCGGTGGAGGCGTCCGGCAAGGCGCTCGCCGACGCCGGGATCTCCCCCGAGCAGATCGGTGCGGTGATCGTCTCGACGGTCTCGCACTTCAAGCAGACCCCGGCCGTCGCGACGGAGATCGCGCACCGGATCGGCGCGGTCAAGCCCGCCGCCTTCGACATCTCCGCGGGCTGTGCCGGTTTCGGCTACGGCCTGACCCTCGCCAAGGGCATGGTGGTGGAAGGTTCCGCCGAGTACGTCCTCGTCATCGGGGTCGAGCGGCTGTCGGACCTGACGGACCTGGAGGACCGGGCGACGGCCTTCCTGTTCGGCGACGGCGCCGGCGCCGTGGTCGTCGGCCCCTCCCAGGAGCCGGCCATCGGCCCCACGGTGTGGGGTTCGGAGGGCGACAAGTCCGAGACCATCAAGCAGACCGTGCCGTGGGACGAGTACCGCAGCACGGACACCGCCCAGAAGTTCCCGGCCATCACCCAGGAGGGTCAGGCGGTCTTCCGCTGGGCCGTCTTCGAGATGGCCAAGGTGGCCCAGCAGGCGCTCGACGCGGCCGGGATCACCGCGGACGACCTGGACGTCTTCATCCCGCACCAGGCCAATATGCGGATCATCGACTCGATGGTGAAGACTCTCAAGCTGCCGGAGCACGTCACGGTCGCCCGTGACGTGGAAACCACCGGCAACACGTCGGCCGCCTCGATCCCGCTCGCCATGGAGCGGCTCCTGGCGACCGGAGCGGCGAAGAGCGGCGACACCGCGCTCGTCATCGGCTTCGGGGCGGGGCTCGTCTACGCCGCGACGGTCGTTACCCTCCCCTAGGGCCCGGATCACCTCCCGGACCTGAACCACCAGCTAGCTAGCTACAGAAGGAGCGCCACATGGCCGCCACGCAGGAAGAGATCCTCGAAGGTCTCGCGGAGATCGTCAACGAGATCGCGGGCATCCCGGTCGAGGACGTCCAGACCGACAAGTCCTTCACCGACGACCTGGACGTCGACTCCCTGTCCATGGTCGAGGTCGTCGTCGCCGCCGAAGAGCGCTTCGAGGTGAAGATCCCGGACGAGGACGTCAAGAACCTCAAGACGGTCGGCGACGCCGCCGACTACATCCTGAAGCACCAGGTCTGAGCCTGACGAGCGTTTGTCGCCACCCCGCGGTGGCGCCGTGACAATTCAGCACCCCCTGAGACGTGGAGAAAGAATTCCTGTGAGCCCGACCAATCGCACCGTGGTCGTCACCGGTATCGGCGCAACCACTCCGCTGGGTGGCGACAGCGCTTCGACCTGGGAAGGTCTGCTCGCCGGCCGGTCCGGCGTATCGCCCCTGGAGGGCGAGCGCTTCGCCGAACTGCCGGTCCGCATCGCCGCCCAGGCCGCAGTGGACCCGGGTGAGGTCCTGCCCCGGCCGCTGGCCCGCAAGCTCGACCGCTCGGCGCAGTTCGCCCTCATCGCGGCCCGTGAGGCATGGGCCGACGCGGGCTACACCGCCCCCGCCGGCGAGGACGAGTCGATCGTCCCCGAGCGGCTGGGCACCGTGATCGCCTCCGGTATCGGCGGCGTCACCACCCTGCTCGACCAGTACGACGTGCTGAAGGAGAAGGGCGTACGCCGGGTCTCCCCGCACACCGTCCCCATGCTCATGCCGAACGGCCCCTCGGCCAACGTCGGCCTGGAGGTCAACGCCCGCGCCGGTGTGCACACCCCGGTCAGCGCGTGCGCGTCGGGTGCCGAGGCCATCGGCTACGCCGTCGAGATGATCCGTACCGGCCGTGCCGACGTGGTCGTCGCGGGCGGCACCGAGGCGGCGATCCACCCGCTGCCGATCGCGGCGTTCGCCAACATGATGGCGATGTCCAAGAACAACGAGAGCCCGACCACGGCCTCCCGCCCCTACGACAAGGCCCGCGACGGCTTCGTCCTCGGCGAGGGCGCCGGCGTCGTGGTCCTGGAGTCCGCCGAGCACGCCGCCCGGCGCGGCGCCCGGGTCTACTGCGAGGTGCTGGGCCAGGGCCTGTCCGCGGACAGCCACCACATCGCGCAGCCGGAGCCGACGGGCCGCGGTGTCGCCGCCGCCCTGCGGAACCTGCTCGACAACACCGACCTGGACCCGGCCGAGCTGGTCCACCTGAACGCGCACGCCACGTCCACCCCGCAGGGTGACACGGCCGAGCTGAAGGCGCTGCGCAAGGTCCTGGGCGACGACCTCGACCACATCGCGATCTCCGCGACCAAGTCGATGACCGGTCACCTGCTGGGCGGCGCGGGCGGTATCGAGACGGTGGCGACCGTGCTGGCGCTGTACCACCGGATCGCCCCGCCGACGATCAACGTCGACGAGCTGGACGACGACATCGACGCGGACATCGTGCGCGGCGAGGCCCGCAAGCTGCCCGTGGACGGTCCGATCGCCGCGATCAACAACTCCTTCGGCTTCGGCGGCCACAACGTCTCGCTGGCGTTCCGCACGGTGTAGCGCGCCCAACCGGTACGAAGAAGGCCCACCCGGACACCGGGTGGGCCTTCTTCGTGGGGCGGTGCTACACCACCTGGTGGAGCCAGCGGACCGGGGCGCCCTCGCCGGCGTAGCGGAAGGGCTCCAGCTCGTCGTCCCAGGGCTTGCCGAGCAGCTTGGCGATCTCCGCCTCCAGGTCGGTCTCGCCGCTCGCGGAGCGGGCGAGGGCGGCGCGCAGCCGGTCCTCCGGGATCAGGATGTCGCCGTGCATACCGGTGACGGCGTGGAAGATGCCGAGCTCCGGGGTGGAGCTGTAGCGCTCGCCTTCGGCGGTCGGGCAGGGTTCGGCGGTCACCTCGAAGCGGAGCAGGTGCCAGCCGCGCAGGGCGGAGGCGAGTTTCGAGGCGGTACCCGCCTCGGCCTGCCAGGAGAACTCGGCTCTCCAGGTGCCGGGGGAGGCGGGCTGCCTGATCCAGTCGAGGTTCACCCGCACCCCGAGCACGCCAGCAACAGCCCATTCCACGTGCGGGCAGAGCGCGCGCGGTGCGGAATGCACGTACAGAACTCCACGTGTCGTCACCGGGACCTCCAGTGTGGGACGAGGTCGGGAATAAACTCCAGAAAACGGACAGTATGTGACGTGATGTAATGTAACGGAAAATAATGGAACATTGCGTAACGGCACCTGCGGCCGAAACGCCACGGGAAAAAGCTACCGTGCGCCAGGGGTCCTGGTGTGACGTACGGTCGCTCCGAAGCCCGTAAACGCAGAGCATTCACTCAGCAGGACGCCCCGGCAAGGACGCGGGGCGACGAGGGAGGACCCCCCGATGCGCACCACCGCCGCGCGCCGCCGCGCACGCCGGACCGTCACCGGCGCGGGCGTGGCGGTGGCCGTCCTGGCCGCGGCGGTCACGGGGTGTGACGACTCCGGTCCGCCGGCGAAGGGCGGTGAGCGGGGGGCGCAGGCGAAGCCGCGCTGGAACCCGGCGCCGGCCTCCGTCGCCGCCGTGGGGGACTCCATCACCCGCGGGTTCGACGCCTGTTCGGTGCTGGCCGACTGCCCGGAGGTCTCCTGGGCCACCGGCAGCGATCCCGCCGTCAACTCGCTGGCCGCCCGGCTGCTGGGCCAGGCGGAGGTGCCCGTACGCAGCTGGAACCACGCGGTGACCGGCTCGCGCATGGCGGACCTGCCGGGGCAGGTGGCCGAGGCGGCGCAGCACAAGCCGGGCCTGGTCACGGTCATGGTGGGCTCGAACGACGCCTGCCGGCCCACGGCTTCGTCGATGACCCCGGTGGCGGAGTTCCGCGCCGAGTTCGAGCAGGCGCTGAAGGAGCTGCGGGCGGCTTCGCCGTCCTCGCAGGTGTACGTGTCCTCCGTGCCGGACCTGCAACGGCTGTGGGAGCAGGGCAAGGACGACCCGATGGTGCGTCAGGTCTGGAAGCTGGGGATCTGCCAGTCCATGCTGGCCGAGCCGCTGGCCTCCGACGCGCAGGCCACCGCCCGGCGGGAGCGGGTGCGGGCGCGCGTGGTCGAGTACAACGAGGCGCTGCGGCAGGTCTGCGCGCAGGACGCGCTGTGCCGCTACGACGGCGGCGCGGTCTTCCAGTACCCCTTCGGGGCGGAGCAGCTGAGCCACTGGGACTGGTTCCACCCCGGCAGGGACGGGCAGGCACGGCTCGCCGAACTGGCCCACCGGCAGGTGACGGCGGCCGATCCGCCGCGTTGACCCGGCGGGGCCGGGCGGGGTCCGGGGGGGGCGGTTCCGGGCCGCTCTGCGGCCGGGGCGGGGGTGATTTCCGGCCAGTGCGCCGCCCCGGCGTGTCGCGGCCCCTACAGGTGGAGGGTGGCCGTGAGCCGGGTGTCGGCGTACGAGTGGCTCGCCCGGACCTCGTAGCCGCCGCCGATCCGGCGCCAGCCGTACGCCTCCTCGTCCCAGACCTCGAAGGCCCGGCCGGGCAGCGCGATGTCCACCTCGACGCTCTCCCCCGGCCCCGCCTCCACGCCCGCGAAGCCGGCCAGCCAGCTCGCCGGGCGCTCCACCGGGTCCGCGACGGGCGCCAGGTAGACCTGGACGACCTCACGGCCGGGCCGGGCGCCGGTGTTGGTGAGGCGGACCCGGACGGACTCGGCGGTGGCCTCCAGGGACTCGTAGGCCCAGTCGGTGTAGCCGAGGCCGTGACCGAAGGGGTAGGCGGGCCGCACCCCGTGGGCCTCGTACGCCCGGTAGCCGATGAGCAGCCCCTCGCGGTACTCCAGCCGCCCCTCCTGGGGGACGACCTCGGTGACGGGCGCGTCGGCGAGGGAGGCGGGCCAGGTGGTGGGCAGGCGGCCGCCGGGTTCGGCGTCGCCGAGGAGGACGTCGGCCAGGGCGGCCCCGCCCTCCTGCCCGGGGAACCAGGTCAGCAGGACGGCGGCGACGTCCTGGCGCCACGGGAGTTCCACCGGGGAGCCCGCGTTGACGACGACCACGGTGTGCGGGTTGGCGGCGGCGACGGCCCGCACCAGGTCGTCCTGGCGGCCCGGCAGCCCGAGGCCGCCGCGGTCGAAGCCCTCGGACTCCACCCGCTCGGTGGTGGCGACGACCACGACGGCGGTGTCGGCGGCCCGGGCCGCCCGTACGGCCTCCTCGATCAGCTCCTCGGGGTCGCGGCGCGGACCGAGGTGGAGCAGGGAGAACAGGACCGCCTTGAGCGGCATCCCGGCCATGTCGGGCACCTGGTACGTCAGCGAGACCCCGACCGGCTCCCCGGCGGCCAGCACGGCCCTCGCCCGCTCACAGGGGGCCCCGAAGAACGCCTCGAAGGGGTCGGCCTCGTCGCCCATCCCCTGGACGCCCTCCCACAGGGTCCGTCCGCCGACGGCGAGGCGGAAGGCGCCGAGCCCGCGCGTGCCGAAGACGTGCTCCCCGCTCTCGCGCGGCAGGAACGTCCCGGTGATCTCGACACTGGCCAGCGTCTCGTACGAGGCGCCCTCGGGGAGGTCCTCGCCGATCCACTGGACCTGCCCGCTCGGCAGGCCGCCCTCGCCGAGGACCGCCCCGGAGGCGTCGCGGCAGACGGCGCGCAGCTCGAACCCCCGCGCGGCGGGAGCGGGTTCCTCGCTGGGGTCGGCGCCGACGGCGTAGGTGAGGGCGCCTTCGGGGAGGGCGGCCGTCAGCCCGTCGAGCGGGGAGACCACCCGTTCGGGGAAGACGGTGGCGCTGCCGCCGCCGAGGACGCGGGCGTCGCGGGCGGCGGCGCCGATCAGGGCGACGGTGCGGCCGGAGGACCGGTCCAGGGGCAGGGCGCCGTCCTCGTTGCGCAGGAGGACGAAGCCGCGGACGGCGAGCTCGCGGGCCAGGGCCGTTCCGTCGAGCGGCGCGGGCGGCTCGGTGACGGCGGCGCGGGCGCCCTCCAGCAGGCCGGCGCGGGCGGCGAGGCGCAGGACGTTGCGCACGGCCCCGTCGACGGCGGCCCCGTCGGCCTCCCCGGCGCGCACGGCGGCGGCGAGGGCGGGGCCGTAGACGGTCGTCGGGCCGGGCATGGCCACGTCGAGGCCGCCTTCGAGACAGCCGGTGGTGGAGCGGGCTGCCGTCCAGTCGGAGACGTTGCACCCGTCGAAGCCCCATTCGCCGCGCAGCACCCCGTTCACCAGCTGCCGGTGCTCGGTCATGGTGGTGCCGTTGACCTGGTTGTAGGCCGTCATGACGCCCCAGGGGCGGGCGCCGCGGACGATGGCCTCGAAGGGGGCGAGGTAGAGCTCGCGCAGGGGGCGGGGGGCGATGGCGTTGTCCACGGTGAAGCGTTCGGTCTCGGCGTCGTTGCCGGCGAAGTGCTTGACGGTGGTGGCGATCCCGCCGTCCTGGACGCCCTGGACGTAGCCGGTGCCGATGGCGCCGGTCAGGTACGGGTCCTCGGAGTAGCACTCGAAGTGGCGGCCGCCGAGCGGGGAGCGGTGGAGGTTGACGGTGGGCGCGAGGAGGACGTGGACGCCCTTGCGGCGGGCCTCCTGGGCCAGCAGCCTGCCCGCCCGGCGGGCCAGGGCCGGGTCCCAGGAGGCGGCGAGGGCGGTCGGGGAGGGCAGGGCGACGGAGGGGTCGTCGGCGGTCCAGCGCACGCCCCGGACGCCGATGGGCCCGTCCGACATGACCAGGGAGCCCAGCCCGATCTCGGGGAGGGCGGGCAGGGACCACATGTCCTGGCCGGCCAGGAGCCGGGTCTTGGCGTCGAGGTCCAGCTTGCCCAGGGCGGCCTCGACGGCGTCTTCGCGGGCCTGATCGGCAGCGGTCACGGCCGTGCCTCCTCGCTCGGTGTGCGGTGGCGTGCGGTGGGGTCTGCGGTGGGGTGCGGTGCGGTGCGGTGCGGTGCGGTGGCCCATGGTGGACCCTTTCCCTGTAGAGCGGTAGGTGTCGTCATCTTTTCGTGATGAAGGGATGGCATACGGTCGTACGGCCGCCGGGCGGGCCGGAGCGGAAGAGGGGTGTGGCGGGCGATGGTCAGGGCGAAGAGCGAGGAGCGGCGCGGCGAGATCCTCCGCGCGGCGGTCGAGGTGATCGCCGAGCGCGGCTACCGGGGCGCCTCCCTGGGCTCCGTCGCCGAGCGCGTGGGCCTGACCCAGCAGGGGCTGCTGCACTACTTCCCGACCAAGGAGGCGCTGCTGGTCGCGGTCCTGGAGGAGCGCGACCGCTGGGACACCGGCGGCGGCTCCCGCACCGCGGCAGGCAGCTGGCGCCTGGACCTGCTGGCCTCGCTGGTGGAGTACAACGCGATGCGCCCCGGCATCGTGCAGACCTTCTCCGCCCTGCTCGGGGAGAGCGTCACCGACGGCCACCCGGCCCGCGCCTTCTTCACCGAGCGCTACGCGCAGGTGCGCGGGGAGATGGCCGCCGTCCTGCGCGCCGAGTTCGGCGAGCGCCTGCCCTCCGGCCTCACCCCCGAGGAGGCCGCCCCCCTGCTGACGGCGGTCATGGACGGCCTCCAGTACCAGTGGCTACTCGCCCCTGAATCGGTGGACATGCCGGCCGCGTTCCGCTCCTTCCTGACGCTCCTCCGGGGCCCGCAGGGCTGACCCGCCGGGCCCGTGGAGCGGCTCGGCCTCCTCACCGCCGGCCCTACGGCCGGCCGATGCCGCCGGCCCGGCGGACGCCTTCGGAGCGCGGGCCGCTCCTGGGCGGCGACGAGCCCGACGGCCGCCGGACGCGTACCCTCCCGCGGTCCGCGGGCCTGGCATCCTGGGCGGCATGAAGATCGCCGCCGCGCAGCTGACCTGCATACCCGCCGACGTCACCGCCAACGCCGCGAGCGCCACCGCCCTCGCGGCCGAGGCCCGGGACCGGGGCGCGGAGCTCCTCGTCCTCCCCGAACTCGCGCTCACCGGCTACGAGCTGGACGCCCTCGCGGAAGACCCCTCCCTGTGGGTGTCCGACGCCGACGACCCCCGCCTGGACGGCCTGCGCTCCTCCGGGATCGCCGTCGCCGTCAACGTCGCCCTGCGCACCCCGCACCCGCTGCCCGCCATCGCCACCCTGGTCTACGGCGCGGACGGCGCGCACCTCACCACCTACGCCAAGCAGCACCTCTACCAGCAGGAGCAGGCCGCCTTCACCCCCGGCACCGAGGACGGCCGCTTCGAGCTCGGCGGCCTCCGCTTCTGCCTGGGGATCTGCTTCGACAACCACTTGCCGGACCTGGCGGCCCGGGGCGCCGCCGACGGCTGCCGCGTCCACCTGGCGAGCTCCCTGTACGGCACGGGCGTCGGCGTCACCGAGCGCGCCACCGTCTACCCGGGCCTCGCCAAGGAGCACGGCCTCTACGTGGTCCTCGCCAACCACGTCGGCCCGGCGGGCCCCTGGACGGGCTGCGGCGGCGCGGCGATCTGGGCTCCGGACGGCACCCTCCTGGCGGAGGCGGACGCCCTCACCCCGGCGGTGGCCACGGCGGAGATCCCTACGCCCCTCTAGCCACACCCCCCTGGGCGGAGGCGGAGGCGGCGGCGGAGGCGGCGCCCGGCAGGAGGCGTCTGGCCCCCCACTCCCCCAGGGCCTCCAGGGCCCCGTTCAGCTCCTGGCCGAGCGGAGTCAGCGCGTACTCCACGCGCGGCGGGACCTCCTCGAAGACCTCGCGGTGGACTATGCCGTCCGCCTCCAGCTCCCGCAGCTGCGCCGCGAGCACCTTCTCCGAGACCCCGGGCACCAGACGGCGCAGCTCACCGAAGCGGCGCCCCGGGCACTGCTCCAGCTCCCAGAGGATCGACACCTTCCACTTGCCGTCGATCACCGCCATCGCGGCGGCGATCCCGCAGTGGTCCGCACCCGGCCTGCGCGTCAACGCCATCCCGCCCACCCCTCCCACCTGCTCGCTCACCTCGGGGTAACCACCCACTCCGAAGTGCGTACTTGAGCCCCCGTCAGCCTGCCACCAGGCTAAACGGCATGACTGACAACGACACCCCGCACCGCCCGCTCACCCTGCTCGGCCTCGGCGACATGGGCACCGCCCTCGCCCGCACCTGGCTCGCCGCCGGACACCCCCTGACCGTCTGGAACCGCACCCCCGCCAAGGCGCGGGCCCTGGCCGCCGAGGGCGCGGCCGTCGCCGCGAGCCCCGCCGGGGCCGTCGCCGCGAACACCCTGGTCGTGCTCTGCCTGCTGGACGACGCCAGCATCGGCTCCGTGCTGGACGGGCTGGACCTGGCGGGCAAGGACCTGGTCAACCTCACCACCGGCACCCCCGCGGAGGGCCGGGCCCGGGCCGCCTGGGCCGAGGAGCGCGGCGCGCGCTTCGTGGACGCCGGGATCATGGCCACCCCGCCGATGATCGGCGTCCCGGAGGCCGGCGGGTACGTCTTCTACAGCGGCTCCCGCGCCCTCTTCGACACCCACCGGACGACCCTGGAGGTCCCGGCCGGTGCCCGCTTCGTCGGCACGGACCCGGGTCACGCGGCCCTGCACGACGTGGCTCTGCTGAGTGCGATGTACGGGATGTTCGCCGGGATCTCGCACGCCTACGCGCTGATCGAGGGCGAGGACATCGCGCCGAAGGACCTGGCACCGCTGCTGTCGGAGTGGCTGGGGGCGATGGGCTTCTTCGTCGGGAACGCCGCCGAACGGCTGACCTCCCGCGACTTCACCACCGGAGTGGTGTCCAGCCTCGCCATGCAGGTCGAGGCGAGCGGCACGCTGCTGCGCACCGCCGCCGACCAGGGGGTCAGCGCCGAGCTGATCGAGCCGTACCTGAGGCTGATGAAGGAGCGCCTGGACGCCGACCCGGCCGCCCACGCGGGTGAGGACACGGTGGGGGCGCTCACCCTGCTCCGCCGCACCGCCGTCCGCTGAGCCCGGCTTCCGGCCTCAGGAGTACGAGCGGGGGTCCGGGTGGGGCGCCGGAGGGTGGCCGGGGGTCTTCCCGTAGCCGTAGCCCTGCTGCCCGTGACCACCGGCCGGGGCCTGGCCGTAGCCCGGTGCCTGGCCGTAGCCCTGCTGCCCGTTGCCCTGCTGCCCGTAACCCGGCTGCCCGTGGCCCTGCCCCGGAGCCTGCGGGTACGCCTGGCCCGGGGCCGGCGGGTAGCCCTGGCCGGAGGGCCGGCCGGCGCCGTACGGGCCGGGGCCGCCGTACGGGCCGGGGCCGCCGTACGGGCCGGGGCCGCCGTACGGGCCCGCCTGGGGCTGGGCCTCGTCCCCCGTACCGTCCTCGGAGGGTTCGGCCCCGTCACCCACCAGGTCCCGCGCCAGCAGGGTCGCCCCCGCCACCGCGCCCGGCATCAGGAAGACCGCCACCAGCGGGACCAGGAACGCCAGCACCAGCGGCACCCCGAAGCCGAGGGCCGTCGCGCGCCGCCCGCGCAGCAGGGCGAGCTGCTCGTCCAGGTCGACCCGGCGCCGCTGGAGGGCGACGGAGGTCAGCTCCTGGGTGAGGAAGAAGCCGGAGACGCAGAAGCCGATCACCGGGACCACGGTCTGCCCGACCACGGGGATGAACCCGAGGGCGAACAGCAGGATCCCGTACAGCATCACCCGCACCAGGAGCCGCACGCTGTCCCGGGCGGAGATCCACAGGTCCGCCCAGAACGAGCGCCCCGACTCCGGGACATCGCCGCCCTCGGCGCGGTCGACCTGCTCCGAGAGGGACTCGTAGAAGGGCTGCCCGACCAGCAGCGTCACGGCGGTGAAGGTGATCACCGAGAGGAACAGCCCGAGGGAGACCACCAACGCGGTCAGGAAGCCGCGGAAGAGCCCGAGCCAGGGCGAGGACCAGTCCGAGGCGAAGGGCGTGGCCCAGGCGGTGAAGTCGTCGGCCCCGTAGAAGAGGCCGGTCAGCGCCGCTCCGTACAGCAGCAGCGAGACCAGGCCCGGCAGGAGGCCGAAGCCGAGCCAGCGGCCGTGGCCGAACACCCATCTCTGTCCGGCCATCAGGTACCGGAAGCCCCCCGCAAGATCACGCATGGCGCCAGTCTACGGCGAAGGCCGCACCCCCCGAGGGGTGCGGCCTTCGCCGGCTGCGGCGCGGGATCAGGCGACGTTCAGCTCGACCGTGATGTTGCCGCGGGTCGCCTTGGAGTACGGGCAGATCTGGTCGGCCTTCTCGACCAGGTCCTTCGCGACGGCGGCGTCCACGTTCGGGATCGAGGCGGTCAGCTTGACGATGATGCCGAAGCCCTCGTCGTTCTTGCCGATGCCGACCTCGGCGGTCACGGTGGAGCCGCTGACGTCGATGTTCTCGTTGCGGGCCGCGACGCTGAGGGCACCCTGGAAGCAGGCGCTGTAGCCGGCGGCGAACAGCTGCTCCGGGTTGGTGCCGGCGCCGCTGCCGCCGAGCTCCTTCGGCGGGTTCACGACGACGTCGAGCTTGCCGTCGGCGGTGGCGACGCGGCCGTCACGGCCGTTCTCGGCGGTGGCGACGGCCGTGTACGCGACGTCGGACTGGGTGATGGACATGAAAGCGAATCCTCCAGATAGTCGCCGCGACTCGCGCCCACGATCGCGACGGTATGGAGGGAGCCTAACGGGTGAACGTGACGATCATCTTTCCGGTGTTCTCACCGCGCAGCATTCCGAGGAAGGCGTCGGTCGCGTTCTCCACGCCCTCGACCACCGTCTCGTCGTAGCGGAGCTCGCCGGAGGCCAGCCAGCCGGCCACGTCCTTGACGAACCGCGGCTGGAGGGCGGCGTGGTCGCCGACCAGGATGCCCTGGAGGCGCAGGCGCTTGCCGATGACCATCATCAGGTTGCGCGGGCCGGGGGCGGGCTCGGTGTCGTTGTAGCCGGCGATCGCACCGCACAGGGTGGCGCGGCCGTGCACGTTCATGGCGGAGATGGCGGCCTCCAGGTGGTCACCGCCGACGTTGTCGAAGTAGACGTCGACGCCCTCGGGGGCGGCTTCCCTCAGCTGCTCGGCGACGGGGCCGTTCTTGTAGTTGAAGGCGGCGTCGAAGCCGTACTTGTCGGTGAGGAGCCGGACCTTCTCCTCGGAGCCGGCGGAGCCGATCACCCGGGAGGCGCCCTTGATCTTCGCGAACTGGCCGACGAGGCTGCCGACCGCGCCCGCCGCGCCGGAGACGAAGACCGAGTCGCCCTCCTTGAAGGAGGCGACCTCGAAGAGGCCCGCGTAGGCGGTCAGACCCGGCATGCCGAGGACGCCGAGGTAGGCGGAGAGGGGGGCGAGGGAGGCGTCGACCTTGGTGGCGTGCCGCGCGTCGAGCTCGGCGTACTCGCGCCAGCCCAGCATGTGCAGGACGTGGTCGCCGACCTCGAAGCCCTCGGCGGCGGAGGCGACGACCTCGCCGACCGCGCCGCCCTGCATCGGCTCGTCGAGCTGGAAGGGCGGGATGTAGGACTTGGTGTCGTTCATCCGGCCGCGCATGTAGGGGTCCACGGACATGTGGAGGTTGCGGACCAGGATCCGGCCGGCACCGGGCTCGGCGGAGACGGGTACCTCACGGAGGGCGAAGTCCTCGGCCACGGGCCAGCCCTGCGGACGGCGGACGAGGTGCCACTCGCGGCTGACGGCGGGGATCTGAGACATGAGGGACTCCTGAGAGAGATGAGGGGAGGCGAATGCTTCACGACCTGAAACAACCATGCTCCTGGATATTTCATGTTGTCAAGTAAATGGGTACTCTGGTGCCATGCCCAGTCGTCGCGCAGACCCAGTGACCGTCGAGGTCGTCGAGCTCATCGGCGACGTCGTGGCCCGCTACCACATGGAGTACGAGGAGGCGGCCGCCCGCCACCAGCTCACCGGCGCGCAGGCGAAGGTGCTGACGCTGCTGTCCCTGGAGCCGCTGCCCATGCGCCGCATCGCGCAGAAGCTGCGGTGCGAGCCGTCCAACGTCACCGGCATCATCGACCGGCTGGAGACCCGCGGCCTGGTCGAACGCCGTCCGGACCCGGCCGACCGCCGGGTGAAACTGGCCGCGCCCACCGCGGCCGGGACCGAGACGGCGGAGCGGCTGCGGGAGTCGCTGGACTTCGCGCGCGAACCGCTGGCCGGACTCTCCGCCGAGGAGCGCACGGCCCTGCGGGACCTGCTCAGGCGGATGCTGGGCTGACCCCACCCCTGAACGGCCCACCCTTGACCCGGCCCCTGACCGGCCGGCCCGGGCCCGCCCCGCTCAGCAGAAGATCCAGAACACGCACGAGTCGGTCGGCTTCGGCTTCGGCTTGCCCGGCTGGGTTTTCGTGGGGGCCGGCTGCGCCGTGCCGGAGCCACCGGGCGACGGCTTCCCCGTCGCCGACGCCGTCGGCTGTACGGTTGCCCCTCCGCCGGAACCTTTCTGCGAGGGCGTCCCCGTCGGGGCGGAGGCGCTCGCGCTCACCGAGGGCTGCGCGGAGGCGCTCGGGCTCCCGCTGGGCCGGGCCTTCTTCGCCACCCCGGCCGGACCGCCCGCGGGCAGGGCCGAGGGCGCGGCCGGCGCCTCGCTCGGCAGGGCGTCGGGCTGCCGGGGCCCGCCGTCGACGAGCTCCACCCGGTCGGCCCGGTCCGCGCCCCCGTCGTCGCCCGTGATCCGGGCCACGGCGATCGAACCCCCGGTCGCGAGCACCAGCCCCAGGCCGACGGCCAGGGCGGTCCTCCCCCGTCTGCGGCGGGAGGCCGCGCGCCTGCGCGTACCGGCGCGGCCCTCGTGGGGGGCGGTCAGAACGACGAGCGAGTCGGCGAACACCTCGGCCAGCGCGGGCTGCGGCTCCGGGGCCGGGCCCGGAACTCCGGGCGCGGCGACCGCCAGGTGCTCGGCCGGGGTCCCGCACCCGGCGCAGGCGAGCGCGCCGTTGAGGTGCCTCTGACAGGCGGGGCAGAAGTAGTTCATGGGGCCCGCAGGCTACGTGGTCCCCGGCTACGAAGGTGTTCCGGGGGCGTGAGGATCCTGTGTGGAATATTGACCTCCATGGCCGAGACACCCCGCCCGGGGCGCCCGGGAGCCTTCGGGCCGGGCGCCTTCCAGCTGGTGCTGCTGCGCAGGATGGCGGACTTCCAGCCCGGCCTCGCGGAGGAGGCCCGGCTGCGGCTGGGGGCCACCCTCGCCGAGCAGCGGGAGGCCAACCGGCGCTGGCAGGCCATGGTCAGGTCCCCCCGCTCGCGCGGGGCGCTGGCCCGCTACCGGTCGGTGCTCGGGCCTCCCGAGTCGGCCGGGCGGCGCCGGATCGGCGACCTGGAGTGCGAGGCGCTGCTGTGGCCGGTGCCGCTCTGGCCGGAGCTGCGCTTCGAGGTGCTGGCCGCGCCGGACGGGGCGGTGTGGAACGAGTGGCTGGTGCGGGCCCCGGGCGCGCGGGGTCCCGTACTGCGGACGGAGGCGGACCTGGCGCCCTGGGCGGCGACCGTGGACGAGGTGGCCCGGGCCTTCGCGCCGGTCCGGCCGATGGAGGGCACCGCGCCGACGCGCTGGCGGCTGGCCTTCACCGCGTCGGGGCGGCCCCTGGTGGCGGAGTTCACGTACGGGCTGCTCCAGCGGGTGCAGCCGGCGGACGGAACGGCGTAGGGCTTCGGGACTTCAGGAGCGCAGGAAGGCGCGGACCCCGGCGGAGGTGGCCGCGTCACCGAGCAGGGCGTTGTGGTCCAGGCAGCCGACCGCGGTGTTCAGGGCCCCGGTGAGCGGGACGCTGCTGTCGGGGTTGACCACCTCGTCGCAGTCCGACCAGAAGGTCGCGTACTTCACGGCGCCGGGGGTCTCGTCCCCGGCGGCGAGGTTCTTCACCACGTAGGAGCCCGGGGTCATGTCCCGGCACGCCTGGTCCCAGAGGGCGCAGGCCCAGGCGGTGGAGGTGCCGTGGTTGGGGCCGGCCAGGGAGACCCAGTGGCCGACGGTCGCGGCGCCGCCGCCGTACTTGACGTACCAGCGGCTGACGAGCGAGCCGAAGGAGTGGCCGACGAGGTCCACCCGGGCCGCGCCGGTCTGCCGGCGGACCTCGTCCACGTAGGCGGCGAGCCGGCCGGAGAGCACCTCGTTGACGGACTGGTGGGTGTCGTAGCCGAAGGAGAAGAGCTCGGAGTCGGCGTACCCGTCGGCCCGGAGGTCCGCCCGGAGGGAACCCCAGACGCCGGGGTCGGCGTTGTAACCGTGGACGAGGACCACCGGATTGCGGGCGGCGGCCGGCTGCCTCGGGGGCGCGGCCTGGGCCGGGAGGGCGGGGAAGAGGGCGAGGCAGAGGGTCAGGAGCGGCAGAAGCGGCAGGAGCTTCTGGCGGGGTGTCAGCATCGGGTCCCCTTTACCTTGTTACGCGCGGGTAGCGCGGATGGTGCGCGCATGGTGGTGCCTGTCGGTGCAGAAATCCACCCCCGTGCAGCACGCCCGCCCCTTCCGCCACGCCCCGGGCGGAGCATTCCAGCGGGCGGTATGCCCCATTGACCCGAGAAGATATGAAGTATCGACCGGCCTCCGTCGGTCCCTTTCCTACCCCGCGCTCTCGGGAGGACCTGCCGTGACCGTCAGTCTTGAGCAGTTGCGCCGCTGCCACGTCGCCGTCGACCTGGGAGCCGCGAGGACCCGCGTCTACGTGAAGGGCGCCGGCCTCGTGGTCGACGAGCCCAGCGTCGCCGCGGTCAACACCCGCACCGGCGCCCTCATCGCCGTCGGCACCTTCGCCGAACGGATGACGGGCCGCACGCCCGACTACATCCGCGTCGTCCGCCCCGTCTCCGGCGGCACGGTCGTCGACATCGAGATGGCCCAGCGGATGCTGCGTCACCTCCTCGGCGAGAAACTGCGCCGCGCCCTGCGCCGCAAGCCCCGGCTGCGCGCCGCCTGCTGCACCCCGCACGACGCCGACCCGCTGGCCCAGCGCGCGGCCGTCGAGACGATGGTCGGGCTGGGGGCGCGGCGCGTCGAACTGGTCGACACCCTGATCGCGGCGGCCGTCGGCTGCGGCCTGCCGGTGGAGCAGCCGACCGCGACGATGATCATGGTGTGCGGGGCCGCGGCCACCCAGGTGGCGGTCCTCTCCCTCGGGTCGATCGTCACCGCCCAGCGGATCCCCGTCGGCGGCGAGGCCATCGACCACGCCGTGGTCCAGCACCTGCGCCACGCCCACGAGCTGATGCTGCCGAGCCAGGCCGTCCGCCCCCTCCAGCTCGCCCTGCACGGCAACGGCATCACCTCGGAGGGCCCCGCCTCCACCCTGATCCACGGCCGCGACGTGTCCACCGGACTGGCCCGCTCCGTGCACGTGGACACCGCCGCCGTGCGCCACGCCATCCACACCCCGCTGACGGCCGTCCTCGACGGCATCGGCCGCGTGCTGCGCGACTGCCCGCCGGACCTGGTCGCCGACCTGACGGACCGGGGGATCATGATGGTGGGCGGCAGCGCCCTGCTGCCGGGGCTGGACCAGATGCTGCGGGATTCGACCGGGATGCCGGTGGCCATCGCGGAACGGCCCGACGTGTGCGCCGTCATGGGTCTCGGCGCGATGCTCGAAGGGAAGATCGCCCCGATGGTCCTCAACCCGCTGGCTGCATGAGACCGAACCCCACCGACGAGGGCCCGGGCACGGCTGCGGCCGCGGTCCCGGGCCCGGGTGCGGAGCCGGAGCCGGGCGGGGCCACGTCCCGCCTTCCGGTGCTGCTGGACGCCGTCCTCAGCGTCGGCTCGGAGCTGGAGCTCCAGCCCACCCTCCAGCACGTCGTGGACTCCGCGACCGACCTGTGCGGCGCGCGGTACGGCGCCCTCGGGGTGGTCGACCCCGAGCGCGGCCGGCTGACGCAGCTGTTCACCGCCGGGATCACCGAGGCCGAACGCGCCGCGATCCCCCGGCTGCCCGACGGCCGCACCGGCGTGCTCGGCGCGCTGATCACCGAGGCGCGTCCGCTGCGGCTGGACGACCTCACCCGCGACCCCCGCTCGGCCGGCTTCCCGCCCGGGCACCCGCCCATGCGCAGCTTCCTCGGCGTCCCCATCCGGGTGCACACCGAGGTCTTCGGGAACCTCTACCTCACCGAGAAGCGCGGCGGCGGTCCCTTCACCGACGAGGACCTCGCGCTGATGCGGGTGCTGGCCTCGCAGGCCGGGATAGCGATCGGCAACGCGCGGCTGTACGAGACCGCCCGCCGCCGGGAGCGCTGGATCGAGGGCGCGGCCGCCGTGACCACCACCCTGCTGGCGGGGCGGCCGGCGGCCGACGCCCTGATGTGCGTCGCCGAACGGGCCCGGCTGCTGGCGGACGCGGCGGCCGGCGTGGTGCTCCAGCCCACGCCGGAGGGCGGTATGGAGATCGTCGCCGCCTCCACGCACGGGGACCCCGGCGACCTGGTCGGCACGACCATCGCACCCGGATCCCCGGTGCTGGAACAACTGCTCGGCGGTGAACCCGTCTTCATAGAGGACTCCGCGACCGACCCCCGGATGACCACGCACGTGCGCGAGCGCTTCGGCCCGAGCATGATGCTGCCGCTCCAGAGCGGCGGCCAGCTGATCGGCACCCTGGCCCTGCCCCGGGCCCGGGGCGGCCGCCCGTACGACGCCGTGGACCGGCTGCTGGCCTCGCAGTTCGCCTCCCAGGCGGCCCTCGCGCTGGTCCTCGCCGACGCCCAGCACGACCGCGAACAGCTCGCGGTGTACGAGGACCGCGACCGCATCGCCCGCGACCTGCACGACCTGGTGGTCCAGCGGCTGTTCGCGACGGAGATGATGCTGGAGAGCACCCGGCGGCGGTCCTCGAACGCCCCCTCGGGCGACGTGGAGGACGTCGGCGCCGAACTGAGCCGGGCCGTGGACGAGCTGGACTCCACCATCCAGGAGGTCCGCACGGCCATCTTCGCCCTCCAGCAGCCTCCGACGGACGCCCCGGCGACCTTCCGCGGCCGGGTCCTGCGCGAGACCGGCGGGGCCGCCGTCCTGCTGGGCTTCCAGCCGTCGGTCCACTTCGCGGGCGCGGTCGACGCCCTCCTCCCGGACCGCGTCACGGACGCCCTCCTGGCCACCCTCCGCAGCGCCCTGGCAGCGGCCCACCGCCGCAGCGCGGTCACCAGCATCCAGGTCGAGATCGACGCCACCCCCTCCCGCGTCCGCCTCACGGTCTCCGACGACGGCCTCACGGACTCGGGCCCGAGGGGCACGACGGTGACCTGGGAGTCGGGACTGTAGCGGGCGCACCCCACCGCCTACGCTGGCCCGGTGACGACCCGTCTGCCGGCCCGCGCCGCCATCGCCGCCCTCACCGACCCCGGGAGCTTCGAGGAGTTGCCCGCGCCCTGTGCGCAGTACCCCGACGACGACGGCCCCCTCGGCTGGGCCGGGTACGACGCCTCGCTGGCCCGGGCCGGCGCCCGGACCGGGGAGCGGGAGTCCGTCGTCGTGGGGACGGCCCGGGTCGGCGGCCGCGAAGCGGTGCTCGTCTCCTTCGAGTTCGGCTTCCTCGGCGGCAGCCTCGGGCGGCGTACCGGTGACCGGCTGGAGGCCGCGTACGGGCACGCCCGCGAGCGCCGCCTGCCGCTGGTCTCCCTGATCGCCACCGGCGGCTCCCGGATGCAGGAGGGGATGCTCGCGCTGGCGCAGCTCCAGCGGGTGGCCCGCCAGTGCGTGCTGACCCGGGCCGCCGGGCTCCCGCAGATCGCGGTGGTGCGCGATCCCACCACCGGCGGCGGGTGGGCCACCCTGGGGGCGGGGGCCGACGTGGTGCTGGCGCTGCCCGGGGCGCAGGTCGGCTTCGCCGGGTCCCGGGTGCGGCCCGCCGACGCCGACCCGGCGGCCTACACCGCCGAGGGGCAGTACGACGCCGGGCACGTGGACGCCGTCGTCCCCCCGGCGGAGCTCCCCCGCGCGGTCGGGGACTGGCTGCGGGTGCTGGCCGCGCCCCGCGCCGCCTCGCCGGTCGAGCCCCCGGCCGCGCTGGGCGGCGTCACGCCCCCGCTGACCGGCTGGGACGCCGTCCAGCAGGCCCGGCGCCCCGGGCGGCCGCGGGCGCGGGCGTACCTGGACGCGTACTTCGAGCTGCGGCTGCCCCTGCGCGGGGACCGGGCCGGGGCCTTCGACGCCGGGATGCTGTGCGGGTTCGGGCTGCGGGAGGGCCACGCGGTGGCGTACGCCGCCCAGTGCGGCACCGCCACCCGCCCGGCGGGCTACCGTACGGCCGCCCGCGTCATCCGTCTCGCGGACCGGCTCGGCGTCCCGGTCCTCACCCTGGTGGACACCCCCGGCGCGGCCAACGACGCCGCCGCCGAACACGCGGGCGCCGGCCCGGCCATCGCGGACTGCTTCGCGGCGGTGGCGGCGGCCACGGTTCCGGTGACGACCCTGCTGATCGGCGAGGGCGGCTCGGGCGGGGCACTCGCCCTGGCCTCGCCGGGGAACACCTGGGTGACCCCGGACAGCTACTTCTCGGTCATCGCCCCCGAACTGGCGGCGGCCATCCTCAAGCGCCCCGCCGACCAGGCCCCCGCCACGGCGGCCCAGCTCCGCATCCGCCCCCAGGACCTGGTCGCCCTCGGCGTGGCCCGGGGGATGGTCGGGCCGCCCGCCTAGACCGCCCCTGCCCCGCCCCGCCGGGCCGCGTACGCCCGCTCGTCCGCGTCCGCCAGCCAGAACAGGAGCGGCGGGATGAGCACTTCCTGCACGATCAGCACCACCTGGAACCAGTGCGGCCGGCCCTCCACGGCCAGCGACAGCAACCGTCCCACGGTGCCCAGCGCGAACACAGCCGCCAGCCCGCGCACCAGGCGCGCCGGGACGGGATCCTGGCGGGCGGCCCACACCCAGGCCAGCCCGTAACCGGCGAAGAACGCGCCGAGGAACCGGCCCAGGCTGTCCACCGTGGGACCGGCATCGTCCTCGCCCGGAATCGCGACGTTGCCGGCGGCCACGTGCCACAGCCCGATCGCCGTGCACGCGATGCCCATCACCCACGAAAAACCCCGGAGTGCCTTGGCCATAGCTGCACCTCCCCCTTAGTTGACGTGTGTCTACTAAGACTCACCTTAGGGTGCCTTGCTAGACACGTGTCAAGTACTCTGGACGCGTGCCACCCCGCCGACGCCTGACACCCGCCGACCGCCGCGCCCAGCTGCTCGCCGTCGGCGCACGGCTGTTCTCCGCCGCTCCCTACGACGAGGTCCTGATGGAGGACGTCGCCCAGCAGGCAGGCGTCTCCCGCGCCCTGCTCTACCAGCACTTCCCGAGCAAGCACGCTCTCTTCGCGGCGGTCTACCAGCAGGCAGCCGACCGGCTGCTGGAGGCCACCCGGCTCGACCCCGACGCCACGCTCGTCGAGCAGCTGGCGCAGGGGATGGACGCCCACCTCGACTACTTCATCGCCAACCGCCATGCCGTGCTGGCCGCGAACCGGGTGCTCGCGGGGGACCCGGTCATCCACACGATCATGACGAACGAGCTCGACGCCCTCCGCTCGCGCCTGCTCGGCGTACTCCCGCTCGCCGACGGAACCGACGGAACCGGCGGAGCTGACGGAGAGGGCGGCGGCACGCACGCCGCCGTCTCCTCGGCCCTGAGGGCCTGGCTCGTGTTCGTCCAGGTGCTCTGCGTGGACTGGCTCACGCACGAGACCTGCACCCGCGCCGAGCTGCGGGACACCTGTATCGGCGCCGCGGTGGGCGCCCTGCGCGCCCTGCTCCCCGAGGACCCGGCCCCCGACTGGCCGCCGGGCGGCCGCCGGAGCCAGTCGTCCTACGCCTGCGGCGACCGGGAGTCGTAGCGGGCGAACGAGCGCCACCGCGCGGCCAGCAGCCCCAGGACCACCACGCACGCGAGCCCGCCGCCCGTGATGGCGACGGCCGGGGAGGTCAGGTCGCCCACGGCACCGGCCAGGAAGTCCCCGAGCCGGGGCCCGCCCGCGACGACCACGATGAACACGCCCTGGAGCCGCCCGCGCATCCCGTCCGGGGTGGCCGTCTGCATCATCGTGGAGCGGAACACCATCGAGATGGTGTCGGCGCACCCGGCCAGCGCGAGGAACAGCAGCCCCAGCCAGAGGTTGCGCATCAGCCCGAAGACGGCGATGGCCAGCCCCCAGGCGGCGACGGACAGCAGGATCGCCAGCCCGTGCCGCCGGATCCGCCCCTGCCAGCCGGAGAACACCCCGCCGAGCAGCGCACCCACGGCGAGGGCGGCGACGAGCAGGCCGACGGTCTTGGCGTCGCCGCCGTACCAGAGGAGGGCGATGGCCGGGAACAGCGCCTTCGGCTGGGCGAGGACCATCGCGGCCAGGTCGGAGAAGAAGGTCATCCGCAGGTTGGGCGTGGTCGCGAGGAAGCGCAGCCCGTCCATCACCGACGCCCGCCCCGTGCGGCCCTCCGGCAGCATCGCGGGCAGCCGCCACATGGCGTACAGGGCGGCGGAGAAGGTCACGACGTCGATCAGGTAAGCCGCCTGGTAGCCCCACCAGCCGACGATCAGGCCGCCGAGCAGCGGCCCCAGCATGGTCCCGGAGGTCATGGTGACGGAGTTCAGCGCGTTCGCGGCGGGCAGCTGCTCGGGTGGCAGCAGCTTGGGGATCATGGCCGAGCGGGCCGGCCCGTTCAGCGCCCCGCAGACGGCCTGGAGGGCGACGACGGTGTAGAGCAGCCAGACCCGGTGGTAGTCGAGCAGGGCCGCGGCGGCCAGCCCGGCGGACAGCACGGTGAGCCCGCTCTGGCTGTAGAGGCCGAGCTTGCGCCGGTCCACCCGGTCGGCGATGGCCCCGCCGTACAGGCCGAAGGCGACGAGGGGGACGAGCGAGAAGAGCCCGACCAGGCCGACCGAGAAGCTGGAGCCGGTGATCGCGTAGACCTGGAGCGAGATGGCCAGAGCGGTCATGGCCTGGCCCATCCAGGAGATGGTGCCGCCCACCCACAGCCGCCGGTAGTGGGCGGACGTGCGCAGCGGGGTCAGGTCGGCGAATATGCGCCGCTTCGGTCGGGGCGGGGAGGCGGTACCAGTCACACGGGATGGTAACCGGCACGTTCTAGGACGCCCCTGGAGCCGAGGGGACGTTCACCCGCCCCGCACACCCGCGCGACACTCCCGGCCCACCCGGCTCCTGACTTTCACCCTGTGCCCACTTCTGCCGCTAACTCGCCACTATCGCCCGACATTTGACCGGATCGGCCTTGCTCCCGCGCCCCCTCATCGGCCCATGATGAAAGACTCGTATGTCCAGGGAGGCGTAGTGATCGATCCTGGCAACAGCACCACGAGCCCCGGCGACACCGACCCCTCGGGCCTCGCCCTGCGCACCGTGAGCGGTGTCACCACCCCCCTCACCATGGGGGTCGAGGAGGAGTTCCTGCTCGTCGACGAGCGCACCCTGCGGGTGGTCCCGGCCGCCCCGCTCGTCCTCGCCACCGCCGCCGGGCTCCCCCAGCAGCTGCACCCCGAGGGGACCCGGTACCAGGTGGAGATCTCCACCCCGGTCGCCGACTCGGCGATCACCCTGCGCGAGGAGCTCGCCGCCCTGCGGCGGACCCTCGCCGCGGCGGCCCGCGCGCACGGCTGCCGGCTGCTGGCGGCCCCCTCGCCCGTCGTGGCCGTCGAAGGGCCGCTGCACCTGACCGACGACGAGCCCCGCCAGCGCGAGCAGCACCGCCGGTTCGGGGCGCTGACCGACACCCTGGTCAGCTGCGGCCGCCACATCCACATCGGCACCCTCGACGTGGACACGGCCGTGGCGGTGTCCAACCGGGTCCGGCCCTGGCTGCCCACGCTGATCGCACTGGCGGCCAACTCCCCCTTCTGGGGCGGCCGCGACACCGGCCACTCCAGCTGGCGGGCGATGGCCTGGGCGGGCTGGCCCTCGGCGGGCCCGCCCCCGCACTTCCCGTCCACGGCCCACTTCCGGCGCTCGGTACAGACCCTGCTCGGCTCCGGGGCCGCCCTGGACACCAAGATGGTCTACTGGGACCTCCGCCCCTCGGGGAACTGGCCGACGCTCGAAATCCGGGCGCCCGACATGTCCCCCGACATCGACACGGCCGTACTCCAGGCCGAGCTGGGCCGGGCCCTGGTCTCCTCGGCGCTGCGCGACATCGCGGAGCAGCGTCCCGACCGGCCGATACGGGACGACGTGCTGCGCCTCGCCCGCTGGCGGGCGGCCCACGACGGCCTGGAGGGCTTCGGTCTGGACCCGTACACGGGCGCCGAACTCCCGGCGGCCGACCTGGCGGAGGCCCTGCTCGACCTGGTCGCCCCGGACCTGGCCGCCGCCGGCGACCTCGACCACGCGGCCAAGACCCTGGCCGGCCTCCTCCGCGACGGCTCGGGCGCCCACCGCCAGCGCATGGCCTTCGCCCGCCGCCAGGATCTGACGGACGTACTGCGCCACCTCACGGACGAAACGGAGGACTTCTAGCCGGTCACCCCCTCCCCCGGGGACCGGAAGCCGCAGGTGCACGAGGTCCCGTATCCGCTGCTCGCAGGGGGGCGGGTGGGGCGGCCCCGGACCGGGGCACGGTGCCCCGCCCGGCGTCGCGCCCGTCCGGCCGACTGCGCGGCGGGTCGGCCCAGCGGGCCCGTGCACGGCTGGAACCATGCGTCCATGGCATCCCAGGCAGGCACGGCCAAGAGTTCGGCGTCGGCGAAGTCGCGAGTCGTGCTGGTGACGCTCGCGGCCGGCCAGTTCCTGATGGCGCTCGACAGCTCCGTCATGAACGTCTCCATCGCCACGGTGGCCGAGGACGTGGGGACCACGGTGACGGGCATCCAGGGCGCGATCACCGCCTACACCCTCGTGATGGCGATGTTCATGATCCCCGGCGGCAAGGTCGGGGCGCTGATCGGACGCAAGCGCTCGTTCATGATCGGCTGCTGCGTCTACGGGGCCGGCTCCTTCACCACGGCACTCGCGCCGAACCTGCCCGTGCTGCTGCTGGGCTGGTCGTTCCTGGAGGGGATCGGGGCGTCGCTGATCCTGCCCGCGATCGTGGCGCTCGTCGCCGGCAACTTCGCCGTCGAACGCCGTCCCGCCGCCTACGGGCTCGTCGTGGCGGCAGGGGCCGTGGCGATCGCGCTCGGGCCGCTCATCGGCGGTGTCGCGACGACGTACTTCTCCTGGCGGTGGGTCTTCGCCGGGGAGGTCCTGGTGGTGCTCGGCATCCTCGTGCTGGCGCGCCGCATCGCGGACGCCCCGCCCGGCGAACGCCGGAGCATCGACTACGTGGGCGCCGTCCTCTCCGCGCTCGGGCTCGGGATCTTCGTCTACGGCGTGCTCCGGTCCGACGAGTGGGGCTGGTTCCAGCCGAAGCCCGGCGCCCCCGCGTGGCTCGGGGTCTCCCTGACGACCTGGCTGATGCTGGCCGGTCTGGCGCTGGTCTGGCTCTTCCTCCACTGGGAGGCCAAGGTCGTCGAGCGGGGGCGGGATCCCCTCATCGATCCCGGCATGCTGCAGAACAGGCAGCTCACGGGCGGCCTGACGATGTTCTTCTTCCAGTTCCTCGTGCAGATGGGCGTGTTCTTCGTCGTCCCGCTCTACCTGTCCGTCGCCCTGGGCCTCTCGGCACTGCAGACCGGCGTCCGTCTCCTGCCGCTCTCGGTGAGCCTGCTGGCGGCCGCGACCCTGATCCCGCGTCTCCTCCCGGACGTCTCGCCGCGGCGCGTGGTGCGGCTGGGGATCCTCGCGCTGCTCGTGGGAGCGGTGGTCCTGATGGCCGCGCTCGACGCGGACGCCGGCGCGGAGGTCGTCACCATCCCCCTCCTGCTGGTCGGGCTCGGCATGGGCGCGCTGGCGTCCCAGCTCGGGTCGGTCACCGTGTCCGCGGTGCCGCAGGCGCAGAGCGCGGAGGTCGGCGGCGTCCAGAACGCCGTCACCAACCTCGGCGCCTCGATCGGTACGGCACTGGCCGGCTCGATCATGATCGCCGCACTCACCACGTCCTTCCTGACCGAAGTCGAGGCGAACCCGGCGGTCCCGGACAGCGTCACGAGCCAGGCGGCCGTCCAGCTCCAGAGCGGCGCGCCGTTCCTGTCCGACGCCCAGCTCAAGACCGCCCTCGACCAAGCCGGCGCGAGCGCGGAAGTGTCCAAGGCCGCGCTGGACGCGAACGCTGCCGCCCGGCTCGACGGCCTTCGCGCGGCACTCGCCATCCTGGCCTTCGCCGCGTTGCTCGCCCTCTTCTTCACCCGGCGGATCCCGTCGGCCCAGCCGCGCTCGACGGAGCCGTAGCCCCGGCCCGCGCGTGTGCGGGGGGCGTGCCGGGCGCGCAGCATGGAGGTATGGCTGTCATCCCGCCGGCACGGACCCGCTCCGCGGCCGTCGCAGCCGTCCTGGCAGCTGCCCTGAGCACCGTGCCGGGCGGCCCCGCCCATGCCTTCACCGGCGTCAACCACGAGGACATCACCCGGGCCGCACTGCCCTGGGAGCCCCTCACCCTGACCGCGATGGCCGACGCCCGCGACGGGGCGGTCAACGCCAACGACCACCGCCCCTACTTCGACGTCGGCCCCCTGCACTGCGACAACGCCGACTACCTCGCCCCCCGCTACGCCCCCGGCTACCCCCGCACCCGGGACGAGGCCACCACCGAGCTCCTCGCCTGTATCCGTACCTCCGTGGCCCGCTTCCGCAACGCCGTACGGGCCGCCGACGGCCTCGTCGACGCCGACGGCACGGTGCGCGCCGGCCAGAGCGACCTTTCCTCACCCTGCACGTGGGACGAGAAGGCCGAGCGGGCCAAATGTGCCGTCCTCGAACAGCTCGGCCGCGGCTGGCACCAGATCGAGGACTTCTACTCCCACTCCAACTGGAGCGACCGGGCCGCCCCCGGCCCGATCGGCCTCGACAACCCGCCCGGCCTGGAGCGTAAGGACCACGCGCCGTTCCTCGACATCCGCCGCTACAGCGCCATGAAGGACGCCGACTGGACCCGGGAGGCACGGGAGCGCATTCCCGCGGACCTCGCCACCGGCTGCTACACCGACTTCGACTCCACCGGCGTCAAACCCGCCGACTGCGACGGCCGCGTCTCCCACAACCGCACCCTGAACAAGGACACGCCCGCGTCCGCCCGCGCGCGGACCGGCGACAACTTCCGCCGCGCGACGGCCGGGGCCACCGCCGAGATCACCCGCCAGTGGAACGACTTCAGGGCCGAGCTGCTCACGGCGTACCCCGACCACGGGCGCGGCGAACGGATGGTCTGCGCGCTCGTCCACGACGACCCGGCCACCGCCTGCTCCTGACCGCCCGGGAGGTCACCGCCCGGGCGGTCAGGCGGTGAGTTCGTAGAGGCTCCGGGCCACGGTCCACAGGCCCAGCACGAGGCACGTGACGACGATCGCCTGTTCCGTGTGCCGTTCCAGCCATGCGCGCAAACCTGTCAGGGCCTGCTGCGCCCGCTGCGGCGCGAACACCATGTACAGCTCCATGGTCAGCAGGGAGGAGGTGGCCAGGACGCAGAAGCCCAGGAGTGCCAGGAACGACGCCCCGTGGGAAAGGTCGGCCGATACCACCGTGGTGGCGGCGAGGCCGACCATGCCCCAGGGCTGGAGGAGGACGGCGAGCGAGGCGGCGGACCACACCGTGACCTGGTCCATCCTGGAGGTCTTCGGCCTCTTGGACGCCACCGGCCGCCCCTCGTCCGCCGCGCCGTCGCTGGCGGCGGCCGTACGCCGTCGACGCCACTTGCGCTCGCTGTACACGATCAGTCCGAGCCCGAGGACCACCTTGACCACGAGTACGGCGGTGGAGGGCGGGGAGCGCGGCGGGGGCGGCTCCCCGTCGGTGAGGAGCAGCACGACGGCGATCACGGCCACCAGGCACGCGAGCCAGGCGAGGATGAACGCCAGCCCTTTCCACACCCCGCGGCGGGGGGCGGACACGACCACGACGAACGCCGCGATCGGCAGCGGGTAGAGCGTGATGACCAGGCCGATGACGAGCAGGTCAAGCACCATGGCAACGCATCCGGCTCATACCGGACACCCCATGGCGGGGCATCCGGCTACCCCGCGAGGACCTTGGCCTTCGCCTGCTCGAACTCGGCAGCCGTGATGTCGCCCTTGTTCTTGAGCTCGGCGAGCCGGGCGAGCGCCTCCGCCTGGCTGGTGCCGCCGGCGGTCTGCTGTACGTAGGAGCGGAACTCCTGCTCGCTGCGCTGCATCCGTGCCAGCTCGCGTTCGCCCATCCCGCGCCCGCGGGCGATCAGGTACACGAACACACCGAGGAAGGGCAGGAGGATGACGAAGACGGTCCACCCCGCCTTGCCCCAGCCGCCCAGGTCGTCGTCGCGGAAGATGTCGCCGATGATCCGGAAGAGCAGCATGAACCAGAGCACCCAGAGGAAGATCATCATCATGGTCCAGAACATGTTCAGCAGCGGGTAGTCCACCGCCAGGTCCAGCATCGACTCGTTCATGGCGCGCCTCCGTGTTGACTGTGGGCACAGATGTCGATCGATCGCGGCGTCAGGCCGCCTGAGGGGCGAAGGGGAGCAGTTCGTCCTGTCCCGGCTGCACGACGCCGTAGCTGCTCTCCGGCACCTGGTTCCAGGCACCGGGCAGGTCACCGAGGGGCTCGGACACGATGAGGCGGGTCTCGTCGGACACGTCCTGCAGGAACGTCACGTCAGGGTGCAACGTGCGCAGGGTGTCCACACGGCTGCTGTAGAACAGCGACCTGGATGCGCCCTCGCTGGAGTAGCGGAAGGCCCAGACGCGCTCGCCGTCGGTCACGGCGACCGTCATCTGGAGGGGGAACTCCACACCCCGCTCGCGCCCGACGCGTTCCACGACCCCCGCCATCCGCGCCACGGCGCCGGGCGGGTCCTGGTCCAGGCCGAAGGTGACCGCGAGGTAGAACATCATCTCGGAGTCCGTCGTTCCCTCGATGTCGTTGAACAGCACGGGGTCCACGAGGAGGCAGAGTTCCCGGCGCACGAGGTGGAAACCGGCGATGGAGCCGTTGTGCATCCACAGCCAGCGGCCGTGCCGGAAGGGGTGGCAGTTCGTCTGCTGGACCGCCGTTCCGGTCGACGCCCGGATGTGGGCGAAGAACAGGGGGGACTGGACGTGGTCCGCGATCTCCCGCAGGTTGCGGTTGTTCCAGGCCGGCCCCACGTCCCGCAGGACCGCCGGTGTGCCGCCGTTCTCCGGGTACCACCCGACGCCGAACCCGTCGCCGTTCGTGGTCTCCACACCCAGCTTGGAGTGCAGGCTCTGGTCGATCAGCGAGTGCGCCGGCTTGTACAGGATGGTGTCGAGCAGGAGGGGCGTCCCCGAGTAAGCGAGCCATCGGCACATGGATGATCACCCGTTCCTCGTTGTCCATCTGGGTCCGGAGACCGCTCCCGGCGAGAGCCGAGAGGAAGCCGGCCGGACCCACCGGCATTCCCATCGTCTGCCCTTCCCCTGGTGATCGCCACGCGGGCGGGAGCGGGCCCGCCGGCGCAGGGGAGTCGCCACCCTGAGCGGGAAGCAGCAGGTCAAAAGGGCCGGCCCCGCGGAACGCGGGTCATCGCGAGTACGGCGCACCGGTCGCGGGGCCGGACGCGGGGCTCGCGGGCGGACGGCGCCGGCGAAGGACGGACAGCCTCGTGACCAAGTCCCGTGCGGGCTCCGGTCGTAGGTCGTCCCCCGTGCCAAGACCGGTCGGCAGCAACAAGAAAGCCACGGGTCAGAACGTTTCTTCTGACCCGTGGCACGGTGGGGCGGGTGGGACTCGAACCCACGGCCGACGGATTATGAGTCCGCTGCTCTAACCGGCTGAGCTACCGCCCCTTCACGGCGTGGCGCGTACATGTGTGCGCGCTGTCTGCCGCAGCATAGCCGCTCATACGATCTCCTGCCTCGGGTGCCTCGCATGATCGGCTTCGCCTGCTCAGTGAGACCGCGCTGGAAGCTGCCCGGTTCCCGGCCGGGCAAAAAGAAAGAGGACCCGGACCGGGCCCTCTTCCCTTCCTGCTCCCCCGACTGGACTCGAACCAGTAACCTGCCGGTTAACAGCCGGCTGCTCTGCCAATTGAGCTACAGGGGATTGCGCTCCCCCGACTGGACTCGAACCAGTAACCTGCCGGTTAACAGCCGGCTGCTCTGCCAATTGAGCTACAGGGGATTGCTGCGGTGCCACGAACAGCCCACCTCCGGCCTTGCCGGGGGGCGAGCGCCCGTTGCGAGTCATAGATTAGCGCAAGCAGGGGGGTGCTCCGCCAATCGGTATCGCCAGCCGGCCGGGCACCGACACGACGAAGGGTGGCAGGCATGCGGTACAAGGTCACGTTCCTCGCCGGAGTGGCCCTCGGCTACGTCCTGGGAGCGGCCGCGGGACGCGAGCGCTACGAGCAGATGAAGAAGTCCGCGCAGCGGGTCGCACAGAACCCGGTGGTGCGCAACGCCGCCGAGACGGCGGGACAGGGCGGGCGGGTGTTCGCCGTGAGGGCGTTCACCGTGGTCGGCGACAAGGCCGGTGACGTCCTGCCGAACTCGGTGGTGCGGCGGGTGCCCGGGCTGCGGCGCCGCGGACAGGGGTTCGAGGACGAGTGGGGAACCAGCAACACCTGAACCGGCCGGGCGGACGGCCCGGTGGGGCAGAATTCTCCGCATGGGGATAGTCGCCGGGCTGGACAGCTCTTCCACCTTCACTCGCATCGTCGTCTGCGACACGGACACGGGCGCCGTGCTGCGCCAGGGCTACGCGGCCCATCCGCAGCCGGCGGGCGAGGTGGTCCCCTACGAGACAGACCCGCAGTCCTGGCTGCTCTCCCTCGGGGAGGCGGCCGGGGGCGGGCTGCTGGAGGGGGTCCAGGCCATAGGGGTCTCGGCGCAGCAGCACGGGCTGCTGGCGCTGGACGCGCAGGGCGGGCTGGTCCGGCCCGCCCTGGTCGGCAACGACAAGCGCGGGCAGGCCGCCGCGGCCGAGCTGGTCGAGGCGCTGGGTGGCAGGGCCGCCTGGACGGCGGCCGTCGGCTCGGTGCCGCACGCCGCGCAGCCGGTGGCGAAACTCGCCTGGCTGGCCCGTAACGAGCCCGAGGCCGCGCGGCGGATCGCGGTGCTGATGTCCCCGCACGACTGGCTGGTCTGGCAGCTGCTGGGCCGGCCCGCCCGGCGGACCACCGACCGGGCCGACGCCTCCGGCACCGGGTACTGGTCGGCGGCCACCGGCGCGTACCGTCCGGACCTGGTCGAGCTGGCGCTCGGGCACCGGGCGCTGCTGCCCGAGGTGCTCGGTCCGTGCGACGCCGCCGGGATGACCCCGGAGGGGCTGCTGATCTCCGCCGGGACCGGGGAGACCACGGCCGCCGTGCTCGGGCTGGGCCTGGGGCCGGGGGACGCGGTGGTCTCACTGGGCGCCTCCGGCTCGGTGATGGCCGTGCACCACGAGGCGCTGGTGGAGCCGGGCGGACTGGTCACCTCCCTCGCCGACGCCGCCGGTATGCACCTGCCGGTGGTGAACACCTCCAACGCCGTACGGGCCCTGCGCGGCACCGCCGACATGCTGGGCACCGACCTGGAGGGGCTGAGCGCGCTCGCGCTGAAGTCGACGCCGGGGGCGCACGGGCTCGTCCTGCTGCCGTACCTGGAGGGGGAGCGCACCCCGTACCTGCCGCACTCCGCCGGGACCCTGTCCGGGCTGCGCCGGGATTCGATGAAGCCGGAGCACCTGGCGCGGGCGGCGTTCGAGGGGATGCTGTGCGGGCTGGCGGACGCGCTGGACGTGCTGCGGCACCGGGGTGTGGGGATCCGGCGGGTGTTCCTGCTGGGCGCGGCGGCCGAGCTGCCCGCCGTACAGGCCGCCGCGCCGGGGCTGTTCGGGACCCAGGTCGTCGTGCCGGCTCCGGCGGACTACGCGGCGCTGGGCGCGGCCCGTCAGGCGGCGTGGGCGCTGGGGGTGCAGCAGGGCACGCTGGCCCCGCACACGCCTCCGCTCTGGCCGGCGCCGGCCGCCCAGGTCTTCGAGCCGGGCGAGGAGTTCGCGGCCTGGCAGGCGGTGCGCCAGCAGTACGTGACCACGCGGGAGCAGCTGCACCCGGGCGCCTTCTGAGCCGGGAGCGACCGCATCCGCGCCCGGTCCGCAAGCCCTTGCACGTCCGGGTTCTGGCAGCAAGGGGACCTTGGCACGAAGTGGCCTCCTCCTTTTGACCCCGCTTTGCGAAAAGCGGTAGGGATCAGGCCACCGCTTGGCACAAGATGGAGTGAACCCCCTCGATCTTTGCTACCGGAGCCTGCGCGTGCTCATACGACTTCTGCGGACGTACCTGCGTCCGCACCGGAAACCCATCGCCGCACTGGTGCTGCTGCAACTCCTGCAGACCAGTGCGAGCCTCTACCTGCCCACGCTCAACGCCGACATCATCGACCACGGTGTCGTCAACGGTGACACGGGTTACATCCTGCGCTTCGGCGCGCTGATGCTCGGTGTCTCGCTCGTCCAGCTCGTCTGCAACGTCGGGGCCGTCTACTTCGGCGCGCGGACCGCCGCCGCGCTGGGCCGGGACGTCCGCGCCGCCGTCTTCGACCGGGTGCAGAGCTTCTCCGCCCGCGAACTGGGCCAGTTCGGCGCGCCGTCGCTGATCACCCGTACGACCAACGACGTCCAGCAGGTGCAGATGCTGGCGCTGCTGACCTTCACGCTGATGGTCTCGGCGCCGATCATGTGCGTCGGCGGTATCGCCATGGCCCTCTCCCTGGACGTGAAGCTGTCGGGCGTGCTGCTCGCCGTCGTCCCGGTGCTGGGCGCCTCGGTCGGCGCGATCGTCTGGCGGACGCGTCCGCTGTTCCGCCTGATGCAGCAGCGCCTGGACGTGGTCAACCGGGTGCTGCGCGAGCAGATCACCGGCAACCGCGTCATCCGCGCCTTCGTCCGCGACGGTTACGAGGAGGAGCGCTTCCGCGGCGCGAACTCCGAGCTGACCGGGGTCTCGCTGGCCTCCGGCCGGCTGCTCGCCCTGATGTTCCCCACCGTCATCCTGGTGGTGAACCTCTCCAGCGTCGCCGTCATCTGGTTCGGTGCGATGCGCGTGGACGACCGGGGCATGGAGATCGGGCAGCTGACGGCCTTCCTCGCCTACCTGATGCAGATCGTGATGGCCGTGATGATGGCCACCTTCATGTTCATGATGGTGCCGCGCGCCGAGGTCTGCGCCGAGCGCATCCAGGAAGTGCTCGACACCGACTCCAGCGTCGTCCCGCCGGTGGACCCGGTGCGCACGCTGTCCGTGAGCGGGCGCCTGGAGCTGCGCGGCGCCGACTTCCACTACCCGGGCGCCGAGGCGCCGGTGCTGCGCGGGGTGGACCTGGTGGCCCGGCCCGGCGAGACCACGGCGGTGATCGGCTCCACCGGCAGCGGGAAGTCCACGCTGCTGGGCCTGGTGCCGCGGCTGTTCGACGCGACCGGCGGCGAGGTGCTCGTCGACGGCGAGGACGTGCGCCGGCTGGACCCGCAGCTGCTGGCCCGGACGGTCGGCATGGTCCCGCAGAAGCCGTACCTGTTCTCCGGAACCGTGGCCTCCAACCTGCGCTACGGGCGCCCGGACGCCACCGACGAGGAGCTGTGGCGGGCCCTGGAGGTGGCCCAGGCCAAGGAGTTCGTCTCCGCACTGGAGGGCGGCCTCGACGCTCCCATCGCCCAGGGCGGGACGAACGTCTCGGGCGGCCAGCGCCAGCGTCTGGCCATCGCCCGCACGCTCGTGCAGCGCCCGGAGATCTACCTGTTCGACGACTCCTTCTCGGCCCTGGACTACGCGACGGACGCGGCGCTGCGCGCGGCCCTGGCCCGTGAGACGCAGGAGGCGACGGTCGTCATCGTCGCCCAGCGGGTCTCCACGATCCGCGACGCCGACCGGATCATCGTCCTCGACGAGGGCCAGGTGGTCGGCGAGGGACGCCATCACGAGCTGATGGCCGGCAATGAGACCTACCGGGAGATCGTGCTCTCCCAGCTGACGGAGGCGGAGGCCGCATGAGCGGGCCCGGAGGACGGATGATGATGGGCTCGCCCCAGAGGTCCACGGACTTCAAGGGGTCGGGCAAGCGGCTGCTGGGCCAGCTGACGCGGGACAAGGCGAAGCTGTGGGGCATGGTCGCGGCCGTGGTCGGCAGCGTCGCCTGCTCGGTGGTCGGGCCGAAGATCCTCGGCGAGGCCACGGACCTGGTGTTCGCGGGCATCGTGGGCCGGGAGATGCCGGAGGGCCTCACCAAGGAGCAGGCGCTGGAGGGGCTGCGGTCCCAGGGGCACGGCGGCATGGCGGACATGCTGGCGAGCACCGACTTCACGCCGGGCCAGGGCATCGACTTCGGCGCCGTCGGGGTGGTGGCGCTGTGGGCGCTGGCCGCGTTCACCGTGGCGGCGCTGCTGATGCTGGTCGCGACGAGGCTGTCGAACCTCGTGCAGAACGGCATGGTCTACCGGATGCGCGAGGAGCTCCAGGCGAAGCTGTCGCGGCTGCCGCTGTCGTACTTCGACCAGCAGAAGCGCGGCGAGGTGCTGAGCCGGGCGACCAACGACATCGACAACATCGGGCAGACGCTCCAGCAGACGCTGGGCCAGCTGATGAACTCGCTGCTGACGATCGTCGGTGTGCTGGCGATGATGTTCTGGATCTCGCCGCTGCTGGCCCTGGTCGCGCTGGCGACCGTACCGCTGGCCATGGTGGTGGCGGCGAAGATCGGCAAGAAGTCGCAGCCGCAGTTCGTGGCGCAGTGGAAGAGCACGGGTGCGCTGAACGCCCATATCGAGGAGATGTACTCCGGCCACGCGCTGGTGAAGGTCTTCGGGCGGCAGAAGGAGTCGGCGGAGGTCTTCGCCGAGCAGAACGAGGAGCTGTTCCGGGCCTCGTTCAAGGCGCAGCTGGTCAGCGGCATCATGCAGCCGGTGATGTTCTTCATCTCGAACATCAACTACGTGCTGGTGGCGGTCGTCGGCGGTCTGCGGGTGGCTTCGGGCACCCTGTCGATCGGTGACGTGCAGGCGTTCATCCAGTACTCGCGCCAGTTCTCGATGCCGCTGACGCAGGTGGCCTCGATGGCCAACCTGGTGCAGTCCGGTGTCGCCTCGGCGGAGCGGGTGTACGAGCTGATGGACGCGCCCGAGCAGGAGCCGGACGCGGAGGTTCCGGAGCGTCCGGAGCAGCTGCTCGGGCAGGTCGTCCTGGACAAGGTGGCCTTCCGCTACGAGCCGGACAAGCCGCTGATCGAGAACCTGTCGCTGCGCGTGGAGCCGGGGCAGACGGTCGCGATCGTCGGCCCGACGGGCGCCGGCAAGACCACGCTCGTCAACCTGCTGATGCGGTTCTACGAGGTCACCGGCGGCGAGATCGCCCTCGACGGGGTGGACATCGCCAAGATGACCCGTGAGGACCTGCGCTCGGGGATCGGCATGGTCCTCCAGGACACCTGGCTGTTCGGCGGGACCATCGCGGAGAACATCGCGTACGGGGCCTCCCGCGAGGTCACGCGCGCCGAGATCGAGGAGGCCGCGCGGGCGGCGCACGCGGACCGCTTCGTCCGTACGCTGCCCGACGGCTACGACACGGTGCTCGACGACGAGGGCGCGGGCGTCAGCGCGGGCGAGAAGCAGCTGATCACCATCGCCCGGGCGTTCCTGTCGGATCCGGTGATCCTCGTCCTGGACGAGGCGACGAGCTCGGTGGACACCCGTACCGAGGTGCTGATCCAGAAGGCGATGGCGCGCCTGGCGCACGGCCGTACGTCCTTCGTGATCGCGCACCGGCTGTCCACGATCCGCGACGCCGACGTGATCCTGGTGATGGAGAACGGCTCGATCGTGGAGCAGGGCACGCACGAGGAGCTGCTGGCGGCGGACGGTGCGTACGCGCGCCTGTATGCCGCGCAGTTCGCGCAGGCGGTGGCCGAGGTCGACTGACCGGGCGGCCGGGTGAGCGGGTGGGGGCGTCCTTCGGGGCGCCCCCTTCCCGTCGCGGCCGCCCCTCTTCAGTCGAGGTAGCCGCGCAGCTGGTCGGCGAAGGCGTGGTCGCGGAGCTTGGCGAGGGTCTTGGACTCGATCTGGCGGATCCGTTCCCGGGTGACGCCGAAGATGCGGCCGATCTCCTCCAGGGTGCGCGGCCGGCCGTCGGCGAGGCCGTAGCGCAGCTGGACGACCTTGCGTTCGCGTTCGCCGAGGGTGGACAGGACCGCTTCGAGGTGTTCGCGCAGGAGGAAGAAGGCGGCGGACTCCATGGGCGAGGCGGCGTCGCCGTCCTCGATGAGGTCGCCGAGCGCGACGTCCTCCTCCTCGCCGACGGGGGCGTGCAGGGAGACGGGTTCCTGGGCGAGGCGCAGCACTTCCAGGACCCGTTCGGGGGTCAGTTCCAGGTGGTGGGCGACTTCTTCGGCGGTGGGCTCGTAGCCGCGTTCCTGGAGCATCCGGCGCTGGACGCGGATGACGCGGTTGATGAGCTCCACGACATGGACGGGGACGCGGATGGTACGGGCCTGGTCGGCGAGGGCCCGTGACATCGCCTGGCGGATCCACCAGGTGGCGTAGGTGGAGAACTTGTAGCCGCGCGCGTAGTCGAACTTCTCGACGGCCCGGATCAGGCCGAGGTTTCCCTCCTGGACCAGGTCGAGCATGGTCAGGCCGCGGCCGACGTAGCGTTTGGCGACGGAGACGACGAGCCGCAGGTTGGACTCGATGAGCCGGCGTTTGGCCATGCGGCCCATGACGACGAGCGTGTCGAGGTCGACGGCGAGCTGGGAGTCGAGGTCGGTGGCGCCGGCGAGCCGTTCCTCGGCGAAGAGTCCCGCTTCCACCCGCCGCGCGAGTTCGACCTCTTCGGCGGCGGTGAGGAGCGGGATCCTGCCTATCTCGCGCAGGTACTGGCGGAAGAGGTCGGCGGAGGGGCCGCCTCCCGGGCCGCCCTGGCCGGGGCGGGGCGGCGGGGGCGGCTGCTCGATGAGTTCGAGCACCTCGGGTTCCTCGTCCTCGGGGTGCTCCGCGTCGGCGCCGGCGGCGGGGTCTGTGATGTCGTCCACGGCCAGGGCCTCGGCCTCCGCGGTTGCGATGTCACCGGCGGGGAAGGGGCTGCCGGCGGGGTGGCTCACGTTCACAGTCAGGGTCCGGGTCTGCACGGGGGCGACCTCCAGGGGCTCCGAGGACGGTGGCACCGCACCACAGTGTGGGGTACGGCACATCGCTGCCACGAGGGGCGTGCGGGCACTTTCTGAGCCCGCTGTGTGACCGGATGGTTACCCCCTGGCGGCAACCCCGATGCGGATCGGACTCATGTCCGACGAGCCGTCCCCGTCAGGCCATCCAGAAGAAGACGGCCGTCATCCGCTTGTCCTCCAGCGTGGTGCCCCAGTATCCGGTGGCGCTGTGGATGAGGTTGGCGGAGTAGAGCAGGAGGCGGTTGTAGCGGTGGGGGACGCTGAGGTCCTCGGTGAAGGAGTCCTCGGGGACGAAGCGGGTGCCCAGGGCGTCGACGAGGTTGTTATGCGGGGCGAGGACCTGGTTGCCGCCGAGGACCCCGCCGGGCAGGCTCTGCCGGTAGAAGCTGGTGCCGCAGTCCTTGGGGATCCCGGGGGTCAGGTAGAGGACGGCGGCGTAGCGGCACAGGGTGCGGGAGTCGGTGTGCGGACGGGACTCGCACTCGCCCTCGCCGACGACCTGGACGCAGTTGTGGTTGAAGGTGCCGGCGCCGGCCGGGTCCTCGGCCCAGATCCGCTGCGCGCCGGTGGCCTGCCGCACGAGCTTCTCCACGTGCGCGAGTTCGGCCGGTTCCAGGGCGGGCATGGCGCGCAGGCCGGGCCAGGGCTCGGGCTTGTGCGGGGCGCCCTGGACCCAGTCGTCCTTGGCCAGCAGGCGTTCCCGTACGGCGTCCACGTCGGGCAGTACGTCGTCCAGAACCCAGTAGTCGCGGCCGCGGGTGGGCTTGCGGTAGGGCAGCACGGGGAGGGTGTTCGGGGGTCGGAGTGACATGCGCGGAACGCTAGTTGCGGGACCTGTGAGCCTCGCCAAAGCGGGTGCCAAGACTGCGGCAAGAGATGGTCCGCCCCGGCCGCCGTCACGCGGGTTCGACGCGGACCGCGCACACCTTGAACTCCGGCATCCGCGAGACGGGGTCCAGGGCGGGGTTGGTGAGGGTGTTGGCGCGGCCCTCCCCGTACCAGTGGAAGGGCATGAACACGGTGTCCGCCCTGATGGCGTCGGTGATACGGGCCGGGGCCACCGCCCGTCCGCGCCGCGAGGTGACGGCCAGCGGGGTCCCGTCGGCCACCCCGAGGCGGGCGGCGAGGCGGGGGTGGAGTTCCACGAACGGGCCGGGGGCGGCCTCGTTGAGCTCGGGCACCCGGCGGGTCTGCGCCCCGGACTGGTACTGGGCGACGACCCGGCCGGTGGTGAGCAGCAGCGGGTAGGCGGCGTCGGGGGTCTCGGCGGCCTCGCGGTGGACGACGGGCACGAAGCGGGCCCGGCCGTCCTCGGTGGCGAAGCGGTCCAGGAAGAGCCGGGGGGTGCCCGGGGAGCCCTCGGGGCAGGGCCAGAAGACGCCCTGTTCGGCGGCGATGCGTTCGTAGGAGATGCCGGAGTAGTCGGCGGGGCCGCCCGCGGAGGCGCGGCGCAGCTCCCCGAAGACCTCCTCGGGGTCGGTGGGGAACCCCTTCTCCAGCCCGAGGCGGGCGGCGAGCCCGTGCAGCACCTCCAGATCGCCGCGGACTCCCGGCGGCGGGGTGAGGGCCTGACGGCGCAGCAGGACGCGGCCCTCCAGATTGGTGGTGGTGCCGGTCTCCTCCGCCCACTGGGTGACGGGCAGCACCACGTCGGCGAGGGCGGCGGTCTCGGAGAGGACGACGTCGGCGACGGCGAGGAAGTCCAGGGAGCGGATCCGCTCCTCGACGTGCGCGGCGCGGGGGGCGGAGACGACGGGGTTGGAACCCATGAGGAGCAGGGCCTTCACCTCGCCGCCGAGGGCGTCGAGGAGTTCGTAGGCGCTGCGGCCCGGGCCGGGCAGGCTGTCGGGGTCCACGCCCCAGACCCGGGCGACGTGTTCGCGGGCCGCGGGGTCGGTGAGCTTGCGGTAGCCGGGGAGCTGGTCGGCCTTCTGGCCGTGTTCGCGGCCGCCCTGGCCGTTGCCCTGGCCGGTGAGGCAGCCGTAGCCGGAGTGGGGGCGGCCGGCCCGGCCGGTGGCGAGGCAGAGGTTGATCCACGCGCCGACGGTGTCGGTGCCCTTGGCCTGCTGTTCGGGGCCGCGTGCGGTGAGGACCATGGCGGAGTCGGGGGCGCAGAACATCTCGGCCGCGCGGCGCAGCCGGGGGACGGGGACGCCGGTGATCCGTTCCACGAGTTCGGGCCAGTGGGCCATCGCGGCGGCACGGGCGTCCTCCCAGCCGGTGGTGCGGGCGGCGATGAACTCCGGGTCGGTGCGGCCCTCGGCGACGACGAGGTGCAGCAGGCCCAGGGCCAGGGCGAGGTCGGTGCCGGGGCGGGGGGCCAGGTGCAGGTCGGCGTGTTCGGCGGTGCGGGTGCGGCGGGGGTCCACGACGATCAGCGTGCCGCCGTTGGCCTTCAGTTCGGTGAGGTAGCGCAGGGCGGGCGGCATGGTCTCGGCCGGGTTGGAGCCGACGAGGATCAGGCAGCCGGTGCGCGGGATGTCCTCCAGCGGGAAGGGCAGGCCGCGGTCGAGGCCGAAGGCGCGCTGGTGGGCGGCGGCGGCCGAGGACATGCAGAAGCGGCCGTTGTAGTCGATCTGGGAGGTGCCGAGGGCGACGCGGGCGAACTTGCCGAGGGCGTACGCCTTCTCGTTGGTGAGCCCGCCGCCGCCGAAGACGCCGACGGCGTCGGGGCCGTGGGCACGGCGGGTGCGGGTGAGGCCGGCGGCGACGGCGTCGAGGGCCTGCTCCCAGGTGGCGGGCGCGAGGGGGCCGCCGGGGCGGGTGCGGATCAGGGGCTCGGTGAGGCGCACACGGGAGTCGAGCACGGCGGGGGCGGTGCGGCCCTTGCCGCAGAGGGCGCCGCGGTTCACGGGGAAGCCGGGCCGCTCCTCGACCGTGACACCGCCGCCGTCCGGCTGGGGGCGCAGGTTCATGCCGCACTGGAGGGCGCAGTACGGGCAGTGGGTGGCGGTGGCTTCCTGGCTGCGGGACATACCGGTCAGGGTGGGGGCGAGGTGTTACGGGAGGCGCGCTGTGGCGTTACGGGCCGGGGTGCGGGGGCTCAGCGCGGGCGGGCGGGGGCGGTGAGGCGCCGGCGGCCGGGAGGGGTGAGGCGCCGGCGGGAGGAGCGGGGCGCGGGCGGGAGGAGCGGGGCGCGGGCGGGCGGGGGCGCCGGCGGGGGCGCGGGTCTCCGGTCCGGCCTCACCTCTGGCAGGCTTTGATCATGGACATGCATACTCTGGCGCTCTACGCGTGCGCGGCGGCCGTCCTCGCGTCCGGCGTCCCGCTGCTCGCGTCCCTCGCCGCGGAGGGCCGGGAGCGGACGCCCCCGCCGCTGGCCCTGCTGCGGGCGTGGCGGCGGCCGGTTCCGCCGGTCGCCGCGGGGCTGGTGGCCGTGATGGCGGTGCTCGGAGCGGTCCAGACGGCCGTCCCGGCCATGGTCGGCGCGCTGGAGCGGAAGCCCGACGGCGCGTGGTGGCGGGCCGTGACCGCGTTGCTGGTGCAGTCGTCCGGAGGGGTGCAACTCCTGTTCAACCTGGTCGCGCTCGCCGCCGTCGTCCCGGTCGCGGAGCGGTGGTTCGGACCCTGGCGGACGGTGCTGGTCCTCGCGGTGAGCGGGGTCGCGGCCCAGGCGGTGAGCATGGCGGGCTGGAGCACCCGGGGAGGCGGCGACTCGGTGGCGATCTGCGGCCTCGTGGGCGCGCTCGCCACCGCGTACGCGGCGCGCGGCGGTGTCGCCGCCCTGCGGCGGGCGGCCCTCCTCGTGCCGGCGGCGGCCCTCGTCCTGTGCCTGCTCGCCAACAACCACGGCGTGGGCCTGCTCGTGGGCTGCCTGCTGGGCGTCGTCCCGGCGGCGGCCGGCACCCGTACGCCCCCGGCGGCCCGCCCGGCGTGACGGGCGGGCGGTGGTCCGGGGCGGGCCGGGGCGCTTCCTACCCGCCCGTCAGGTGCCGGACCGTCAGGCCCGCCGTCCAGCCACCGTCGACGGCCAGTTCGGCGCCGGTCGTGTACGAGGCGGCGTCCGAGAGGAGGAAGGCGACGGCGGCGGCGATCTCCTCCGGGACCCCGACCCGCCCCAGCGGCGCGCCTGGGTAGTTGCCCTCCCCCGCCCGGATCCCCACCGGCGCCGTCATCGGGGTCAGCGTCATGCCCGGGTGCACCGAGTTGACCCGGATCCGCGCCTCCGCCAGCTCCACCGCGCCGATCTTCGACAGGCCGCGCACGCCCCACTTGGAGGCCCCGTAGCCGGCGGTGAGCGCCAGCCCCGTGAGTCCGGCGGCCGACGAGACGTTGACGATCGAACCGCCCCCGTTCGCCCGCAGCAGCGGGATCGCGGTCTTCATGCCGATGAACGTGCCGGTCAGGTTGACCTCCACCACCCGGCGGAAGTGCTCGACGCTCTCGTGCTCCAGGAACTGCCCGGTGGCGATGCCCGCGTTGTTGACCAGTCCGTCGAACCGGCCGAACTCGGCGAGGACGTGGTCCAGGGCGGCCCGCCAGTCGGCCTCGCTGGTGACGTCGTGGCGCAGGAAGCGGGCCGCGGCGCCGAGTTCCGCGGCCGCTTCGGCGCCCTCGGCCTCCAGGACGTCGGTGATCAGGACCCGGCCGCCCCCGTCGACGACGGCCCGCGCCGCCGCCGCGCCGAGGCCGCGGGCCCCGCCGGTGATGACGACGGCCTTGCCGCTCAGATCCACCACAGCCACGGTCCCACCCCTGACGCCGCCCACCGGATATGACGAATCGGCATACGCCGCTCGCGGCGTCAGTCTGCCAGAGCGCCCAGGGCCCGTGACACCCCCTCCTCCTTGGGCCCGAGGAAGGTCGGCTTCGGCTTGAACGTGGCGTCGACAGCGGCCTTGCCGGCCGCGAAGACCTCCCGGGCCCCGCCGTAGTACCAGGTCAGATCATGGGCGTTGTCGACGCCGACCCCGTACGACTCCACGCCCGCGGCCCGGCACAGGGCGACGGCCCGGCGGATGTGGAAGTGCTGGCTGACCAGCACCGCCCGGCGCACGCCGAAGACCTCCCGGGCGCGGACGCAGGAGTCCCAGGTGTCGAAGCCGGCGAAGTCGCTGACGATCCGCCCGTCGGGCACCCCGTGCGCGGTGAGGTAGCCGCGCATGGCGTCGGGCTCGTCGTATCCGGTACGGCTGTTGTCGCCGGTGACCAGGACGGCCCTCACCTTCCCGGTGCGGTACAGCTCGACGGCCGCGTCGAGGCGGGCCGCGAGGTACGGGGTGGGCCGGCCGTTCCACAGCCCGGCTCCGAAGACGACCGCCACCCCGGCGTCGGGGGCCCCGGCCGTGTCGCGGAGCCGGCCGTCGGCGGCCGCGTGGGTCCACGCGGAGGGCAGCAGGGCCAGGACGCACAGCGCCATCACGGCCTGCACGGCCCGC
Source organism: Streptomyces sp. NPDC006687 (assembly GCF_040636215.1). NCBI lineage: Bacteria > Bacillati > Actinomycetota > Actinomycetes > Kitasatosporales > Streptomycetaceae > Streptomyces > Streptomyces sp. NPDC006687. The sequence goes on along the minus strand of NZ_JBEYJJ010000002.1, from coordinate 148,853 downwards.
CGTCGGGCCCGTACGGTCCCCAGGCGCGGTCGGCGCATGAACGTTCCCCCTGGGTGTGGCGGTGGTATCCGGTACGTGCCGCCGCACGGACGGCGCGTCTGCGGGTCAGGACGCCGCCGGATCCGCGGCGGTTCCCCCGCCGCCTGCGGAGGCCGGCGTGTGAGGAGCCGGCAACCACCCGTCACCCCCGCGCAACGCCCCCGCAATCCGCGCCCCGCAGGATCGGTTCATGACGGAGCCGGTGCACCCTCCCGAAAGCCAGTCCGCCCCCTCCCCCTCCCTCCCCTTCGGCAGCGCGGCCGAGCTGCTGACCCGGATCACCGACCAGCTCGGCGCCCAGCTGAGCGGAGTGCGCCCGCCGCGCGCCCGGCCCCACGGAGCCCCCGCATGCACCCCACCCTCGTCGCCGTGGCCCACGGCAGCCGCGACCCCCGCGCCGCGCTCACCGTCCTCGCCCTCCTCGAACGGGTCCGTGAACTCCGCCCGCGCCTCGACGTCCGGCTCGGCCATATCGAGCTGAACCGGCCGCTGCTGCGCGACGCCCTGGAGGACGCCACCGGTGCGGCGGTCCTCGTGCCGCTGCTGCTCGGGCGCGGGACCCACGTCAAGCGGGACCTGCCCGCCGCCGCGGCCCGCGCCGGGCACCTGCGGGTCCGGGTCGCGGCGCCCCTCGGGCCGCATCCGCTGCTGGTGGAGGCCCTGTTCGAGCGGCTCCTGGAGGCCGGCTGGCAGCCCGGCACGGCCGTCGTCCTGGCCTGCGCCGGCTCCCTCGACCCGGACTCCGCCGCCGACGCCCGCCGCACCGCCGCCCAGCTCTCGGAGCGGCTCGGCGGGGTGCCCGTGACCCCGGCGTACGCCTCGGCGGCCGCGCCCTGCGTGCCCGAGGCCGTACGGGCGCTCACGGCGCGGGGGCACCGGGTGGCGGTGGCCTCGTACTTCACCGCCCCGGGCCGCTTCGCCACCGCGAGCGCCGGAGCCGCCCCGGGCCCGGCCGCCGCCCCGCTGGGCGCCCACCCGGCGCTGGCCCGCCTGGTCCTGCACCGCTACGACGAGGCCCTGGCCCGCCCCGCCGGCCACCGGGAACTGGCCACCGCCTGAGACGGGGCGGCCGGATCGCCCGGACCGGATTGCTCGGATTGTCGGTGCGGGCGGTTACCGTCGGAGCATGGAAGGCACCGCGCACGTCCCCGCGTACGAGTCCTACGACCCCGCCGCCACCGAGCGGTGGGCCGCCGAGCCCGACAAGCGGCCCGGGCGGACGGCCTTCCAGCGCGACCGCGCCCGCGTGCTGCACTCCGCCGCCCTGCGCCGCCTCGCCGGGAAGACCCAGGTGGTCACCCCGGGCACCCGTTCGTACGACTGGGACGCCAGCCCCCGCACCCGGCTGACGCACTCCCTGGAGTGCGCGCAGGTCGGCCGGGAGCTCGGCGCTGCCCTCGGCTGCGATCCGGACCTGGTGGAGGCGGCCTGCCTCTCGCACGACATGGGCCACCCTCCGTTCGGGCACAACGGCGAGGAGGCCCTCAACGAGTTCGCCAAGGACTGCGGCGGCTTCGAGGGCAACGCCCAGTCGCTGCGGCTGCTGACCCGGCTGGAGCCCAAGCGGTTCGTGCCCGACCCGGCCACCGGCGAGCCCGTCAGCGTCGGACTCAACCTGACCCGCGCCTGCCTGGACGCCGCCACCAAGTACCCCTGGGCGCGCGGCGGGCACCCCACCGAACCCGATTCGGTGAAGTTCGGGGCCTACGAGGACGACCTGCCGGTCTTCGAGTGGCTGCGGCGCGGCGCGCCCGCCGACCGCAAGTGCTTCGAGGCCCAGGTGATGGACTGGTCGGACGATGTCGCGTACTCGGTGCACGACTTCGAGGACGGCCTGCACGCCGGGCACGTGGACCCCAACATGCTGTTCGCCGAACCGGAGCGCGCCGCGATCTGGCGGGTCGCCATCGGCCGGTACGTCCCCGCCGACACCGATCCGGAGGAGCTGCGCGAGGCGCTGGACCGGCTGATGGAGCAGGAGTGGTGGCCGCACGGCTACGACGGTTCGGCCGTGGCGCAGGCCCGGCTGAAGGACGCCACCAGCCAGCTGATCGGCCGGTTCTGCCTGGCCGCGGAGGCCGCCACCCGTGAGGCGTACGGCAGCGGTCCGCTGACCCGGTACGCGGCGGAGCTGGTGGTCCCGCGCCGGGCGCGCCACGAGTGCGCCGTGCTGAAGGCGGTCGCCGACCTGTACGTGATGCAGCGCGAGGAGCAGGAGCGGCTGCGGGCCGACCAGCGCATCGTCCTGGCCGAACTCGCCGAGGCGCTCAGCGCCCGCGCGCCGGAGGGACTCGATCCGCAGTTCCGGGCGATCTTCGACGCCGCGCCGGACGACAGGGCCCGCAAGCGCGCGGTCGTCGACCAGATCGCCTGCCTCACCGACGCCTCCGCCCGGTCCCTGCACGCCCGCCTCACCCGGCGCGGACGGCGCGCCGAAGGGTGAGCCGATCGGGCCACTCCCCCTTCCCGGGGCAGGCTCGGTGCGGGACGCTCGCATGTGGCCGCACAGGGCGGAGAGGTTAAGAGGAGGCATCAGGTGGTCGACGCACACCAGACGTTCATCATCGTCGGCGCGGGGCTGGCCGGCGCGAAGGCCGCCGAGACGCTGAGGTCGGAGGGGTTCACCGGCCGGGTGATCCTGATCGGCGACGAACGCGACCATCCCTACGAGCGGCCCCCGCTGTCCAAGGGCTACCTGCTGGGCAAGGAGGAGCGCGACAGCGTCTTCGTCCACGAGCCGTCCTGGTACGCGGGCGCCGACATCGAGCTGCACCTGGGCCAGCCCGCGGTGCACCTGGACCGCGAGGCGAAGACGGTGCGGCTGGGCGACGGCACCCTGCTGCACTACGACAAGCTGCTCCTGGCGACCGGCTCCGAGCCCCGCCGCCTGGACATCCCGGGCACCGGCCTGGCCGGGGTGCACCATCTGCGCCGGCTCGCCCACGCCGATCTGCTGCGCAAGGCGCTGACCTCCCTGGGCCGCGACAACGGGCACCTGCTGATCGCGGGCGGCGGCTGGATCGGCCTGGAAGTGGCGGCCGCGGCCCGCTCCTACGGGGCCGAGGTGACCGTCGTCGAGCCGCTGCCCACCCCGCTGCACGCGGTGCTCGGCCCGGAGATCGGCCAGTTCTTCACCGAGCTGCACGCCGACCACGGGGTGCGCTTCCACTTCGGGGCGGTGCTGACGGAGATCATCGGCCAGGACGGCATGGTGCTGGCCGCCCGTACCGACGACGGCGAGGAGCACCCGGCACACGCCGTGCTCGCCGCGATCGGCGCGGCCCCGCGCACCGCGCTCGCGGAGACCTCGGGGCTGGCGCTGGCGGACCGGCAGCACGGCGGGGGCATCGCGGTGGACGCCTCGCTGCGCACCTCCGACCCGGACGTCTACGCCGTCGGGGACGTGGCCGCCGCCCAGCACCCCCGGCTGGGGGCCCGGCTGCGGGTGGAGCACTGGGCCAACGCCCTCAACGGCGGGCCGGCCGCCGCGCGGGCGATGCTGGGGCAGGAGGTCTCGTACGAGCGGGTGCCGTACTTCTTCTCCGACCAGTACGACGTGGGCCTGGAGTACTCGGGGTTCGCCCCGGCGGGCAGCTACGACCAGGTGCTGGTGCGCGGGGACGTGGGCAAGCGGGAGTTCATCGCGTTCTGGCTCTCCGGCGGCCGCGTGCTGGCCGGAATGAACGTGAATGTGTGGGATGTCACCGAGCACATCCAGGCGCTGATCCTGTCGAAGGCCCCGGTGGACCGCGAGAAGCTGGCGGACCCGTCTGTTCCGCTTGCTTCGCTGGTCCCCGCCGAGGGGGCCTGACGGGATTGCCGCCGCCCCACCGTAGAATTCACGGGTGGCAGGACGGATCAACGACGACGACGTGAAGGCGGTACGGGACGCGGTCCCGATCGACGCCGTGGTCTCCGAGTACCTCCAGCTGCGCAACGCGGGCGGCGGCAACCTCAAGGGCCTGTGCCCCTTCCATGACGAGAAGTCCCCGTCCTTCCAGGTCAGCCCGAGCAAGGGGCTCTACCACTGCTTCGGCTGCCAGGCCGGCGGGGACACCCTCGACTTCATCATGAAGATCGACCACCTCTCGTTCTCGGAGGCGGTCGAGCGTCTGGCCGGCCAGGCCGGGATCACCCTGCGCTACGAGGAGGGCGGCTACACCGCCGGCACCAGCGGCCGCGGGGAGCGGATCCGGCTGGTCGAGGCGCACAAGGCGGCCGCCCAGTTCTACGCCGACCAGCTCGGCGGCGCCGAGGCCGAGATCGGCCGCCGCTTCCTGGCGGAGCGCGGCTTCGACCAGGCGGCCGCCGAGCACTTCGGCGTGGGCTACAGCCCGGCCGGCTGGGACCACCTGACCCGGTTCCTGCGCGGGCGCGGGTTCAGCGACAAGGAGCTGATCCAGTCCGGCCTGGCCCAGGACAGCCGCAGCGGCAAGCCCATCGACCGCTTCCGCGGCCGGCTGATGTGGCCGATCCGGGACATCAGCGGCGAGGTGGTCGGCTTCGGCGCGCGCAAGCTGCGCGAGGACGACAACGGCCCCAAGTACCTGAACACGCCCGAGACGCCGATCTACAAGAAGTCGCAGGTCCTCTACGGCATCGACCTGGCCAAGAAGGAGATCGCCAAGACCTCCCGGGCCGTGGTCGTCGAGGGCTACACCGATGTGATGGCCTGCCACCTGGCCGGGGTCACCACCGCCATCGCCACCTGTGGCACGGCCTTCGGCGGCGAGCACATCAAGATCCTGCGCCGGCTGCTGATGGACAACGCGACGGCCGAGGTGATCTTCACCTTCGACGGTGACGCGGCCGGGCAGAAGGCGGCGCTGCGGGCCTTCGAGGACGACCAGAAGTTCGCGGCGGAGACCTCCATCGCGATCACCCCGGGCGGGATGGACCCCTGCGACCTGCGGCTCGCCCAGGGTGACGCGGCCGTCTCCGGGCTGGTCGAGTCCCGTACGCCCCTGTTCGAGTTCGCGCTGCGGCACATCGTGTCCCGGCACAACCTGGAGAACCCGGCGGGGCGGGCGGCCGCCCTGGACGAGGCGGCGCCGGTCGTCGCCGGGATCAAGAACATCGCGATCCAGCACGAGTCGGCGGTGCAGCTGGCCGGGATGCTGGGCATCCGCGACGAGCAGTTCGTGGTCAAGCGGGTCGCGCAGCAGGCCCGCTGGGCGCGGGACCGCGGCCAGCAGCCGGGGCAGCGGGGGCAGCAGCAGCCCGGCCGCCGCTACGAGGAGGCCGCGCAGGCGCCCGTCGCCGCGCCGGTGGGCGGTCCGGCCCTGAACCTGCGCAGCCCGGCGCACCGCACCGAGCGGGAGCTGCTCAAGCTGGCCCTCCAGCGGCCGGCGCTCGTCTCCCCCGCCTTCGACGCGTACGGCGTCGACGAGTTCACCGCCCCGCCGTACGCGCAGGTCCGCCAGGCCATCCAGGAGGCGGGCGGCGCCGCCCAGGGCACCGAGGACTACCTGGCCCGGGTGCGCGCGGCGGCCCCGAACGACACGGTGCGCGCACTGGTGACGGAGCTGGCGGTGGAGGCCATCCACGCCAAGACGGTGGACGAGGTCTACGCGGGGGTCCAGCTGGTGCAGGTCCGGCTGCGGGCGGTGGACCGCCGGGTGCACGAGATCCAGGGCACGCTGGCCCGGCTCGGCCCGCAGGCCCCGCCGGAGCAGCTCGCCGCGGTCCAGCAGGAGCTGTGGGTCCTCCAGCAGTACGGCCAGCGCCTGCGCAACCGGGGCGCGGAGGGCCTGTAACCCCGGGAGCCTTCCCGCCGGGGGTGCCCCAAGCCCCCCGCTACCTCCGCAGCCAGTCCCCGCCGGGGATCTCGCGACCCGCCCGCGCGAGCCGAAGGGCCAGCGGCGGCGCCGCCAGGTACACCCAGGCCCGGACCCGGCTCCCGTCCCCCCGGACGGCCTCCCGCGCGACCCGGTCGTAGAGGTTGCGCGGGCTGCCCGGACCGGCGTACTCCTCCAGCAGGTCCAGCGCGGCCAGCAGCTCCCCGTACGCGCCGGGGCCCGGGGTGATCAGCGCCCCGGCGATCGCCGAGCCGGCCCGTTCGACGGCGTACGGGTAGCCGGGCCCCTCGTACAGCACCGCGCCCGGCAGCCGGGCAGGCTCCTCGGCGGCGGTGCGGCCGCGCAGGAACAGCCGGTGGTTGACCTCGCCGGGGCGCAGGGTCCCGTACACGAAGAACGGCAGGACGCCGCCCGGCCCGGGCCGATCGACCGATGCCACGAGCCCCTCCTTCCACGCACCCCCACCGTACGCGGCGCGGTCGCACACCGGTACGGGTTTCACCCGGACGGGGCCGGGGTGCCCGGACGGTCGTTCAGTGGCTCTGACCTGCATGGATTCCCTTTCGCGGGCCCACGGCCCACGTGATCTGACGCGGGGTCAGGGTGCGGCCTCCGGGACGTCCGGTTTTCCTCAAGACACGACCCCGTGTCCCCTGGAGTGACCCATGCGCCGCAGGACCGCCCATGTGTTCACCGCCGCCGCGCTGACCGCCGCCGCCTTCGTCGGGCCGGTCGCGGGAGCGGTGGCCGCCGCGGACCTGGGCATGCCCCCCTTCGCGCCCGGGGACTTCGCCGTGCTCGAAGTTTGGCCGAAAACAGCCGTACCGGGTGCCACGGTCACCGTGAACACGAAGGCGTGCGGGCCGGGCGGCCATGCCGAGGGCGACGCCACCACCGTGGGCGGCGGCCGCTTCAAGCTGATCCCGGGCACCCACAAGGAGGTCGTGGCCGGCCAGTTCCAGGTCGCCCGCGACATCCGGCCCGGCACCTACGGCATCGGCGCCACCTGCGCCGACGGCAAGTTCGCCACCGGCGACCTGGTCGTCACCGAGCACGGCCCGCAGGGGCACGTGCACACCGGGGTGGGCGGTGGCACGTCCACCACCACCGACCCGGCCAAGATCACGGCGGGAGCGGCAGTGCTGGCCGCGGCCGCCGTCGGCGGTACCTGGCTCCTGCGTCGCCGGGCGAGCGGCACGCGGAGCTGACGGGCGCCCCCCGCGGCCGAGGCCGCGGTCCGACCGGTACCGCCCCCGTCGCCCGCCCCGCGAGGTCCCCCCGTTCGCGGGGCCGGGCGACGGCCACTGCTGTCCACAGCGAGGCGAAGGGGTACGAGGCATGGCCGGCTTCCCGGGCTTCCGGGGCATCCACCGCATCCGCAGTACCCGGGCCACCCGTGACACCAGTGGCGCCCCCGGCACCCGGGGCACCCGCGGCCTCCAGCGCGTCCGGGGCATCGGGCGCGGACCCGGCGGCCGGCGCGGCGGGGCCGGGCTGGTGGCGCTGGCCCTCTGCACCGGCGTCTGGCTCGTCACCAGCGGCTCCGGCGAGACCGTCGGGCCCCCGCTGCCCTCCCCCGCCGACGCCCTGAGCGCGCAGGCCGTCTACCCCGGGAGCATCGACCCGCTCCCCGGCTCCCCGCCGACCCGGATCCGGATCCCGGTCATCCGGGTGGACGCCCCGCTCACCGGGCTCGGTCTGGACCGCGACGGCAGCCTCGAAGTGCCGCCGCCCGCCCGGGGCGAGCTCGCCGGCTGGTACCGGGACGGGACCACCCCGGGCGCGACGGGTACCGCCGTCATCGCGGGCCACGTGGACAACGCCAGCGGCCCGGCGGTCTTCTACCACCTGGGCGCCCTGCACCGGGGGGCGGCGATCGAGGTGGCCCGCGCGGACGGGCGTACGGCGGTGTTCACCGTCCACGCCGTCGAGGTCTACGACGCGAAGTCCTTCCCGGACCGGCGCGTGTACGGGCCCTCGCCGCGGGCGGAGCTACGGGTGATCACCTGCGGCGGCGGCTTCTCGCCGCGAACCGGCTACCAGGGCAACGTGGTCGTCTTCGCCCATCTCACCGGGACGTACTGAGCCGGGGCCCCACCACCCCGACCAAGATCATCGGTGTGCAGAATGACCCGTATGTCGATCACGAACACGCCCAGAACAGCCACCGTCGACGATGCCGCCGACATCAGCCGCACCCTCGCCCGTGCCTTCGCCGACGATCCGATGATGTGCTGGTTCTTCCCCGACGAGGCCACCCGCGCGGAGGGCCTGGCCCGGTACTTCGAGACCCTCTTCACCCTGCACTACGGCCGCCACGGCGTCTGCGAGCGCACGGACCTCGCGGCCGCCTTCTGGGTGGCACCGGGCGGCCGGGCCCTCCCCGACGAGCAGACGCTCGACGCGCTCGGAGCCGTCCTCGGCGACCGCGCCCCCCTCTTCCGGGAGGGCATCGAGGCGGCCGCCGAGCACGCGCCCCCGGAGGAGCACTGGTACCTGGCCGTGGTCGGCGCCGACCCGGACGGGCAGGGCCAGGGGCACGGCGCCGCGCTGCTGCGCTCGGGCCTGGCCCAGGCCGACGCGGCGGGCCTGCCCGTCTACCTGGAGTCCTCCAAGGAGGCCAACCTGCCCTTCTACGAGCACCTCGGCTTCACCGTGCTCGGCGAGGCGCAGCTGCCCGGCGGCGGGCCCACCCTGTGGGTGATGCGCCGCGCCCCGCGGGCCTGAACCCGGGCGGGCGCCGGGCCCGGGGGTCCGGCGCCCGCTCAGCCCCACTGCTCCAGGCCGAGCTTGACCACCAGCGCGCCGACCACGGTGAGCAGCACGCCCCGGACGAACCCGCTGCCCTTCCTGAGGGCCATCCGCGCCCCGGCCATGCCCCCGGCGAGGTTGAACACCGCCATCAGCCCGGCCAGCTGCCAGAACACCATCCCCTGGTAGGCGAACATCGCGAGCGCGCCGGCGTTGGTGCAGCAGTTGACGATCTTCGCGGTGGCGGAGGCCGTGACGAGGTCGAGGTGGAGGAGCGCGGTCAGGGCCAGCACCAGGAACGTGCCGGTGCCGGGCCCGATGAGGCCGTCGTAGAAGCCGATGCCGAGGCCCGCCAGGGCGATCGTGAGCAGGACGCGCCGCCGGGAGACGGGCGAGGCGGAGGGCGCCGCGCCGAAGCCGGGCTTGAAGATCACCACGGCGGCGACCACCACCAGCACGCCCATGATCAGCGGCCGCATGGTGTCCTTGCTGATCCCGCCCGCCAGCGCGGCCCCGCCCATGGACCCGGCGAGGGCGGCCAGACCGATCCGGACGGCGAGCTTCACGTCCAGGGGCGCCTTGCGCACGTAGGTGACGGCCGCCCCGGCCGTGCCGACGATGGCCACCGCCTTGTTGGTCCCGAGAACGGCGGACGGCTGGGCGTGCGGGAGGCCGAGCAGCAGGGCGGGCAGGAGCAGCAGTCCGCCGCCGCCCACCACCGCGTCGATCCAGCCGGCCGCCGCCGCGGCCACGCAGAGCACGATGATCATCGTCGTTGATATGTCTGGCACGGACCCGACCCTAGGGAGCGGATGCGTGCATGTCCCATCGATGACGGGAAACTTGCGCGAAGCTTGAGGTTCGCGGTCCCGCGCCCCGGCCGCCGTACCGCCTCACCGGGCGCCGCCGCGGGCGCTGAGGCCGGCGTACCGTCCGGGTAACAGGAGCGATGCGGCGGGGAAACAGCCGCCCCGCAGGCTCCTTCCATGACCTCTCAGCAGCGCGTGGTGGTGATCGGCGGCGGACTGGCCGGCCTGCGGTTCGCCGCGCGGCTGGGACCGGCCGCCGCGGTGACCGTCCTCGGCGAGGAGCCCCACGCCCCGTACAACCGGGTCCTGCTGGCCGAAGTCCTGGCCGGCCGGTACGGCGCCGACGTCGCCGCGCTGCCGGACCCCGGACCGGTGCTGCGGCGGGGGGTGCGGGCGGTACGGATCGACCGCGCCGGGCGCCGGGTCCACTGCGACGACGGCACGGCCCCTGCGTACGACGTCCTGGTGCTGGCCACCGGCTCGAACCCGGTCCTGCCGGCGCTGCGCGGACTGCTGAGGCCCGGAGGCGGGGAACTCCCGGCGGGGGTGCACGCGTTCCGCACCATGGACGACTGCCTCGCCCTGGGGGCGGCCGCCGGTCCGGGCGTGCGGGCGGTGGTGATCGGCGGCGGCCTCCTCGGTGTCTCCGCTGCCCGCGCGCTGGCCGCCCGGGGCGCCCGTGTCGTCCTCGCCCAGCAGGCGCAGCGGCTGATGGGGCGCCAGCTGGACGCCGACGCCTCGGCCCTGCTGCACGCCCACCTGACGGCCCTGGGCGTCGAGATCCACACCGAGTGCCGCGTCAGGGGCCTGACCACGACGGACACCCCCTCCACGGCGCCGCCCGGCCACCGCCGGGTGAGCGGGGTCGAGCTCGCCGACGGCTACCGGTTGGCGGCCGACGTCGTCGTCCTCGCCTGCGGGGTGCGCCCCCGTACCGGACTTGCCCAGGCGGCCGGGCTGTTGGTCCGCAAGGGCGTCGTGGTCGACGACCGGTTGCGCACCAGCGACCCCGCCGTCCACGCCATCGGCGACTGCGCCGAGCACGCCGGCCGCCTCTACGGCCTGGCCGGCCCCGCCCTGGAGCAGGCCGACGCCCTCGCCGCCACCCTCACCGGCTCACCCGCCGACTACACCGGCACCCGCGCCCTGACCCGCCTCACCCTCGGCGGCGCCGGCCGCCCCCTGGACCTCGCCGCCTTCGGCGACCCCACCCCGCTCCCCGGCGACGACGTGGTCCGCCTCGCCGACGCCACCCGCCGCACCTACCGCAAGGTCGTCCTGCGCGGCGACCGGCTGGTCGGCGGGGTCCTGCTCGGCGAGCTCTCCACCGTGGGGGCGCTCGCCCGCACCTGGGAGGGCGACGAGCCCCTGGACGCACCGCACGACATGTTCCACCTGCTCACCGACGACGGAGGCCACTGACATGACCGAGCCCCTGCCCGCGATCGTGCTCATCGGGCACGGCATGGTCGGCCAGCGCTACCTGGAGGCGCTCGCCGAGCGCGGAGCCACCGCCACGCACCGGATCACCGTGCTGTGCGAGGAGCCCCGGCCCGCCTACGACCGCGTGCACCTCACCTCGTACTTCTCCGGCAGCAGCCCCGAGGACCTCTCCCTCGTCCCGGCCGGGTTCATGGCCGAGCACGGGATCGAGCTGCACCTGGGCGACCCCGCCGAGCGGATCGACCGCGAGGCCCGTACCGTCACCTCCCGCTCCGGGCGCGTCGTCCCGTACGACGTGCTCGTCCTGGCGACCGGCAGCTACCCCTTCGTCCCGCCGGTCCCCGGCAAGGACGCCCGCGGGTGCTTCGTCTACCGCACCGTCGAGGACCTCCTGGCGATCGAGGAGTACGCCCGGGGCCGCACCAGCGGCGCCGTCGTCGGCGGCGGGCTCCTCGGGCTGGAGGCGGCCGGAGCCCTCAAGGGCCTCGGACTGTCCACCCACGTCGTCGAGTTCGCGCCCCGGCTGATGCCCGTCCAGGTGGACGAGGGCGGCGGCGCGGCCCTGCTGCGCACCATCGAGAACATGGGGCTGAGCGTGCACACCGGCGTCGGCACCCAGGCGGTGCTGACCGGCGAGGACGGCGCCGTCACCGCGATGAGCCTCTCCGACGGCTCCGCCCTCGACACCGAGCTGGTCGTCTTCTCCGCCGGGGTCCGCCCCCGCGACCAGCTCGCCCGGGACTGCGGCCTGGACGTCGGCGAGCGCGGCGGGATCCGCGTCGACGCCCGCTGCCGCACCTCCGACCCCCGTGTGTACGCCGTCGGCGAGTGCGCGCAGGCCGTCGACGGCCGGGTGTACGGCCTGGTCGCGCCCGGCTACGAGATGGCCGAGACCGCCGCCGACGACCTGCTGGGCCGCGAACGGGAGTTCACCGGAGCCGACCTGTCCACCAAGCTCAAGCTGCTCGGGGTGGACGTGGCCTCCTTCGGCGACGCGCACGGCGCGGCCGAGGGCAGCCTGGACGTCGTCTGGTCGGACTCCCGCTCCGGGATCTACAAGAAGCTCGTCATGTCCGCCGAGGGCGTCCTGCTCGGCGGGGTGCTGGTCGGCGACGCCGACGCGTACGGGCTGCTGCGCCCGCTGACCGGCAGCGTCCCGCCGGTCTCCCCCGAGCAGCTGGTGCTGCCCGCCGGGCTCGGCCCCGCCACCCAGCTGGGCCCGTCCGCGCTGCCCGACACGGCGGTGATCTGCTCCTGCCACAACGTCACCAAGAAGGCCATCACCGCCTGCTCGACGCTGCCCGAGGTCAAGAAGTGCACCAAGGCGGGGACGGGCTGCGGCGGCTGCCTCAAGGTGATCGGGCAGCTGCTGCCGCCCGCCGCCGACCCGGGGCTGTGCGGCTGCTTCCCGTACACCCGCGCGGAGCTGTACGAGATCGTCCGCACCCGGCGCCTGGCCTCCTTCCGGGAGCTCCTCGACGGCCACGGCCGGCCTCAGGCCCGGGGCGGCGAGGGCTGCGAGGTCTGCAAGCCCGCCGTCGGCTCGATCATCGCCTCCCTCGCCCCCGCCGTCGGCGCCAGCGGCTACGTCCTGGACGGGGAGCAGGCCGCCCTCCAGGACACCAACGACCACTTCCTGGCAAACCTCCAGCGCAACGGCTCGTACTCCGTCGTCCCGCGCATCCCGGGCGGGGAGATCACCCCGGAGAAGCTGATCGTCATCGGCGAGGTGGCCCGTGACTTCGGCCTCTACACGAAGATCACCGGCGGGCAGCGCATCGACCTGTTCGGGGCGCGCGTGGACCAGCTGCCGGCGATCTGGGCGCGGCTGGTCGAGGCCGGCTTCGAGTCCGGGCACGCGTACGGGAAGGCGCTGCGGACGGTGAAGTCCTGCGTGGGGCAGACCTGGTGCCGCTACGGGGTCCAGGACAGCGTACGGATGGCCATCGGCCTGGAGCTGCGCTACCGGGGCCTGCGCGCCCCGCACAAACTGAAGTCGGCGGTGTCCGGCTGCACCCGCGAGTGCGCGGAGGCGCAGAGCAAGGACTTCGGCGTCATCGCGACGGCCAACGGCTGGAACCTCTACGTCGGCGGCAACGGCGGGGCGGTCCCGCGCCACGCGGACCTGCTCGCGCAGGACCTGTCCGACGCCGAACTGGTGCGGCTCATCGACCGGTTCCTGATGTTCTACATCCGCACCGCCGACCGGCTGGAGCGCACCTCCACCTGGCTGGAGCGGCTGGAGGGGGGCCTGGACCACCTGCGGGACGTGGTGGTGCACGACTCGCTCGGGCTGTGCGCGGAGCTGGAGTCGCTGATGGCCGAGCACGTGGCGCACTACCGCGACGAGTGGGCCGAGACGCTCCAGGACCCCGAGCGGCTGCGGCGGTTCGTGTCCTTCGTGAACGCGCCGGGCGCCCCCGACCCGACCGTGAGGTTCGTCCCCGAACGCGACCAGGTCAAGCCCGACCTGGCCGTCCTGACCATAGGAGGTCCTGTCCGATGACGCTCGAACTGCGGGTGGACGAAGGCTGGCTGACGGTGTGCGAGCTGGACTCGCTCACCCCCGGGCGCGGGGTGGCGGCCCTGCTGCCGGACGGCACCCAGGCCGCGGTGTTCGTCGACCGCACGGGGCGCCCGTACGCGATCGGCAACCAGGACCCCTTCACCGGTGCGCACGTGCTCTCGCGCGGGCTGGTGGGCTGGTCGTCGGGGCGGGCGTTCGTGGCCTCGCCGCTGCTGAAGCAGCGTTTCGACCTGGAGTCGGGGCGCTGCCTGGACGACGAGGAGGTGGCGGTCCGGACCTACCCGGTGCGGACCGCCGCCACCTCCTGAGCCGTCCGGTCAGCCCTGGACGACCGACGGGTCCATCCACATGATCTCCCAGGTGTGGCCGTCGAGGTCGTCGAAGGCCCGGCCGTACATGACGCCGTGGTCCTGGGCGGGGCGGGGCTCGGTGGCCCCGGCCGCCAGGGCCCCGTCGACGAGCTCGTCCACGGCGGCGCGGCTCTCGGCGCTGAGGCAGAGCAGCACCTCGGAGGTGGTCCGCGCGTCCGCGATGGCCTTGTGGGTGAAGTCCTTGTAGCGGGCCTGGGTCAGGAACATCGCGACGATGGACTCGGTGATGGGCATGGAGGCGCAGTTCTCGTCGGTGAACTGGGCGTTGAAGGAGTAGCCGAGCTTGCCCCAGAACGCCTTGGTGGCCTCCAGGTCGCTGACGGGCAGGTTGACGAAGATCATGGTGGAGGACATCCGGGTGTCTCTTCTCTCTGCTGGGGCGTGGCGCGCGGTGCGCGTGCTCCGTTCGTTGCTGTCGAGAGGTAGACCGGGGGCCGCGCCGGAACTCATCGGCGTGCGCGGGATTTTTTCGGTCCGCGAGCGGCGGCGGCCGGAGAGGGCCGCCGCCGCTTCAGGTGAACCGATCCTTCAGGAGACCACCGCACCGCCCTTGAGGAGGGCCGCGCCCAGCGGGGTCACCGTGTGCAGGACCGCGTTGCCGTGGCGCAGGGTGGTCACCAGGCCCGCCTCGCGCATCACGCAGGCGTGCTGGCTCGCCGAGGCCAGGGAGACCCCGGCGCGGCGGGCCAGTTCGCTGGTGGTGGCCCCGTCGCCGATGGCCCGCAGCACCACGGAGCGGGTGTGGCCCACCAGCTTGCCCAGGGTGCGCTGGCGCTGCTCCTCCGCCGGCCGGGCGGACTCCCCGCCGGCGGAGGAGCCGGCCAGCTGGGCGGCGGCCGGGTAGACCAGCACGGGCGGCAGCTCCGGATCGTGGAGGGTCACCGCGGTGCGCCGGCAGAAGAACGACGGCTGGAGCAGCAGCCCGCGCCCCCGCAGCCGTACGTCCCGGTCCACCGGGTACTCGCACTCCAGCACCGGGGCCCGCCAGCGCAGCATCGGCGGCAGCGAGGCCAGCAGCTCGTCCGCGCCCCCGTCCAGGAGGGCGCGGCCGCGTGCGGCCCGCTCGGCCTCGATCTGGGCCTGGATGTGGGTCCAGTACGGTTCCACGGCCGCCCGGTGGTAGCCGCGCAGCTCGCCCAGCAGCCGGGGCAGGTGCTTGGTGCCGCCGTCCATGAACTCCCGCAGCCGGGTCGGCGGCGGGGTCCCGAAGGCCGCGCCGAAGCCCGCGGCGGCGCCCGCGCCCACGAGGGAGAGCTCGTGGCGCAGCCGGTCCGCGCGCAGCCCGCGCAGGGCGTCGAGGCCGACGTCCCACCCGTACTGCCCCTCGGAGGGGGTCAGGAAATCGGGGAAATAGCCCCGGGCCGGTATGAGCGCGCTCAGCAGCCTTGTTTCACCATTCAACCGGCTCCGGGCTTCCGTACGCCATTCGCCGAACAGCCGGGCGTCACGCCGGTCTCTTAAGCGATGAAAACTAAGAATCGTTTCCCACAACGCATCGGGACGCCCTGCCATCCGTACGCGTGCCAGGTCCACTCCAGTGAAATGGATACGCAGCACCGAACCCCCACCTGTGCAACCGCAATCCCCCCGCCCCACGAGTATGCATGCCGTCACACGTGGTCACCACGCCCTTTCGGCCACAGTTGAAACCCCTTTCGGCGGGGGCGTGACAAGCGAAATCCTGTACTCCGCCAGGCACACTCCGGCGCGACCGAAACGCTCCGTGAAGGCCGTGGGGGGCTTTGCGGGGCCTGGCGGTCGGTCGCACCGGGAAGCGCCGACGTGCCTGGCGGATAGGCGGCAGGCGGCGGACGGGTGGGGATCCGTCCGCCGCCTGGCGCCGTAATGACTTCGTTGAATATTTCCCCAAGCCGGGCCGGTGGCGCCTGGGGCGCCCCGCGAATAGCCGGGAGCGCCCGCCCCCGGCAGTCAGGGAACCGGGGGCGGGCGCTGTATGTGGAGCCGGGGTCAGCGGCTGTCGGAGCCCTTGGACTCGGCGGCCGCGCGGCCGGCCTCCAGGCGCGCCACCGGGATCCGGAACGGCGAGCAGGAGACGTAGTCGAGACCGACCTCGTGGAAGAAGTGCACCGACTCCGGGTCGCCGCCGTGCTCACCGCAGACGCCGAGCTTGAGGTCGGGGCGGGTGGCCCGGCCCTGCTTGACCGCGTGGCGCACGAGGGAGCCGACGCCGTCCTTGTCGATGGTCTCGAAGGGCGAGACCCCGAAGATGCCCTTCTCCAGGTAGGCGGTGAAGAAGCTGGCCTCGACGTCGTCGCGGGAGAAGCCCCACACCGTCTGGGTCAGGTCGTTCGTGCCGAAGGAGAAGAACTGCGCGGCCTCGGCGATCTGGCCGGCGGTCAGGGCGGCGCGCGGCAGCTCGATCATCGTGCCGATGCTCAGCTTGAGGCTGGTGCCGGTGGCGGCCTCGACCTCGGCGATGATCGCGTCGGCCTCCTCGCGGACGATCTCCAGCTCCTGGACGGTGCCCACGAGCGGGACCATGATCTCGGCGCGCGGGTCGCCCTTGGCGTTCTTGCGCTCGGCGGCGGCCTCGGCGATCGCCCGGACCTGCATGGCGAACAGACCGGGGATGACCAGGCCGAGGCGGACACCGCGCAGACCCAGCATCGGGTTCTGCTCGTGCAGCTTGTGCACGGCCTGGAGCAGGCGCAGGTCGTTCTCGTTGGCGTCCTTGCGGGACTCGGCGAGGGCGACGCGCACCGACAGCTCGGTGATGTCGGGCAGGAACTCGTGCAGCGGCGGGTCCAGGAGGCGGACGGTGACGGGCAGGCCGTCCATCGCCTCGAACAGCTCGACGAAGTCCTTCTTCTGGAGCGGCAGGAGGGCACTGAGTGCCTCCTCGCGCTCGGAGTCGGTGTCCGCGAGGATCAGGCGCTCGACCATCTCGCGGCGCTCGCCGAGGAACATGTGCTCGGTGCGGCACAGGCCGATGCCCTGGGCGCCGAAGCGGCGGGCGCGCAGCGCGTCCTCGGCGTTGTCGGCGTTGGCGCGCACCCGCAGGCGCCGGACGCGGTCCGCGTAGGCCATGATCCGGTGGACCGCGCCGACGAGCTCGTCGGCGTCGTCCGCACCGGCGTGCATCCGGCCCTCGAAGTACTCGACCACGGGGGACGGTACGACGGGTACCTCGCCGAGGTAGACCTTGCCGGTCGAGCCGTCGATGGAGACGACGTCGCCCTCCTCGATGACCTTCCCGCCGACCGTCATCCGGCGGCGCTTGGTGTCGACGTCGAGCTCCTCGGCACCGCAGACGCAGGTCTTGCCCATGCCGCGGGCGACGACGGCGGCGTGCGAGGTCTTGCCGCCGCGCGAGGTCAGGATGCCCTCGGAGGCGATCATGCCGTCCAGGTCGTCGGGGTTGGTCTCACGGCGGATCAGGATGACCTTCTCGCCGGAGCGGGACCACTTGACGGCCGTGTACGAGTCGAAGACGGCCTTGCCGACGGCCGCGCCCGGGGAGGCGGCGATACCGCGGCCGAGCAGCTCGGCCTTGGCGCTCTCGTCGAAGCGGGGGAACATCAGCTGCGCCAGCTGGGCGCCGGTGACGCGCTGGAGCGCCTCGGCCTCGTCGATCAGGCCCTGGTCCACGAGCTGGGTGGCGATGCGGAAGGCGGCGCCGGCGGTGCGCTTGCCGACGCGGGTCTGGAGCATCCACAGCTGGCCGCGCTCGATGGTGAACTCGATGTCGCAGAGATCCTTGTAGTGGGTCTCCAGCGTCTCCATGATCGTCATGAGCTGGTCGTAGGAAGCCTTGTCGATGGCCTCCAGGTCCGCCAGCGGGACGGTGTTGCGGATGCCCGCGACGACGTCCTCGCCCTGGGCGTTCTGCAGGTAGTCGCCGTAGACGCCCTGGTGGCCGCTGGCCGGGTCGCGGGTGAAGGCGACGCCGGTGCCCGAGTCGGGGCCGAGGTTGCCGAAGACCATGGAGCAGATGTTGACGGCGGTGCCCAGGTCGCCGGGGATGCGCTCCTGGCGGCGGTAGAGCTTGGCGCGGTCGGTGTTCCAGGAGTTGAAGACGGCCTCGACGGCGAGGTCGAGCTGCTCGCGGGCGTCCTGGGGGAACTCGCGGCCGGCCTCCTTCGCGACGATCTTCTTGAAGGACTTGACCAGCTTCTTGAGGTCGGCGGCGTCGAGGTCGGTGTCGACGGTGACCTTCTTGGCGGCCTTGGCCTCGTCGAGGGCGTCCTCGAAGAGCTCGCCGTCCACACCCAGGACGGTCTTGCCGAACATCTGGATCAGGCGGCGGTAGGAGTCCCAGGCGAAGCGCTCGTTGCCGGCCTGCGCGGCGAGACCGACCACGGACTCGTCGGAGAGGCCGATGTTGAGGACCGTGTCCATCATGCCGGGCATGGAGAACTTGGCGCCCGAGCGGACGGAGACCAGCAGCGGGTCGTCCGACTGGCCGAGCTTCTTGCCCATCTTGGCCTCGAGGGCGGCGAGGTGCGCGCTGACCTCGTCGCGCAGCGCGGCCGGAGCCGTACCGCTCTCCAGGTAGACCTTGCACGCCTCGGTGGTGATGGTGAAGCCGGGAGGGACCGGGAGACCCAGGTTGGTCATCTCGGCGAGGTTGGCCCCCTTGCCGCCGAGAAGGTCCTTGAGGTCCCGGTTGCCCTCGGTGAAGTCGTAGACGAACTTCTGATCTTTGTTTTCCGACACGGGTCTCGACTCCTCGAGGACTCGGGTGGCTGCCCTGACGGCCAGGAACATACCCAGATCGAAGGCTTATCGGTACGTCCACTTGGCGGTCATGGGGCCGTAACCACCCGTGCGCCACCGTATCGAAAGTAACCGGTCGGTAATGAGAAGCTACGAACAGCGTTCACCTCCCGAAGGAGGGCGGCTCGAAAACCGCTTGATCCCGCTCGGATGAGCGATCATCGATACATTTGCGTTCAACTCTTGAACGCACAAAGGGTGGCACCCAGTGCCACCCTTTGGAAGTCTTACCCGTGACTTAACTGCTCATCTGAGCGAAACCTCTCCCATGCGTGGCGTATATCACGCGCCACGCAGGGCGATTTGTCAGCCTCCGGACGTGTCCAGCTCCGCGTCCTCGCTCACACCGGCACAGTCGTACGGATCCTTCAGCCAGCCATCGGGCAGGACAACCCGGTTGTTTCCGGACGTCCGGCCGCGCGGGCCGTCCGCGCTCTCGGGCCACGCCTGGTCCAGGTCCAGCTCGCTCAGATGAGCGTCCAGCTCGGCCAGGGAGGAGACGACCGCCAGCTTGCCGCGCATCTCGGATCCGACGGCGAAGCCCTTGAGGTACCAGGCCACGTGCTTACGGAAGTCGATCACCCCGCGCGCCTCGTCGCCGATCCACTCCCCCAGCAGCTGCGCGTGGCGCAGCATGGTGCGCTTGACCTCGCGCAGCGTCGGCTTGTGGAAGTCCTCCGGGCGGCCCTCGAAGGCCGCCACCAGGTCGTTGAAGAGCCAGGGCCGGCCCAGGCAGCCGCGTCCGACGACGACGCCGTCGCAGCCGGTCTCGCGGACCATGCGCAGGGCGTCCTCGGCGCACCAGATGTCGCCGTTGCCGAGGACCGGGATCTCCGGCACGTGCTCCTTGAGGCGGGCGATGGCCTCCCAGTCGGCGGTGCCGCCGTAGTGCTGGGCGGTGGTGCGGCCGTGCAGGGCGATGGCGGTGACCCCCTCCTCGACGGCGATCCGGCCGGCGTCGAGGTAGGTGAGGTGGTCGTCGTCGATGCCCTTGCGCATCTTCATGGTCACCGGGAGGTCCCCGGCGCCCGCGACGGCCTCGCGGAGGATGGCGCGCAGCAGGTGGCGCTTGTAGGGCAGGGCCGAGCCGCCGCCCTTACGGGTGACCTTGGGTACCGGGCAGCCGAAGTTGAGGTCGATGTGGTCGGCGCGGTCCTCCTCGACGATCATGCGGACCGCCTTGCCGACCGTGACGGGGTCCACCCCGTACAGCTGAATCGACCGCGGCTTTTCGGTCGCGTCGAAGTGGATCAGCTGCATGGTCTTCTCGTTGCGCTCGACCAGGGCGCGCGTCGTGATCATCTCGCTCACGAACAGCCCCTTGCCGCCCGAGAACTCGCGGCAGAGGGTGCGGAACGGGGCGTTGGTGATGCCGGCCATGGGCGCGAGCACCACCGGGGGCTGCACGGTGTGCGGGCCGATCGCGAGGGGGGCGGGAAGCGTGGTCATTTCCCCATTGTCCCGCAGCGCCGTTCCCCGCTTATTCGTACGCTCGGCGGTATGCATCACATGAGTGGCGTGGATGACGGGAGCCGGCGCCGCCGTCTGCTCGTCCTGGCGATCTGCTGCATGAGCCTGCTGATCGTCAGCCTGGACAACACGGTCCTGAACGTGGCCCTGCCCGCGATGCGCCGTGAGTTCGGCGCCTCGGTGTCGGGGATGCAGTGGACCATCGACGCGTACACGCTGGTCATCGCCTCGCTGCTGATACTGGCCGGGTCCACGGCGGACCGGATCGGGCGCCGCCGGGTCTTCGCCTGGGGGCTGACCCTGTTCACCGCCGGGTCGGTGCTGTGCTCGCTGGCCCCCGGGCTGCACTGGCTGATCGTCTTCCGGATGGTCCAGGCGGTCGGCGGGGCGATGCTCAACCCCGTCGCCATGTCGATCATCACCAACACCTTCACCGACCCCAAGGAGCGGGCCCGCGCGATCGGCGTGTGGGGGGCGGTGGTCGGTATCTCCATGGCCGCCGGGCCGCTGGTCGGGGGGCTGCTGGTGGACTCGGTGGGGTGGCGGTCCATCTTCTGGGTCAACCTGCCCGTCGGCCTGGCCGCCCTGGCGCTGACCCTGCGGTTCGTGCCGGAGTCCCGTTCCGAGCGACCGCGCCGGCCGGATCCGGTGGGGCAGCTGCTGGTGGTGGTGCTGCTGGGCGGTATGACGTACGCGATCATCGAGGCGCCGGCGCAGGGGTGGAGCGCGCCGCCGATCCTGGCGTGCGCGCTGGCCGCGGTGGCCGCGCTGGGCGGGCTGCTGTTCTACGAGTCCCGGCGCACGGATCCGCTGATCGACCCGCGGTTCTTCCGCAGCGCCCCCTTCAGCGGGGCGACCGTGATCGCGGTGAGCACCTTCGCCTCGCTGTCGGGGTTCCTCTTCCTGACCACCCTCTACCTCCAGGAGGTGCGGGGGCTGAACGCCCTGGACGCGGGGCTGCACATGCTGCCCATGGCCGCGTTCGCCTTCGTGTGCGCGCCGGTGTCGGGGCGGCTGGTCGCCAGTTACGGGCCGCGGCCCTCGCTGCTGGTGTCCGGGGTGGCCATGGGGGTGAGCGGGCTGCTGTTCGCCGCGTTCTCGGCGGAGGCGTCCACGCCGCTGATGTTCACCGGGTACGTGCTCTTCGGCATCGGCTTCGGCCTGGTCAACGCCCCGATCACCAATACGGCGGTGTCCGGGATGCCGCGCTCCCAGGCCGGGGTGGCGGCCGCGGTGGCCTCGACCAGCCGGCAGACCGGCGGGGCGCTGGGCGTGGCGGTGATCGGGGCGGTGCTGGCCTCCGGGACGGCGGGCGGAGCCGACTTCGCCACGGCGACCCGGCCCGCCTGGTGGATCATCACCGGCTGCGCGGTGCTGGTCCTCATCCTCGGGGCCGTCACCACCGGCCCGAGGGCCCACGCCACCGCCCTGCGGACGGCGCAGGCCCTGGAGCCCTCGCCCCCCGCTGCTCAGCAGCCCTCCACAGGTCAGGCTTCCGGGCCGCGCATGGACGGCGGGCTGCCCCCGGCTCCGGGGCCCGCTCCGGCGGGCTGACCGGTCGGCGGCCCCGTGTCGTTCCCGTTCCCCACCCTCTCCACCCTGACGGATGACAGATATTGAAATCTGTCATCCGTCATGCCATTCTCGTTCCATGACCACGAATGAGAACACCTCCGCATCCGTCCCCGCGTCCGTCCCCGCGTCCGGCCCCGCACCCGCCGTCACGGCCCGCCGGCTCGGGGCCACCGGCCCGTCCGTCTTCCCGCTGGGGCTGGGCTGCATGGGCATGTCCGCGCTCTACGGCGAGGCCGACCGGGCCGAGTCCCTCGCGACCCTCCACGCCTTCCTGGAAGCCGCGCCCGAGGGCATGAACACGCTCCTGGACACCGGCGACTTCTACGGGATGGGCCACAACGAGCTGCTGATCAACGAGGCCCTGCGCACCGCCCCGGCCGAGGCCCGCGAGCGGGCGCTGACCAGCGTCAAGTTCGGCGCCCTGCGGACGGTCGAGGGCGGGTTCACCGGGTACGACGGGCGGCCCGAGGCCGTCAAGAACTTCCTGGCCTACTCGCTCCAGCGGCTGGGCCGGGACCACATCGACATCTACCGGGTCGCCCGCGTCGACCCGGACGTCCCGATCGAGGAGACCGTCGGCGCCATCGCCGAGGCCGTCCAGGCGGGGCACGTCCGGCACATCGGCCTCTCCGAGGTCGGCGCGGACACCCTGCGCCGGGCCGCGGCGGTGGCCCCGATCTCCGACCTCCAGATCGAGTACTCGCTGATATC
Source organism: Streptomyces sp. NPDC006687 (assembly GCF_040636215.1). Lineage (NCBI taxonomy): Bacteria > Bacillati > Actinomycetota > Actinomycetes > Kitasatosporales > Streptomycetaceae > Streptomyces > Streptomyces sp. NPDC006687. The sequence goes on along the minus strand of NZ_JBEYJJ010000002.1, from coordinate 126,622 downwards.
GCGGGGCATCGAGGACCGGATCCTGCCCACCGCCCGCGAGCTCGGCATAGGCGTCACGGCGTACGGGGTGCTGTCCAGGGGCCTGATCAGCGGGCACTTCAGCCGCGACCGGGCGCTCGCGCCCGGCGACTTCCGGGGGATGAGCCCGCGCTTCCAGGGCGAGAACCTCGACCGCAACCTCGACCTGGTGGAGGCGCTGCGCGAGGTCGCCGGGGAGAAGGGTGTGAGCGTCGCCCAGACGGCGATCGCCTGGGTGCTCGCCCAGGGCCCGCGCCGCGGCGTCGACCTCGTGCCGCTGGTGGGTGCCCGCCGCCGGGACCGGCTGACCGAGGCCCTCGGGGCGCTGCGGGTCGAGCTGACCGAGGCCGACCTGGCCGCCATCGAGGCGGCGGTCCCGGCCGGGGCGGCGTCCGGCGAACGGTACCCGGCGGCGCAGATGGCCCACCTCGACAGCGAGCACTGAGCTGGCGGTACGGTCGTACCCATGTCCTCCGCTGCTGCCGAGCCCCTGACCCCCGAGCGCATCCTCGAAACCACCGAGGAGGTGCTGCGCCGCTTCGGCCCCACCAAGGCGACCGTGGTGGATGTGGCGCGCGCCCTGGGTGTCAGCCATGGCAGCGTCTACCGGCACTTCCCGTCGAAGGCGGCGCTGCGCGAGGCCGTCACCGACCGGTGGCTGGCCAAGAGCGTGGTCATGCTGGAGGGGATCGCCTCGGCCCCGGGCGAGCCCGCCCCCTCCAAGCTGGAGTCCTGGCTGGAGGCGCTCTTCGAGGCCAAGCGCCACAAGGCGGGCGACGACCCGGAGCTGTTCGCGACGTACACGGTGCTGCTCGGCGAGAACAGCGGGGTGGTGGACACCCACCTGACGGAGCTGATCGGCCAGCTGACCCGGATCATCGCCGAGGGCGTCGCCGCCGGCACCCTGGCCGCCTCCGATGTGCCGGCCGCCGCGCGCGCCGTCTTCGACGCCACCGGCCGTTTCCATGACCCGCAGTACGTGGCGGACTGGAACTCCCCCACGATCACCACGGAGTTCGAGGCCGTGGTCGGGCTCATCATCAGGGGCCTGCGCGCCTGAACCGGCCCCCGTGCCCGGCCGGCTGGGCGGAATGAGCGGAACGGGCTGCTCCGCGCGGTTTGGTGATCATTTTGAGTCGTGTCGCCTTGTACATGTCATCGACACCTCCTTACGGTCGCCTCACCGCACTACTCAGCACGTTCCAGGGGGAACCTTGTCCACGGCACCCGCACAGTCCGCACCTCCCGCACGCTCCGGCAGAGCCGCCCTCATCGGTCTGGCCCTGACCATCGCGCTCAGCGTGGTCGCGCCGATCCTCACCTACAACACGCTCGTCGACGACCACGGCTGGAGCGAGGCGTCGGCCCTGCTGGTCAGTGGCGCCTGGCCGGTCCTCGACAGCGCCATCATGGTGGCCTGGCGGCGCAAGCTCGACGAGTTCGCCCTCGTCACCCTGGTGTTCCTGGCGATCACCGCCGCCGTCTCCCTCATCGGCGCCCACTCCACGCGGGCCCTGCTGGTCAAGGACTCCGCCGTCACCGGCCTGTTCGGGCTCCTGTGCCTGGCCACGCTGCTCGCGCCGCGCCCGCTGATGTTCTACTTCGGCCGGAAGTTCGGCACCGACGGCACCCCGGAGGGCGTGGCCTACTACAACGGCCTGTGGCGCTTCGAGGGCTTCCGCGCCGCCCAGCGCCGGATGACCCTGGTCTGGGGCGTGGTCTACCTCGTCGAGGCGGCGGTCCGGATCGTCCTGTCGTACGTCCTGGACACCTCGGCCATGGTGACCCTCAGCCCCTTCATGATCTACGGGACGCTCGGCGGCCTGGCCCTGTGGACGGTCCGCTTCGTCAAGCGCACCAAGGCCGAGGGCGAGCGGCGGGCCGCCGCCGCTGCCACCGCCGCGGCCGCTGCCTGACCACGGCGGAGGCGGGAAAAGACCGGTGGCCCGGTGCGCGGATCGCGCACCGGGCCACCGGCTTTCGGAGCGGGGGACTAGCAGCCCAGCAGGCGGCTGCCGAGGTAGGTCTGGATCTGGTCCAGGGAGACGCGCTCCTGCTTCATGGTGTCGCGCTCGCGCACGGTCACCGCGTTGTCGTCCAGGGTGTCGAAGTCGACGGTGACGCAGAACGGCGTACCGATCTCGTCCTGGCGGCGGTAGCGGCGGCCGATGGCGCCCGCGTCGTCGAACTCGATGTTCCAGTTCTTGCGCAGGTCGGCGGCCAGGCCCTTGGCCTTCGGCGACAGCTGCGGGTTGCGGGACAGCGGCAGGACGGCGACCTTGATCGGGGCCAGGCGCGGGTCGAAGCGCATCACGGTGCGCTTCTCCATGACGCCCTTGGCGTTCGGGGCCTCGTCCTCGACGTACGCGTCGAGCATGAAGGCGAGCATGGCGCGGTTGACGCCCGCCGCCGGCTCGATGACGAACGGGGTGTAGCGCTCGCCGGCCTCCTGGTCGAAGTACGTGAGGTCCTGGCCGGAGGCGGCGGAGTGGGCCTTGAGGTCGTAGTCCGTGCGGTTGGCGACGCCTTCCAGCTCGGAGAACTCACTGCCGCCGAAGTTGAAGCGGTACTCGATGTCGGCGGTGCGCTTCGAGTAGTGGGACAGCTTCTCCTTCGGGTGCTCGTACCAGCGCATGTTCTCCTCGCGCATGCCCAGGCCGCGGTACCAGTTCCACCGCTCCTGCATCCAGTACTCCTGCCACTGCTCGTCCTCGCCCGGCTTGACGAAGAACTCCATCTCCATCTGCTCGAACTCGCGCGTGCGGAAGATGAAGTTGCCGGGGGTGATCTCGTTGCGGAAGGACTTGCCCATCTGCGCGATGCCGAACGGCGGCTTGCGGCGCGAGGTGGTCTGGACGTGGGCGAAGTTGGTGAAGATGCCCTGCGCGGTCTCGGGGCGCAGGTACGCCTTCGAGCCGGTGTCCTGGGTCGGGCCGAGGTGGGTCTCCAGCATGCCGGAGAACTGCTTCGGCTCGGTGAACTGACCCTTCACGCCACAGTGGGGGCAGTTGACATCGGCGAGGCCGTTGGCGGGCAGACGGCCGTGCTTGGCCTCGTACGCCTCTTCCAGGTGGTCGGCACGGTGACGCTTGTGGCAGGCGGTGCACTCGGTCAGCGGGTCCGAGAAGGTGGCGACATGGCCGGACGCCACCCAGACCTCGGGGGCCAGGATCACGGAGGAGTCGAGACCGACGATGTCCTCGCGCCCGGTGACCATCGCCTTCCACCACTGGCGCTTGATGTTCTCCTTGAGCTCGACACCCAGCGGGCCGTAGTCCCAGGCAGCCCTGGACCCGCCGTAGATGTCACTGCAAGGGAAAACGAAGCCACGGCGCTTGCTCAGGCTGACGATGGTTTCGATCTTGTCGGCGGCCACGGTGCTCTCTTCATTACGAGGACGAACGGCGAAGGCTTTAGGTTACCGGCGCCCGCACCCTCCACTTCAAGTCGGTATCCCCCTTCCAGCATGCTCCTCCGGGCCCCCGGCCCGGCTTGTTGACAACCGTTTCCATTTTTGATGAAAATGGATGTCATGAACGTACGACGCCTCATACCCGCAGCCGCCCTCACCGGGGCCGTCGCCCTCACCGCCACGGCCCTGACCGCCTGCTCCGGGGCCGGTGCCGCGGGTGCGGACAAGGGCGACAGGCTCGCCGTGACGGCGTCGTTCTACCCCCTCCAGTTCCTGGCCGAGAGGATCGGCGGGGACCACGTGAAGGTCACGACCCTGACCAAGCCGGGCGTCGAACCGCACGACCTGGACATCACCCCCCGGCAGACCGGACAGCTCGGCGACTCCGACGTGGTCCTCTACCTCAAGGGCCTCCAGCCCGCCGTCGACAAGGCCATAGCCCAGTCCGGCGTGAAGCACGTCGTGGACGCCACCACCCTCACCAGGCTGGAGACGCACGGCACCTCCGGCGAGGAGGACCACGACCACGCCGCCGAGGACCACGACCACGGCCACGACCACGGCCACGGGGAGGCGGGCGAGGACCCCCACGTCTGGCTCGACCCCGTCAAGTACGCGGAGATCGCCCGGGGCTTCGGCGCCGCCCTGGAGAAGACCGACCCCGGCCACGCGGCCGACTACAAGAAGAACACCGACGCGCTGGTGGCCGGACTCGCCGCGCTCGACACGGAGTTCAAGGACGGCCTGAAGAACACGGCCTCCCGGACCTTCATCACCACCCACGCCGCCTTCGGCTACCTCGCCGAGCGCTACGGCCTCGACCAGGAGGGCATCTCCGGCGTCGACCCCGAGGCCGAACCCAGCCCGGCCCGGATGAAGGAACTCCAGGCCGTCGCGCAGAAGGACAAGGTCACCACCGTATTCTTCGAGGCCCTGGCCAGCGACAAGACGGCCAAGACCCTCGCCCGGGACACCGGCCTGCGCACCGACGTCCTCGACCCCCTCGAAGGCATCACCGGCAGGTCGCAGGGCGCCGACTACTTCGAGGTCATGCGGTCCAACCTGAAGAACCTCCAGAAGGCCCTGGGAACCAAGTGATGACAGCAGCAACGGAGGCGCGAGCCATGCAGTCAACGCCCCGACCGGCGGACGACGACCAGACCGTCATATCCCTGCGCGGGGCCACCGCCTCGCTCGGCTCCCGGCCCGTGCTGCGCGGGGTCGACCTCACCGTCCGCCGGGGCGAGGTCGTCGCCCTGCTCGGCGCCAACGGCTCCGGCAAGTCCACGGCCGTGCGCGCCGTGGTCGGCCAGGTGCCCCTCACCGGCGGCTCCCTGTCCCTCTTCGGCACCGACTTCAAGCGCTTCCGCCAGTGGCCGCGCATCGGGTACGTCCCCCAGCGCACCACCGCCGCCAGCGGCGTCCCGGCCACCGTCCGGGAGGTCGTCTCCTCCGGCCGCCTCGCCCGCACCCGCTTCGGGATCCTGCGCAAGGCCGACCGGGCCGCCGTCGAGCGGGCCCTGGCGCTCGTCGACATGGACGCCCACGCCGACGCCTCCGTCAACGCCCTCTCCGGCGGACAGCACCAGCGCGTGCTCATAGCCCGGGCCCTGGCCGTCGAACCCGAGCTCCTGATCATGGACGAGCCGATGGCGGGGGTGGACCTCGCCAACCAGGAGGTCCTCGCGAACGCCCTGCGCGAGCAGGTCGCCGCCGGCACCACCGTCCTGCTCGTCCTGCACGAGCTGGGCCCCCTGGAGCCCCTGATCGGCCGGGCCGTCGTCCTGCGCGACGGGTGCGTCGTCCACGACGGACCGCCGCCGGAGGCGGTCGGGCAGCACGCCCTCCCCGGCCACGACCACGTACACCCCCACGCGGCGCACGACGCCGAGCCCCTGCGGACGGGACTGCTGAGCTGATGGACATCCTGCACCAAGCCTTCATGCAGCGGGCGCTGATCGCCGCCGCTCTGGTCGGCATCACCGCCCCGGCGATCGGCACGTACCTGGTCCAGCGCCGCCAGGCGGTCATGGGCGACGGCATCGGCCACGTCGCGATGACCGGTGTGGCCCTGGGCTTCCTGCTCAACACCAGCCCGGTCTGGATGGCGACCCTCGTCGCGGTCGTCGGCGCCGTCGGCATGGAGCTGATCCGTTCGCGCGGGAAGACCAGCGGGGACATCGCGCTCGCCATGCTGTTCTACGGCGGCCTGGCCGGCGGCGTCATGATCATCAACCTGGCTCCGGGGGGCTCCACCGCCAACCTGAGCAGCTACCTCTTCGGTTCGATCAGCTTCGTCTCGCCCGAGGACGTCACCGCCGTGGTGATCCTCGCCGCCTTCGTCATCGCCGTCACCATCGGACTGCGCCGCCAGCTGTTCGCCATCAGCCAGGACGAGGAGTTCGCCCGCGTCACCGGCCTGCCGGTGCGCGCCCTGAACCTGCTGATGGCCGTCACCGCCGCCGTCACCGTCACCGTGGCCATGCGCATCGTGGGCCTGCTGCTGGTCAGCGCCATGATGGTGATCCCCGTCGCGGCCGCCCAGCGGGTCGCCCGCGGCTTCGCCGCGACCCTGGCACTGGCGATGGGGATCGGTGTGGTGGTCTCGCTGAGCGGTACGGCCGCCACGTACTACATGGACGCGCCGTCCGGCGCCACGATCGTGCTGCTCGCCATCGCCGTCTTCGCGGCCACGACGGCCCTGGCCACGCCCCTGGCCAGGCGCCGTGCGAAGGCCGCCCGGGCCGCCGAGGAGGTCTGCACCCGGGACGACGTGAAGGTCTAGGAGGACCGGCCGCCTGGCACAATGAGGCGAGGCCGAAACGAGGAGGAACCGGTGGCGACTGCGCCTGGCGAGACGAATGCCGCGCCAGTACGAGGGCGATCCACCCGGCAGCGGGCCGCCGTGGCGGCGGCGCTGGACGAGGTGGACGAGTTCCGCAGCGCCCAGGAGCTGCACGACATGCTCAAGCACCGGGGCGACTCCGTCGGCCTGACCACCGTCTACCGCACCCTCCAGTCCCTGGCGGACGCCGGCGAGGTGGACGTGCTGCGCACCAGCGACGGGGAATCCGTCTACCGCCGCTGCTCCACGGGCGATCACCACCACCACCTGGTCTGCCGCAAGTGCGGCAAGGCGGTCGAGGTGGAGGGCCCGGCGGTGGAGAAGTGGGCGGAGTCCATCGCGGCCGAGCACGGCTTCGTGAACGTGGCCCACACCGTGGAGATCTTCGGCACCTGCGCGGACTGCGCCGCCGCCGGCTAGCCGGCCGTCCTGGAAAGGGTCGGAATCCGGTCGTCCACCGACCGGATCCGGTCGAATACGTACACCGGAGTACACCGGAGTACGCCCGAGTACGCCCGAGTACGGCTGAACGCACCGGCGCCGCCGGCCCCCCCAGGGGTCCGGCGGCGCCGTCGTGTCCCCGAAGGTCAGCTCCCGGAGCCCTCGGGCTGGTTCGGGACCGCGCCGCCGAAGCGGCGGTCGCGCTGGGCGTACTCCATGCAGGCGTCCCACAGGTGGATCCGGTCGAAGTCCGGCCACAGCACGTCCTGGAAGACCATCTCGGCGTAGGCGCTCTGCCAGATCAGGTAGTTGGAGGTGCGCTGTTCGCCGCTGGGGCGCAGGAACAGGTCCACGTCCGGCATGTCCGGGTAGTAGAGGTACTTGGCGAGGGTCTTCTCGTTGACCTTCGACGGGTCCAGCCGCCCGGCCTTCACGTCCTCGGCGAGGGCCTGCGCGGCGTCGGCGATCTCGGCGCGGCCGCCGTAGTTCATGCAGAAGTACAGCGTCAGCTTGTCGTTGTCCTTGGTCTGCTCCTGGGCGACCTGGAGCTCCTTGGCCACGGACTTCCACAGCTTGGGCATACGGCCCACCCAGCGCACCCGGATGCCGAGCGCGTCGAGCTGGTCGCGGGTCTTGCGGATGAAGTCGCGGTTGAAGTTCATCAGGAAGCGCACCTCGTCGGGCGAGCGCTTCCAGTTCTCGGTGGAGAAGGCGTACAGGGAGATGTTCTTGACGCCCATCTCGATCGCCCCCTGGAGGACGTCCAGGACGCGCTCGGCGCCGACCTTGTGGCCCTCGGTGCGCGGCAGACCCCGCTCCTTGGCCCAGCGGCCGTTGCCGTCCATCACGATCGCGACGTGCTCCGGCACCAGCTCGCCCGGGATCTTCGGCGGACGGGCGCCGGTCGGGTGCGGTTCGGGGAGCATGTACTCGCGGCGGGAGCGTCCCAGGAATCCGCGTACTGCCATGGCGCTTCGGTCTCCGATCTCGGTTACTTCTCGACGTAACGCAAGGAACGCAGTCCGCGCTCCAGATGCCAGTGCAGATAGGCGGAGACGAGTCCGCTCCCCTCGCGCACGTACCGCGGCTCCGCCGCGTCGGCCGTCGGCCAGTCCCCCGTCAGCAGGGCGCTGAGCAGCCCGATGGCCTCAGCAGATGGTACGACGCTTCCGGGGACCCGGCAGTCGCCGCACACGACCCCGCCGGCGCCGACGGAGAAGTGCCGGTTGGGTCCGTGGATCCCGCATTTCGCGCAGTCCTCGAAGCTGGGCGCGTAGCCGTTGACGGCGAGGGAGCGCAGCAGGAAGGCGTCGAGGACCAGGTGCGGCTCGTGCTCCCCGCGCGCGAGGGTGCGCAGGGCGCCGACCAGCAGCAGGTACTGCTGGACGGCGGGCTCGCCCTCGTTCTCGGTGAAGCGTTCGGCGGTCTCCAGCATCGCGGTGCCGGCGGTGTAGCGGGCGTAGTCGGTGACGATGCCGTTGCCGTACGGGGCGATGATCTCGGTCTGGGTGCACAGCGGCAGGCTGCGGCCGATCAGCTCGCTGCCCCGGGCGAAGAACTGCACGTCGGCGTGGGAGAAAGGTTCCAGCCGGGCGCCGAACTTGGACTTCGTACGCCGTACTCCGCGGGCGACGGCCCGGACGCGGCCGTGGCCGCGGGTGAGCAGCGTGATGATGCGGTCCGCCTCACCCAGCTTCTGGGTGCGCAGCACGATGCCGTCGTCGCGGAACAGACTCATGGACCCATTGTCCCCCGCTCCACGGCGGCACCGGCCCCGCCCCGGCTCCGCGGACGGGACCGCCCCTCAGGGCGCGCGCACCGCCGACAGGAGTCCGGCCACCTCCTCCGAGCCCATGCGCAGCGCCGCGCCCACAGTGGCGAGCACCTCGCGCTCGGCCGGGATGTAGGCACCGTCCGCCAGGGCGATCCGGGCGCCCTGGAGCAGGATCGAGGCGCGGCCGGGGGCGGCCAGGTGCGCGGCGAGCGGCTCCAGCGCCTCGTGCAGCTCGATGGACAGCGCCGCCCCGCAGCACTCGGGCCCGTCGTACAGGCCCAGCCGGCCCTCGTCGGTGGCCAGCGCGTCCACCAGGGACTCCAGCTGCTCCCCGGTGCAGTCCTGGAAGCCGGCGCCGCGTACGGCCGACACGGCGGCCTCCACGGCGCTGCGGGAGGAGGTTCCACCGGCGGCAAGCACGGCCAGCGTCACGGTGTGCACGGCGTCGCGCAGGAGCGAGGAGAAGCGGGTGGTGGTGAGGTGGTCCAGCACCTCGGTGCCGAAACGCTGCCGGCACGCCTGGCACTCGACGACGGGTCCGGCCTCCCCGCGCGGGAGCAGCGGCAGGCCGAGCACGGTGAACCGGCGGCGGCCGGTGCGCCGGCGGTAGTTGCGGTCACCTCCGCAGCCGGGGCAGAAGAACTCCCCGTCGCCCACGGTGTTCCAGCTGGTACGAATGCCCCACAGCGTCAGCTTCCGGCCGTCCCCACCCCGAACTGGCAGCACGTCGCACCTCCGTAACTCCCCCGTGGTCCTTCGGACACGGGAGGGGCCCCGCCCGGCAACGACGCCGGGTTCGCGTGATGTTAGCCACATCGGTGAGTGTGCGTCAGCCGTGCGACAAGACAACCTGCGCCCGGGGGCGCACTTGGCCGATCTGCGCCCCCGGCCGAAGGGGCCCGTAGCGGCCCCGGACACGGCGCGACCCCGCTCCTCCGGCCGGAGGGGCGGGGTCGCCCCGGGGGTGGTTCAGCGGCCCGCGCGGTTGACGGCGGAGATGACCGCCTTCAGGGAGGCACGGGTGGTGTTGGCGTCGATGCCGATGCCCCACAGGACCCGGCCGTCGATGGCGCACTCGATGTACGAGGCGGCGACGGCGGAGGCGCCCTCGCTCATCGTGTGCTCGGTGTAGTCCAGCAGGCGGGCGTCCACGCCGATGCCGGCCAGCGCGTCGAAGAAGGCCGAGATCGGGCCGTTGCCGGTGCCGTTCAGGACCGTCTCGACCCCGTCCACGACGGCTTCGACGGTCAGCGTGTCGGTGCCGTCCTTGTCGGTGGTGGTGGAGCCGGAGCGCAGCTGGATGCGGCCCCAGGGGTTCTCGGGGTTGGGCAGGTACTCGTCCGAGAAGACCTCCCAGATGGCCTTCGGGGTGATCTCGCCGCCCTCGGCGTCGGTCTTGGCCTGGATGATCCGCGAGAACTCGATCTGCATGCGGCGCGGCAGGTCCAGCTTGTGGTCGTTCTTCAGGACGTAGGCGATGCCGCCCTTGCCCGACTGGGAGTTGACCCGGATGATCGCCTCGTAGGAGCGGCCGACGTCCTTGGGGTCGATCGGCAGGTACGGGACGGCCCATTCGATCTCGTCGACGGTCTTGCCCTGGGCGGCCGCGTCGGCCTCCATGGCGTCGAAGCCCTTCTTGATGGCGTCCTGGTGGGAGCCGGAGAAGGCGGTGTAGACCAGGTCGCCCGCGTAGGGGTGGCGCGGGTGGACCTCCATCTGGTTGCAGTACTCGCTGGTGCGGCGGATCTCGTCGATCTGCGAGAAGTCGATCTGCGGGTCGACGCCCTGGGAGAACAGGTTCATGCCCAGGGTGATCAGGTCGACGTTGCCGGTGCGCTCGCCCTGCCCGAACAGGCAGCCCTCGATGCGGTCGGCGCCGGCCATCAGGGCCAGCTCGGCGGCGGCGACGGCGGTGCCGCGGTCGTTGTGCGGGTGCACGGAGATGCAGATGTGCTCGCGGCGCGTCAGGTGGCGGGCCATCCACTCGAAGCGGTCCGCGTGGGTGGAGGGCGTGGAGCGCTCCACGGTGGCGGGCAGGTTCAGGATGATCTCGCGGCCGGGGCCGGGCTGCCAGACGTCGCAGACGGCCTCGCAGACCTCCAGGGCGAAGTCCAGCTCGGTGTCGGTGAAGATCTCCGGGCTGTACTGGTAGCCGAAGACGGTCTCGGGGCCCAGCAGCTTCTCGGCGTACTCCATGACCAGGCGGGTGCCGTCGACGGCGATCTGCTTGATCTGCTCCTTGGAGCCGCGGAAGACGACCCGGCGGAAGGTCGGGGCGGTCGCGTTGTACAGGTGGACGGTGGCGCGCCTGGCGCCGACCAGGGACTCCACGGTCCGCTCGATCAGGTCCTCGCGGGCCTGGGTCAGTACGGAGATGGTGACGTCGTCCGGGATCGCGCCCTCTTCGATGATGGAGCGCACGAAGGCGAAGTCGGTCTCGCCGGAGGAGGGGAAGCCGACCTCGATCTCCTTGTAGCCCATGCGCACCAGCAGGTCGAACATCTCGCGCTTGCGGGCGGGGGTCATCGGGTCGATCAGCGACTGGTTGCCGTCGCGCAGGTCGGTGGAGAGCCAGCGCGGAGCCTTGGTGATGCGGGCGTCGGGCCAGGTGCGGTCCGGGATGTCCACCTGCTCGTACACGCCGTACTTGTGGACCGGCATCCCGGAGGGCTTCTGGGTGTGGGTCGCGTTCGTGATGGGCGTGGGGCGACCGGCGAAAGTGTGCTGACTCATGGCGTGGGGCTCCTCGCGTGTCCGCGTGTAGTTCGCTGAACGGCCGACGGCGGTAGTGAAAACCGCAACACCAAACTCCGCGGGGAGGGGGCCGGCCTACGACTACAGACCCTCGCCGCGGCAGCTAAGGAGAAGCAGCCCGAAACGCATGATGGGCCGAGCCTAGCCGAGCCGCGCCGTATCGCGAGGACCTGTTTCAGTATGCAAGACCCGCGTGCCCGATTTATACCCTTTGTGACCCGAAACGCCTTTCCTCCGCCAAGGTCCGGCGGATCCGTCAACACGGCGCGCCGTCTTTGAGACAACCGAATGAATCACGCTCGCCGCTAGTGACACCGGCATCACCCACTGCCACATTTCCGGCATGGACGCCTTCCTCACCCCTGGTCACACCCCCCGCCACCCGGTCTTCTGCACCGTGGTCCCGCCGCACCTGCTGGACAAGGCCGCCCGCTCCGCCGACCCCGCCCGGGCCGACGCCGCCCAGCGCACCCTGGAGACTGACGCCCTCCTGCGCACCCGGCGCCGGATCAGCGCCGTCCGCGGGATCGCCCCGGCTGAGGGGGACACCCCGGCCGCCGACGGGCCGCGCCGCACGATCTACGACGCCCAGCACCACACCCGGCTGCCGGGCAGGAAGGTCCGGGCGGAGGGGGCCGACGCCTCCCAGGACGCCCCCGTCAACCGCGCGTACGCCGGGCTCGGAGCCACGTACGAGCTCTTCCTCAAGGGCTTCGGCCGGCGCTCGATCGACGGCTCCGGGCTGCCGCTGGACGCGAGCGTGCATTACGGCGAGGACTACAACAACGCCTTCTGGGACGGCCAGCAGATGGTCTTCGGCGACGGGGACGGCGACCTGTTCCTCGACTTCACGGTGTCGGTGGACGTCATCGGGCACGAGCTGACCCACGGGGTCACCCAGTACACGGCCAACCTCGACTACCACGGCCAGTCCGGCGCCCTCAACGAGTCCATGTCGGACGTCTTCGGCTCCCTGATCAAGCAGTACTCGCTCGGACAGACGGCGGACCAGGCGGACTGGCTCATCGGGGCCGGACTGCTCGGCCCGAACGTCACCGGGGTCGCGCTGCGCTCGATGAAGGCGCCGGGGACGGCGTACGACGACGACGAGCTCGGCAAGGACCCCCAGCCGGCGACGATGGACGGCTACGTGACCACCTCCCGCGACAACGGGGGCGTCCACATCAACTCCGGCATTCCCAACCACGCCTTCTACCTCGTGGCGACCGAGCTGGGCGGCAAGGCGTGGGAGCGGGCCGGGCAGATCTGGTACGACACCCTGACCGGCGGGCAGCTGACGTCCGGGGCGGACTTCAAGGAGTTCGCCCGGCTGTCGGTGGCGGCGGCCGTGGCCCGGTACGGGGAGGGCGGCGCCGAGCACCGGGCCCTCCAGAAGGGCTGGGCGGCGGTGGGCCTGGGGTAGGAATGCGGGCATGAGGATCGAAGTGGTGCGGACGGGCGGATTCGCGGGGATCGAGCGCCGGGCCGAGGTGGACACCTCGGACCTGCCCGACGCGCAGGAGTGGCAGGCCCTGGCCCTGCGGGCGCTGCGTCCCCACCCCCGGGCCGCCCCGGGCCCGGGCGGGGTCCGGGACGGCTTCGCCTACCGCATCACGGTGGACGGCCGCACGGTGTCCTGCCACGACCCCCACCTCACGGACGCCCAGCGCAGCCTGATCACGCGGGTGCTGAAGGAAGGGGCCTAGGGGCCCACGGGGCTGGAGGGGCGGCGGGTACCGGAGGTGCCCGCCGCACTCGCACGGGTGGCCGAAACCAGCCCCTCCCCGCGCGGGGTCTTTTTGCGGAAACGGCAAGAAGGTTTGGCGCGGTACCGGGGCGGGGCGGAGCATCGGCGGTGTCCGTACCGGCACCGACCGAGGAGCCCCTGTGCCCAGCACCTCCCACGACCACCACAGCCACCAGGGCCACAGCGCCGACGCGACCGGCCAGGCTTTCTGGGACTCCCGTTACCGCGAGAGCGAGCGGATCTGGAGCGGACGGCCCAACTCCGTCCTGGTCCGGGAAGCCGCCGGCCTCACCCCCGGCCGGGCGCTGGACCTCGGCTGCGGCGAGGGCGCCGACGCCGTCTGGCTGGCCGGACGGGGCTGGCGGGTGACCGGTACCGACATCTCGCCCGTGGCCCTGGAACGGGCGGCCGGGCACGCGGCCGAGGCGGGGCTGGCGGACCGGATCGTCTTCGAACGCCACGACCTCGGGGAGTCCTTCCCCGCCGGGGAGTTCGACCTGGTCTCGGCCTGCTTCCTGCACAGCCCGGGCGAGATGCCCCGCGAGCGCATCCTGCGCAGGGCCGCGGCGGCGGTCGCCCCGGGCGGGATCCTGCTGGTGGCCGGGCACGGCGGCCCGGCGCCGGGCGCGCAGAACCCGCACCCGGAGCTGCACTTTCCCACCCCCGAGGAGGTGCTGGCCGCCCTGGAGCTGCCCGAGGAGGGCTGGGAGGTGCTGGTCTGCGCCGAGCACGAGCGGACCGGCGCGGAGGCCGAGCGGCCCGGGCACGGCTACGACAACACGCTCACGCTGCGCCGCCTGCCCTGACCGGGATCACCCGAGGGGGATCAGAAGCCGAGCTTGCGCAGCTGCTTGGGGTCGCGCTGCCAGTCCTTGGCGACCTTCACGTGCAGGTCGAGGAAGACCGGCGTGCCGAGCAGCGCCTCGATGTGCTTGCGCGACTTCATGCCGACCTCCTTCAGGCGGGAGCCCTTGGGGCCGATGATGATGCCCTTCTGGCTGGGCCGCTCGATGTAGACGTTGGCGTGGATGTCCAGCAGCGGCCGGTCCGCCGGGCGGTTCTCCCGCGGGATCATCTCCTCGACGACCACGGCGATGGAGTGCGGGAGCTCGTCCCGTACGCCCTCCAGCGCGGCCTCGCGGATCAGCTCCGCGACCATCACCATCTCGGGCTCGTCGGTGAGGTCGCCCTCGGGGTAGAGCGGGGGGCTCTCCGGCAGCATCGGCGCGATCAGGTCCGCGAGCAGCTGGACCTGCTGGTCGCCGACCGCCGACACGGGGACGATCTCGGCCCACTCGATACCGAGCTCGGTGCCGAGCTGCTGGATCGCGATGAGCTGCTCGGCCAGCTGCTTGGACTCGACCAGGTCGGTCTTGGTGACGATGGCGATCTTGGGGGTCTTCTTGATCCCCGCGAGCTCCTTGGCGATGAACTTGTCACCCGGCCCGAGCTTCTGGTCGGCGGGCAGGCAGAAGCCGATGACGTCGACCTCGGACCAGGTGGCACGCACCACGTCGTTGAGCCGCTCGCCGAGCAGGGTGCGCGGCTTGTGCAGACCGGGGGTGTCCACCAGCACCAGCTGGGCGTCGGGGCGGTGGACGATGCCGCGGACGGTGTGGCGGGTGGTCTGGGGCCGGTTCGAGGTGATCGCGACCTTGGTACCCACGAGCGCGTTGGTCAGGGTCGACTTCCCCGCGTTGGGGCGGCCGACGAAGCAGGCGAAGCCCGCGCGGTGCGGGGCGGTGGGCTCGGGGGAACGATCGCTCATACGGGCCATTCTCCCCGATCCCGTCCGCCCCGCCGACCAGCCCCGCGCACGGCCCGGCACGCGGAGCCCCCCGGCGCCGGGTGAGGGCCGCCCGGCACCCACCCGGCCGGGCGTACGCGGGGGGAGGCAGCGTGACCGCTCCGAGCCGGCCGGCGACCGCGCCACCGCCCGCCGGCCCGCCCGTCAGGCGCGGCCGGCGGTGCGCCCCGTCGCGCGGAACGCCCTCCGGTAGGCCGTCGGGCTCACGCCCAGCGCCGCCTGGACGTGCTTGCGCAGCGACTGCGCCGTACCGAAGCCCGCCTCCCGGGCCACCGCCTCCATCGGCAGCTCCGTCCGCTCCAGCAGCTGCCGCGCCCGCTCCACCCGCTGCCCGGTGATCCACTCCCCCGGGCTGACCCCCGCCTCCTGGCGGAACCGGCGCGTGAAGGTCCGCACCGACACGGACTCCTGCCGGGCCAGGTCGCTCAGCCGCAGCGGCTCGTGCAGCCGGTCCAGCACCCAGGCCCGCGCCGCCGTGGTGCTGGTCTGCTGCGGCTCGGGCACGGGCCGGTCGATGAACTGCGCCTGCCCGCCCTGCCGGTGGGGCGGCACGACGGTCCGCCGGGCCACCTCGTTGGCGACGGCGACGCCGTGGTCGCGGCGGACGACGTGCAGGCACAGGTCGATGCCGGCGGCCACCCCGGCGGAGGTCAGCACGTCCCCGTCGTCGGTGTAGAGCACGCCCGCGTCGACCCGTACGGCCGGGAACAGCCGCTGGAAGTGCTCGGCGGCGGCCCAGTGGGTGGTGGCCGGACGGCCGTCCAGGTAGCCGGCGGCGGCCAGGACGTAGCCGCCCGTGCAGATGGAGACGAGCCGGGTCCCGGGCCGGATGTGGGCGAGGGCCGCCGCGAGCCCTTCCGTCAGCCGGCCCTCGTCGTAGACCGGCCCCAGCTCGTACGAGGCGGGCACCACCACGGTGCCGGCCGTGGCGAGCAGCTCCGGGCCGTGCTCGACGTCGATGGCGAAGTCGGCGTCCGTCCGGACCGGCCCGGGGGCGAGGGCGCACGTCAGGATCTCGTACAGGGGGCGCCCGGCGGGGTCCTTGGCGCGGCCGAAGATCCGGTGCGGGATGCCGAGCTCGAAGGGGAGCAGCCCTGCGAGGGCGAGGACCACCACACGGTGCGGGACGGGGGCGGGGCTAGCGGCAGCGGCCATGGCCCGATCGTATCGAAGCGTGTCGGTCAGGCCACTGTCCTGCGGTCCCCCGCCCCCCGGATGCTGTCCGGGTGACGAAGACAGCTCCCGCCTCCCGCCCCCGCGACACCGCCCTTCCCGCCCCCCGCCCGCCCGGCCGTGTCCACCGGGCCTGGTTCGCCGCGGCCGTCGCCTTCGTGACGATCATCGGCGCCGCGGCCTTCGCTTCCCTCCCCGGACTGCTCATCGAGCCGCTGCACGAGGAGTTCGGCTGGTCGCGCGGCACGATCGGCTTCGCCGTCTCGGTCAACCTCGCCCTCTACGGACTGACCGCCCCCTTCGCCGCCGCCCTGATGGACCGTTTCGGCATCCGCAAGGTCGTCGCGACCGCCCTGACCGTCATCGCCGGCGGCTCGCTGGCCACGGTGTGGATGACCGCCGCATGGCAGCTGGTGCTGTTCTGGGGCGTGCTCGTGGGCCTGGGCAGCGGTTCGATGGCCCTGGCCTTCGCGGCGACGGTGACCAACCGCTGGTTCACCGCCCGGCGCGGGCTCGTCACCGGCGTGCTCACGGCCGCCGGCGCCTCCGGGCAGCTGATCTTCCTGCCCCTGCTGTCCTGGCTGGTCGAGCGCCACGGCTGGCGTCCGGCGTCGGTGACCGTGGCGCTGGCGGCCCTGTCCGTCGTGCCCTTCGTCTGGCTGCTGCTGCGCGACCACCCGGCCGACGTGGGCCTCGCCCCGTACGGGGGCGCGTACGAGCCCCGGCCCGCGCCCGTGCGGGGGGCGGCCCGGCGGGCCGTGGCCGTGCTCCTCCGGGCGGCGCGGACGGGACCGTTCTGGCTGCTGGCGGGCACCTTCGCGATCTGCGGGGCCTCCACGAACGGCCTCGTCCGCACCCACTTCACCCCGGCCGCGCACGACCACGGCATGCCGGTGACGGCCGCCGCGGGGCTGCTCGCGGTGATCGGCGTGTTCGACGTGCTCGGCACCATCGCCTCGGGCTGGTTCACCGACCGGTTCGAGGCGCGCCGCCTGCTGGCGGTGTACTACGCCCTGCGCGGGATCTCGCTGTTGTTCCTGCCGGTGCTGCTGGCGCCGACGGTGCATCCGCCGATGGTGTTCTTCATCGTCTTCTACGGGCTCGACTGGGTGGCGACCGTCCCGCCGACCATCGCCCTGTGCCGGGAGCACTACGGGCAGGACAGCGCCATCGTCTTCGGCTGGGTACTGGCCTCGCACCAGGTGGGAGCGGCGCTGGTGGCCTTCCTCGGCGGGGTGGCCCGGGACGCGCTCGGCTCGTACGACCTGGTCTGGTACGCCTCGGGCGGGCTGTGCGCGCTCGCCGCGCTGATGGCGATGGTGATCCGCCGCCGCCCGGAGCGGCCGGCCGTCCCGGCGGCGGCCTGAGCGCCGCCGTACGCGCGAACGCGCCGCCCGGATGTCCTCGGGCGGCGCGCGGCGGGGTTCAGGCTCCAGCGGGGGTGGTGGACCTCAGGGTGCCGTCCGGGCCGGCGAGCATGACCGGGGTGGCCGGGCCGCCGAGGTCGCGGACGGCGGCGCGGTCGGCGTCGGCCGGGGCGTCGGCGGTGCTGACCACGGCCGCCGCCTCCAGGGAGCGGGCGCCGCTGGCCACCGCCATGGCGACGGCCGTCTGGAGGGCGCTGAGCTTGAGGGAGTCCAGCTCCACGGTCCCGGCGACGTACGTACGGCCGGTCTCGTCCCGTACCGCCGCCCCCTCCGCGACTCCGTTACGGGCCCGGGCGCTGCGCGCCAGGGTGATGATCTTGCTGTCCTCGGGGTCGATCCCCGCTCCCACGCTGCTGTCGGTCATAGCCGAAAGCATAGGGAGCGCCCCGCCGGCGCCGTGCGACGACCCCGCCGGGGCGCGGTCCGGCGGGTGCTCACGGCCGGTCGAGCCGCAGCCGCTGCGCCTTCGGCAGGCCCGCCACGACCAGGTCGTACGAGTCCTCCACCAGCTCCCGCACCAGCGCGTCCGGCAGCTCCCCCACCGTCACGGTGTTCCAGTGCCGCTTGTTCATGTGCCAGCCCGGCACGATCGCCGGGTGCTGCTCGCGCAGCCGCACCGCCGCCTCCGGCTCGCACTTGAGGTTGATCCTCAGCGGCTCCCCGTCCAGCGCGGACAGCGCGAACACCTTCCCCAGCACCTTGAACACCGAGGTTTCGGGGGTGAAGGGGAACTCCTCCACCGCCGCGTTGAAGCCGAGACAGAACGCGCGCAGCTCCGCCGGGGTCATGACGCCTCCTCTTCCGCGGTCTGGGGGGCCAGCGGCTCCACCAGCACCGTGACGATCTTGTTCCGGCGGCCCGCCGGGGATTCGGCCGTCAGCCGCAGCGGGCGCCCGTCCGGCAGGTCCACCACCGCCGAGGCCCCGGCGATCGGCACCCGGCCCAGGGACTTCGCCAGCAGCCCGCCGACCGTCTCCACGTCCTCGTCGTCGAAGGCCAGCGCCCCGAACAGCTCCCCGAGGTCGGTGATGTCCAGGCGCGCCGTGACCCGGTAGCGGTCGTCGCCGAGCTCCTCCACGGGCGGGATCTCCCGGTCGTACTCGTCGGTGATCTCGCCGACGATCTCCTCCAGGATGTCCTCGATGGTCACGATGCCGGCCGTGCCGCCGTACTCGTCGATGACGACGGCCACGTGGTTGCGCACCGACTGCATCTCGCGCAGCAGGTCACCGGCGTTCTTGGTGTCGGGCACGAAGACGGCGGGCCGCATCACGGTCGAGACCAGGTCGGTCTCGGCCTCGCGGTTGATGTGGGTGCGCCGGACGAGGTCCTTGAGGTAGACGATGCCGACGATGTCGTCCTCGTTCTCCCCGGTGACCGGGATCCGGGAGAAACCGGAGCGCAGGGCGAGGGTGGTCGCCTGGCGGATCGTCTTGTAGCGCTCGATGCAGACCAGGTCGGTGCGCGGCACCATCACCTCGCGGACGAGGGTGTCGCCGAGTTCGAAGACCGAGTGCACCATCCGGCGCTCGTCGTCCTCGATCAGCGACTCCGCCTCCGCCAGGTCCACCATCGCGCGCAGCTCGGCCTCGGAGGCGAAGGGCCCCTTGCGGAAGCCCTTGCCCGGGGTGAGGGCGTTGCCGATGAGGATCAGCAGCTGCGGGACCGGCCCCATGATCCGCGCCAGCGGGACGAGGACGTACGCGGCCGCCGTCGCGGTGTTCAGCGGGTGCTGGCGGCCGATCGTACGGGGGGACACGCCCACCGCCACGAAGGAGACCAGCACCATCACGCCGATGGCCACCAGCAGGGCGGTCCAGTTCTCGCCGAACGCGTCGAGGCAGACGTACGTGACGAACACGCCCGCGGCCATCTCGCAGGTGACGCGGACCAGCAGGGCCACGTTGACGTAGCGGGTGGGGTCGGCGGCGACCTGGGCCAGCTTGGCACTGCCGCGCCGGCCCTCCCGTACGGCCTGGTCGGCGCGGAAACTGGAGACCCGGGCGATCCCGGACTCGGCGCAGGCCGCGAACCAGGCCACCACCGTCAGCAGGACCGCCCCGGTGATCAGCTGGTAGGCGCCGGTCACGAGACGGTCGGGGCCGGGGAGGGACCCGTCATCCCGCGCTCACCGCGCCAGCCGTCGACGATGGCCGCCTGGAGGCCGAACATCTCGGCCTTCTCGTCCGGCTCCTCGTGGTCGTACCCGAGCAGGTGCAGCACCCCGTGGACGGTCAGGAGCTGGAGCTCCTCGTCCATGGAGTGCCGCGTGGGGGCCTCCTGGCCCTGCTTCTTCGCCACCTCGGGGCACAGGACGATGTCGCCGAGGAGCCCCTGCGGGGGCTCCTCGTCGTCCTTCGACGGCGGGCGCAGCTCGTCCATCGGGAAGGACATGACGTCGGTGGGTCCGGGCAGGTCCATCCACTGGATGTGGAGCTGCTCCATCGCCGCCTCGTCGACGACGATGACGGACAGCTCGGAGAGCGGGTGGATCCGCATCCGGGCGAGCGCGTAGCGGGCGACGTCGAGGATCGCCTGCTCGTCGACTTCGGTTCCGGACTCGTTGTTGACGTCGATCGACATGGTGCGCTGGGTTCTACTTCCGCTGGTTGCCGTTCCGGGCCGGTCCGGTCTCCCGGGCGGCCTGGCTGTCGTCGTACTTGGCGTACGCGTCGACGATACGGCCGACCAGCTTGTGCCGGACGACATCCTCGGAGGTGAGCCGCGAGAAGTGGATGTCCGGCACCCCGTCCAGGATGTCCTGGACCTGCCGCAGCCCGCTCCTGGCGCCGCCCGGAAGGTCGATCTGCGTGATGTCACCGGTGACGACGATCTTCGAATCGAAGCCGAGCCGGGTCAGGAACATCTTCATCTGCTCGACGGTGGTGTTCTGCGCCTCGTCGAGGACGACGAAGGCGTCATTGAGCGTGCGGCCCCTCATATAGGCCAGCGGCGCCACCTCGATGGTGCCGGCGGCCATCAGGCGCGGGATGGAGTCGGGGTCCATCATGTCGTGGAGGGCGTCGTAGAGCGGGCGCAGGTAGGGGTCGATCTTGTCGAAGAGCGTGCCCGGCAGGAAGCCGAGCCGCTCCCCCGCCTCGACGGCGGGCCGGGTCAGGATGATGCGGCTGACCTGCTTGGACTGCAGGGCCTGCACCGCCTTCGCCATGGCGAGGTAGGTCTTTCCGGTACCGGCGGGGCCGATGCCGAAGACGATCGTGTGCTTGTCGATCGCGTCGACGTACCGCTTCTGGTTGAGCGTCTTGGGGCGGATGGTGCGGCCGCGGTTGGAGAGGATGTTCTGCGTGAGCACCTCCGCCGGGGTCTCCAGCGGGCGGCCCTCCGCGTCGCTGCCGTTCGCCTTGAGCATGGCGATCGAGCGTTCCACTGCGTCCTCCGTCATCGGCTGTCCGGTGCGGAGCACCAGCATCATCTCGTCGAACAGGCGCTGGATGAGGGCGACTTCCGCCGCCTCCCCCACCGCGCTGACCTGGTTGCCGCGTACATGGATGTCCGCCCTCGGGAAGGCGCTCTCGATCACGCGCAGCAGCACGTCACCCGAACCGAGGACGGTGACCATCGGGTGCGTCGCCGGGACGGTGAAGTGCGCTCGCGCCTGGCCCGGTACGGGGCTGTGGGCTGTCGGTGTCTGCGTCATGGGCCGGCACTGTGGCCTGCGCATACCTCCCGCTGAGGGGCCGCTCGGATCGACGGCCTCCGGAGTACCAAGGGTACGTCCACCCCGGACGGTTCCCGAGAGGTTTTCCGGTCCGGCCCCGATGCCCGCTAGACGGGGCTGCGGAAGCCGATGGTGGGGACGGCCCGGCGGCGGGAGCAGGGCAGGGTGCCGGCGGGGACGAGGGCGTCGAGGAAGGCGTAGCGCCCGCGCAGCTCCTCGGGGGCCGTGCGCCACCAGTGGGCCACCTCCGGCCAGCCGGGGGCGGAGAGGGAGCCGCCGAACTCCTGCACCGAGAGGGCGGCGGTCAGCCCGGCGAAGGCCAGCCGGTCCGCCAGCGGCCAGCCCGCGAGGCTGCCGGTGACGAAGCCGGCCACGTACACGTCCCCGGCGCCGGTGGGGTCCAGGGCTTCCACGGCGATGGCGGGCACCTCCGCCGTCTCCCCCGTCCGGGAGTCCACGGCGTACGAGCCCTCCGCGCCCATCGTCACCACCGCGACCGGGACCTTCTCCGCCAGCGCCCGGGCCGCGGCGCGGGGGCAGTCGGTGCGGGTGTAGCGCATGGCCTCGCCGGCGTTGGGCAGGAACGCCTCGCAGTGGTCCAGGTCGGTCAGGGAGGCGAGGTCCCAGCGGCCGGTGTCGTCCCAGCCGACGTCGGCGAAGATCCGCGAGCCGCGTCGGGCGGCCTCGCCGATCCAGTCCTCGCGGCGGCCGGCGGACAGCGAGGCCACGGCGGCACGCGTCCGCGGCGGACACCAGGGGAAGGGGCCGGGCCCGGCCGGGGGCGGGGCTTCGTGGCCGTGGGAGACCATCGTGCGCTCGCCCTCGTAGGCCATGGAGACGGTGACGGGGCTGTGCCAGCCGGGGACGGTGCGCGACATGGACAGGTCGATGCCCTCGCCCTGGGCCAGGGCGTCCCAGCAGTACTCGCCGTAGTGGTCGTCGCCGAAGGCGGCCGCGAGTGAGGTGCGCAGGCCCAGCCGGGCCAGGGCGGTGGCCATGTTGGCGACGCCGCCGGGGCTGGAGCCCATGCCGCGCGCCCAGGACTCCGTCCCCCGGACGGGAGCGGAGTCGAGGCCGGTGAAGATGATGTCGAGGAAGACCGTGCCGGTCAGGAAGACGTCGCAGCCCGGCTCCTGGGGATCGCGCAGCGGGCCCAGCGGGTCGAGCGTCGCATGGCGGCTGGTGCGGCTGTCCCGACTGCTCACGGTGTACTCCCCGTTGGTGTGTCGTCTCTGCGTCCGTCCGGAGGGCTGCCGGACCTGCCCGGGCGCGCCGGGCCGAACCCAGTGTGGCCCACCCCGCCTCGACGCCGCCTAGCGCTTGGGCAGCGGCACGCGGGCGAGGTCGGCGGCGATGGTGAGCTCGCCCTCGAACCCGGCCGCGCGGGCCTCCCGTTCGAACTCCGACGGGTCGGGGTAGCGCTGCGAGAAGTGCGTCAGCACCAGGTGCCGGACCCCTGCCTCCCGCGCCACCCCGGCGGCCTGGGCGGCGGTCAGGTGCCCGTGGTCGGCGGCCAGCCCCTCGTCGGCGTCCAGGAACGTGGACTCGATGACCAGCATGTCGCAGCCCTCGGCCAGCTCCTCCACCCCGGAGCACAGCCGGGTGTCCATGACGAAGGCGAACCGCTGCCCGGGCCGGTGCTCGCTGACCTCCTCCAGGGTGACCTCCCCCAGCCGGCCCTCGCGCTGGATCCGCCCCACGTCCGGGCCCTTGATCCCGTGCCGCGCGAGCAGTTCCGGCCGCATCCTGCGCCCGTCGGGCTCGGTCAGGCGGTAGCCGAAGGACTCCACCGGGTGCGAGAGGCGGCGGGCCTCCAGGGTGTACGAGGGGCCCTGCGCGAGCACCTCGTCCCGGGCGACCGGCTCCTCCCGGAGGCGGACGGTCTCCCGGTAGGCGGTGGCGTACCGCAGCCGGTCGAAGAACTTCTGCCCGGAGGCCGGGTAGTGCGCGGTCACGGGGTGCGGGACCTGGTCGAGGTTGATCCGCTGGATCACCCCGGCGAGGCCGAGGCTGTGGTCACCGTGGAAGTGGGTGACGCAGATCCGGTTGATGTCGTGGGCCGCGACCCCGGCCCGCAGCATCTGCCGCTGCGTTCCCTCGCCCGGGTCGAAGAGGATGCCCTCGCCGTCCCAGCGCAGTAGGTAGCCGTTGTGGTTGCGGTGGCGGGTGGGCACCTGGCTGGCCGTGCCGAGGACCACGAACTCGCGTACGGACACCGGTGGCTACCCGGGCGGCCACTGGAGGCCGCGGCCGCCCAGGACGTGCAGGTGGGCGTGGAAGACGGTCTGGCCCGCGGCGGCGCCGGTGTTGAACACGACCCGGTAGCCGGGCTCGTCGATCTTCTCGTCGGCGGCGATCTGCCCGGCCTCGCGCAGTATGTCGGCGATCACGGTCGGCTCGGCGGCGGCGAGGGAGGCCGCGTCGGGGTAGTGCAGCTTGGGGATGACCAGCACGTGGGTGGGCGCCTGCGGGTTGATGTCCCGGAAGGCGATGGTGGTCTCGGTCTCCCGGACCACCGTCGCAGGGATCTTGCCCTCGACGATCTTGCAGAACAGGCAGTCCGCCTGCGGTTCCCCGGCCATGGCCGCGCCTCCCGTGAAGTGGATCGGTCGGGGCATGCTACCGGCCCGGCCCCGCACCGGGCCCGCCGGGCGAGCGGGGCTCGACCGTCCGCCCCCGCCGGCCCGAGGGCTCCGCCGATGCCGTTCCCCGGCGCGCGCCCCGCTGGGGGCCTACGCCCAGCGTCCGGTGCGGGCCAGCAGGACCGCCGTGGCCGCCGTGCCCGCCGTCGAGGTGCGCAGGACGCTGCGGCCCAGGCGGTACGGGCGGGCGCCCGCCTCCGCGAAGACGGCCAGCTCCTCCGGGGAGACCCCGCCCTCGGGGCCGACCACCAGCACCACCGAGCCCGACTCCGGCAGCGCGGCCGTCGCCAGGGGCTCCGAGGCGGCCTCGCGGTCCTCGTGGAGCACCATCGCCAGGTCGGCGCCCGCCAGCAGCGCCGCCACCTGCTTCGTGGACAGCGCCTCACCCACCTCCGGGAACCGGACCCGCCGCGCCTGCTTGCCCGACTCGCGGGCGGTGGAACGCCACTTGGCCAGCGACTTGGCCCCGCGCTCACCCCGCCACTGGGTGATGCACCGCGACGCCTGCCACGGCACGATGGCGTCGACCCCGGTCTCGGTCATCGTCTCCACCGCGACCTCGCCCCGGTCGCCCTTCGGCAGCGCCTGCACCACCGTGATCCGTACCGCGGGCTCCGGCTCCTCGCGGATCCCGTGCAGGTCCGTGAGCACCAGGCGGTCCTTGCCCTCGGCCGCCTTGACCACGCCCTCCGTCCAGCGGCCCCGCCCGTCGGTGAGGACCACGTCCTCGCCCGGGCCCAGCCGCTTCACGGACACCGCGTGCCGCCCCTCGGCGCCCTCCAGCACGAACTGCGGCCCCGCGGGGACCTCTTCGACCACGAACACGGGGGCCGTCATGACGCTCTCCTCATCTGCAACACACCTTCGACGCGTTCTGCGCCTGGGCCAGTTCGGCCGCCAGCACCTCCACCAGCTCCCCGGCCGGCAGCGCCCGGGCCAGCCGGTGCCCCTGCCCCGCCCACAGCGCCATGCCCTGAGGGTCCCCCGCCGCGGCGGCCGCCTTGCGCAGCCCCGAGGTCAGGTGATGGATCTGGGGGTAGGCGGCCGGGGCGTAGGGGCCGTGCTCGCGCACGAAGCGGTTCACCAGGCCGCGCGCCGGCCGGCCCGAGAAGGCCCGGGTGAGCTCGGTGTGCGGGAACGCCGGGTCGGTCAGGGCCTGCTTGTGCAGCAGGTGGGCGCCCGACTCCCGGCAGGCCAGGAAGGCCGTGCCCAGCTGCGCGGACTCCGCGCCGGCCGCGAGCAGCGCCGCGATCTGCGCGCCCCGCATCACCCCGCCCGCCGCGATGATCGGCAGCGCCACGGCCTCCCGTACCTGGGTGACCAGGGCGAGCAGGCCGACGCCCGCCGTGCCGTCGGTCTGCGGGTCGTCGTGGTGGGTGCCCTGGTGGCCGCCGGCCTCGACGCCCTGGACGCAGACGGCGTCGGCGCCGGCCGCCTCGGCGGTACGGGCCTCCTCGGGCGAGGTCACGGTGACGATGGTGCGGGTGCCGACCGCCCGCAGGCGCGCGAGGGCGGCGGGGTCGGGGCAGCCGAAGGTGAAGGAGACGACCCGCACCGGGTCCTCCAGCAGGATGGCGAGCTTGGCGTCGTAGCCGTCGTCGGAGGTACCGATGATGTCCTCCTCGGCGAGGGAGACCTCGTACCAGCTCGCCTCGCCCGCCAGCTGCCCGCGGTACGCCTCGACGGCGGCCGGGTCGACGTAGCCGGTCTGCGGCAGGAGGAGGTTCACGCCGAAGGGGCGCCGGGTGAGCCCGCGCGTCTGCTTGATCTCCTGGTACATGCCGTCGGCGGTCTTGTAGCCGCCGGCCAGGAAACCGAGCCCGCCCGCTTCGCACACGGCGGCGACGAGGGGCGGGCCGGAGACGCCGCCCGCCATGGGAGCCTGCACGATCGGGTAGGGGTGGAGACCGTTCGGTGCGGAGGACATGGACTGCATCGTGCCATGTCCGGGTCACGGCGCCGAATCATGGCATTCGCCTGGCATAGTCCGCTTTCCCGTCGGCCCGGCGGCGGGGCCCGCAACGGCGAGGAGCCCGGTACGGGGTCCCCCGTACCGGGCTCCTGCACTGCCGTCCGCGGCGGTCAGCGACCGTTGAACGCGTCCTTCAGGCGGCTGAACAGGCCCTGCTGGCCCGGAGCGAACTGGCCCATGGGCCGCTCCTCGCCGCGCAGCTTGGCGAGCTGGCGCAGCAGCTCCTCCTGCTGGGCGTCCAGCTTGCCGGGCGTGGTGACCTCGACGTGGACGATCAGGTCGCCGCGGCCGCCGCCGCGCAGGTGCGTGACACCGCGGCCGTGCAGCGGGATCGCCTGGCCGGACTGGGTCCCGGGCCGGATGTCGATCTCCTCCATGCCGTCCAGCGTCTCCAGCGGGCACTTGGTGCCCAGGGCCGCGGCCGTCATGGGGATGGTGACCGTGCAGTGCAGGTCGTCCCCGCGCCGCTGGAAGGTCGGGTGCGCCAGCTCGTGGATCTCCACGTACAGGTCGCCGGCGGGGCCGCCGCCGGGGCCGACCTCGCCCTCGCCCGCGAGCTGGATCCGGGTGCCGTTCTCGACGCCGGCCGGGATCTTGACCGTCAGGCTGCGGCGGGAGCGGACCCGGCCGTCGCCCGCGCACTCCGGGCACGGGGTGGGGACGACCGTGCCGAAGCCCTGGCACTGCGGGCAGGGGCGCGAGGTCATGACCTGGCCCAGGAAGGACCGGGTGACCTGGGAGACCTCACCGCGGCCGCGGCACATGTCACAGGTCTGCGCGGAGGTGCCGGGGGCGGCGCCCTCACCGGAGCAGGTGCCGCAGACCACGGCGGTGTCGACCTGGATGTCCTTGGTCGTGCCGAAGGCGGCCTCGTCCAGCTCCAGGTCGAGGCGGATCATGGCGTCCTGGCCGCGGCGGGTGCGCGAGCGCGGGCCGCGCTGCGAAGCCTGGCCGAAGAAGGCGTCCATGATGTCGGAGAAGTTGCCGAAGCCGCCCGCGCCGAAGCCGCCCGCGCCGCCACCGCCGCCGCCCGAGGAGGACAGCGGGTCGCCGCCGAGGTCGTAGACCTGCTTCTTCTGCGGGTCCGAGAGGACCTCGTAGGCCGCGTTGATCTCCTTGAAGCGCTCCTGCGTCTTCGGGTCCGGGTTCACGTCCGGGTGGAGTTCACGGGCCAGGCGACGGAATGCCTTCTTGATCTCGTCCTGGGATGCGTCGCGGCGCACGCCGAGTACGGCGTAGTAGTCCGTGGCCACTTACGACTCCGCCAGGATCTGTCCGACGTAACGTGCCACTGCGCGTACCGCTCCCATCGTTCCGGGGTAGTCCATGCGGGTCGGTCCGACCACGCCGAGTTTGGCGACTGCTTCGCCGCCCGAACCGTAGCCGACGGAGACGACGGACGTGGAGTTGAGCCCCTCGTAGGCGTTCTCGTGCCCGATCCGTACGGCCATTCCCGACTCTCCGGCCTCACCCAGCAGCTTGAGGAGCACCACGTGCTCCTCAAGCGCTTCGAGCACCGGCCTGATCGTCAGGGGAAAATCATGTCCGAAGCGCGTGAGGTTGGCGGTGCCGCCGATCATCAGCCGCTCCTCCGCCTCCTCGGCCAGCGTTTCGAGAAGGGTGGCGAGCACGGCCTTGACGGTGGCCCGGTCCTCGACCTCGAAGGACTCCGGGAGGTCCTGTACGAGGTTCGGCACGTCGGTGAACCGACGGCCGACGACCCGGCTGTTGAGGCGTGCCCGCAGGTCGGCGAGGGATTGCTCGCCGAAGGGGGTCTGGGTGTCGACCAGACGCTGCTCGACCCGCCCGGTGTCGGTGATCAGCACGAGCATCAGCCGGGCCGGGGCCAGCGACAGCAGCTCGACGTGCCGGACGGTGGAACGGGTCAGCGACGGGTACTGGACGACGGCGACCTGGCGGGTGAGCTGCGCGAGCAGCCGCACCGTGCGGCCCACGACGTCGTCGAGGTCGACGGCCCCGTCGAGGAAGTTCTGGATGGCCCGGCGCTCGGGCGTGGACAGCGGCTTGACCCCGGCCAGCCGGTCGACGAAGAGGCGGTAGCCCTTGTCGGTGGGGATCCGGCCGGCGCTGGTGTGGGGCTGGGCGATGTAGCCCTCCTCCTCCAGCACGGCCATGTCGTTGCGCACGGTGGCGGGCGAGACGCCCAGTTTGTGCCGCTCGGTGAGGGCCTTGGACCCGACGGGCTCCTCCGTGCCGACATAGTCCTGGACGATGGCGCGGAGCACCTCGAGTCTGCGTTCACTGAGCATGCGCGCACACCTCCGGATGCGGGTCGGTCGGCCGGTCCTGGCCGGGCTCTCTCGGGCGGGCTGGCACTCTGGTGGTCCGAGTGCCAGGAATCCCCCGGTCAGTGTACGGCCGGGTAGTACGCCGCGGGCAAGGGCGGCCCGCCAGGGTAGCGTCGCGGCATGGACGTGCGTTGGGAAGAGGCGGGCTGGGAACGGGTGACCCCGCGGGTGGGCCGGCGACGGCTCCCGGTGTGGGACTGCACGGTGGGACTGGTGGTGGGAGCGGATTCGGTGCTCCTGATCGACCCCGGATCCAGCGTGCGGGAGGGGGCGGCCGTCCGGGCCGAGGCGGAGCGGCTGACCGGCCGGCACGTGACCCATATCGCATTCACGCACGGACATTTCGATCATGTGCTGGGTGGCGCGGCCTTCGCGGGCGCCCGGTCCTACGGGGCGGTCGGGCTGGACCGGCTGATGGCGACCCCCGGCGGCCGGGAGGAGCTGCGGACGAGCGCGGTGGCCCACGGCCTGGCCGGGGAGGAGGCCGCCGAGGCGTGCGGCCTGCTCCGGGCCCCGGAGCACCTGGTGTCGGGCGAGTGGACGCTGGAGCTGGGCGGGGTGCAGGTGCTGCTGGCCAACGTCGGGCCCGCGCACTCGCAGCACGACCTGGCCGTCTTCGTGCCGGGCGAGCGGGAGGCGGTGTTCTGCGGGGACCTGGTCGAGGAGTCGGGCGAGCCCCAGGCGGGCTCGGACGCGGTGCCGGGCCAGTGGCCGGCCGCCCTGGACCGGCTGCTGGCGCTGGGCGGGGAGGACGCGCTGTACGTGCCGGGTCACGGAGCGGTGGTCGACGCGGGCTTCGTGCGTGCGCAACGCGCCACACTGGCGGACCGGTTCGGCGTGTCGCGGGCGTGAGGGCGGCCGCGCTCCTAGTGTCGGCCGGATGCGTGAGTACTCCCCCGACCTGACCCCGCAGTGGAAGCGCGCCAAGGCCGTGCCGGAGGTGCCGGCCGACCCCGGTCTGGTGGTCGAGGTGGCGGGTACGGACTTCTGCGGGGCGGTGGTGGCCTGCGAGGCGGGCACGGTGACCCTGGAGGACCGGTTCGGCAAGCGGCGGGTGTTCCCGCTGGAGCCGCGCGGCTTCCTGCTGGAGGGGGCGGTGGTGACGCTGACCCGCCCGTCACGGGCGCCCGCCGCGCCGGCCCGTACGGCCTCGGGCTCGGTCGCCGTTCCGGGGGCACGGGCGCGGGTGGCGCGGGCGGGGCGGATCTACGTGGAGGGGCGGCACGACGCCGAGCTGGTCGAGCGGGTCTGGGGCGACGACCTGCGGATCGAGGGCGTGGTGGTGGAGTACCTGGAGGGGATCGACGACCTCGCGGCCGTGGTGGCGGAGTTCGCCCCGGGGCCGGACGCCCGGCTGGGCGTGCTGGTGGACCATCTGGTGCCGGGGTCCAAGGAGTCCCGTATCGCGGCGTCGGTGACCTCGCCGGACGTGCTGGTGGTGGGCCACCCGTACGTGGACGTCTGGCAGGCGGTGAAGCCGTCGGCGCTGGGCATCGCGGCGTGGCCGCGGGTCCCGAGGGGCCAGGACTGGAAGACGGGCGTCTGCCGGGCCCTGGGCTGGCCGGAGCACACGGGGGCCGCCTGGCAGCACATCCTGTCCCGTGTGACCTCCTACCGCGACCTGGAGCCGACGCTGCTGGGGCGGGTGGAGGAACTGATCGACTTCGTCACGGCCCCCTGACCGGGCAGCGGCAGCGCGCCGCCGAACCCGGTCCCCCGGGGGCTGCGGTTCACTCCGGGGAGTGATCAGTCCACCAGGTCCCGCACCACCGCGTCCGCCAGCAGCCGCCCGCGCAGGGTCAGCACCGCCCGCCCGGCCTCGTACGGGACCGCCTCCAGCAGGCCGTCGGCCAGGGCGCGGCGGGAGGCCGCCAGGCCCGCCGGGGCCAGGAGGGACAGCGGGACGCCCTCGACCAGGCGGAGCTCCAGCAGGATCCGCTCCACCCGCCGGTCCTCGTCCGACAGCAGCTCGCGCCCCGCGCCCGGGGAGCGTCCCTCGGCGAGGGCGGCCGCGTAGGCGCCGGGGTGCTTGACGTTCCACCAGCGGACCCCGCCGACGTGCGAGTGGGCTCCGGGGCCGGCGCCCCACCAGTCGGCCCCGCGCCAGTACAGCTCGTTGTGCAGGCAGCGGCCGGCCTCGGTGGTCGCCCAGTTCGAGACCTCGTACCAGGAGTAGCCGGCCCCGGCCAGGACCGAGTCGGCGATCAGGTACCGGTCGGCGTGGGTGTCGTCGTCCGTCATGGGGACCTCGCCCCGGCGGATGCGGCGGGCCAGCTGGGTGCCCTCCTCCACGATGAGGGCGTAGGCGCTGATGTGGTCGGGCCCGGCGCCGAGCGCGGCGTCCAGGGAGGCCCGCCAGTCCTCGTCGGACTCGCCGGGGGTGCCGTAGATCAGGTCGAGGTTGACGTGCTCGAAGCCCGCCGCGCGGGCCTCGGCCACACATGCCTCGGGGCGGCCGGGCGTGTGGGTGCGGTCGAGGATCTTCAGCACGTGCTGCCTGGCGCTCTGCATGCCGAAGGAGATCCGGTTGAACCCGCCCGCGCGCAGCTCGGCCAGGTACGCCGGGTCGACGGACTCCGGGTTGGCCTCGGTGGTGACCTCGGCGTCCTCGGCCAGGCCGAACTCGTCGCGGATCGCCGCGAGCATCCGTACGAGGTCGGCGGCGGGCAGCAGGGTGGGCGTGCCGCCGCCGACGAAGACGGTCCGCACGGGGCGCGGGTCGTCGCCGAGCACCTTGCGGGCCAGGCGGATCTCGTCGGTCAGGGTGTCGGCGTAGTTCTCGCGGGAGGCGAGGACGCCGCCGGTGCCGCGCAGCTCGGTGGCGGTGTAGGTGTTGAAGTCGCAGTACCCGCAGCGGGTGGCGCAGTACGGGACGTGCAGGTAGAACCCCAGCGGCCGCCCCCCGGCACCCGCCAGGGCATGCGACGGCAGCGAGCCGTCTTCGGGCATGGGGTCACCGTCGGGCAGTGCGGAAGGCATACGTCCATTGTCCCGCACGCTCCGGGGCCCGGCGGCCCGTACCGGGCGGGGCTCCGCCCGGCACGCGGGGCCCGGCGGGGACGGCGAGCGCGCCGCCCCCGCCCCCGTCCGGCTCGCCGCCGGGCGTCACGCCTCGCGGGAGCCCGCGTACATCTCCTCGATGAGGTGCTTGAACTCACGCTCCACGACGGGCCGCTTCAGCTTGAGGCTGGGCGTGAGGTCGCCGTGTTCGACGTCCAGGTCGCGCGGCAGGATCCGGAACTTCTTGATCGTCTGCCAGCGCTGGAGGTTCTCGTTGAGGGTCTGGACGTAGGTCTCGATCAGCCGCTCGGTCTCCGGCGCGGCCACGACCTCGGCGTACGTCCTTCCCTCCAGGCCGTTCTCGGCGGCCCAGCCGAGGATGGCGGGCTCGTCGAGGGCGACGAGGGCGGTGCAGAAGTTGCGGTCGGCGCCGTGGACGACGATCGCGGAGACGTACGGGCAGACCGCCTTGAACTGGCCCTCGATCTCCGCCGGGGCGACGTACTTGCCGCCCGAGGTCTTGATCAGGTCCTTCTTGCGGTCGGTGATGCGCAGGTAGCCGTCCGGGGAGAGCTCGCCGATGTCGCCGGTGTGCAGCCAGCCGTCGCTCTCCAGGACCTCGTCGGTCTTGTCGGGCTGGCGGTGGTAGCCCTGCATGATGCCGGGGCCGCGCAGCAGGACCTCGCCGTCGTCGGCGATGCGGACCTCGGTGCCGGGCAGCGGCTTGCCGACGGTGCCGGTGCGGTACGCCTCGCCGGGGTTGACGAAGGAGGCGGCGCTGGACTCCGTCAGGCCGTAGCCCTCCAGGATGTGGATGCCGGCGCCGGAGAAGAAGTAGCCGATCTCGGGGGCCAGGGCGGAGGCGCCGGAGACGGCGGCGCGGAGTCTGCCGCCGAAGGCGTCGCGGAGCTTGGAGTAGACGAGGGCGTCGGCGACCTTGTGCCGGGTGGCGAGGCCGAAGGGGGCGGTGGCCCGGCCGGTGCGGCGGTAGTTGTCCTGGGTGACCTTGGCGTACTCGCGGGCGACGCCGGCCGCCCACTGGAAGACCTTGTACTTGGCGCCGCCGCCGGCCCGGGCCTTGGCGGCCACGCCGTTGTAGACCTTCTCGAAGATGCGCGGGACGGCCGCCATATAGGTCGGCTGGACGACCGGCAGGTTCTCGATGATCTTGTCGATGCGGCCGTCCACGGCGGTGACGTGTCCGACCTCGATCTGGCCGGAGGTGAGCACCTTGCCGAAGACGTGGGCCAGCGGCAGCCACAGGTACTGGACGTCGTCACTGTGGATCATGCCGGTGGCGACGGTGGCCTTGGCCATGTACGACCAGTTGTCGTGCGGGAGGCGGACTCCCTTGGGGCGGCCGGTGGTGCCCGAGGTGTAGATCAGGGTGGCGAGCTGGTCGGCGGTGATGGCCGCGATCCGGTCCTTGACGGCCGCCGGGTGCTCGCCGAGGTACTCCTTGCCGCGCGCCTCCAGCTCGGCGAGGGAGAGCACCCAGCCCTCGGGGTCGCCCTCGGCGGCGACCGCGTCGGCCGCCTCCACGACGACCACGTGGTGCAGCGCGGGGAGGTCGGCCCGGCGCTCGCGGGCCTTGGCCAGCTGGGCGGCGTCCTCGGCGATGAGCACCCGGCTCTCGGAGTCGGCGAGGATGAAGGCGGACTCCTCGGCGTTGGTGCTGGGATAGATCGTGGTGACGGCGCCGCCCGCGCACATCACGCCCAGGTCGGCGAGGATCCACTCGACGCGGGTGTTGGAGGCGAGCGCGACCCGCTCCTCGGGGCGCAGGCCCAGGGTGATCAGGCCGGCTGCGATGGCGAAGACCCGGTCGGCCGCCTGCCCCCAGCTGAGCGACTTCCAGTCGTCGGGGCCTCCCCCGGGGCGGGCCGAGGGCACGGGGTAGCGGTACGCCTCCCCGTTCGGCGTGGCGGCGACGCGGTCAAGGAAGAGGGCCGCCACGGTGGGCGGGCGGTTCTCGATCAAGGTCTGTGTGTCGCTCACGACATCCTCCGGACCGGGTCCACGCGGCCAGGGCGTGGGCGTGGGGCGCTTGGACTGGCGGGGTGCAGCCGCCGGGTGTGCGGCTGGCAGGTTTTCATTACCGGCCGGTTAACTGGCCGGTAACCATCGAGCTTTGATCAGGGTAGAGGCCGCCCGCCCGGCGCGTAAGGGCCCCCGAGCGGCCGGTTCATAACGAAAAGGGCCCCCATGCCGATGCATGCGGGCCCTTTTCACGCGCCATGGAACGGCCGCGGCTACTTCTTCTTGCCGCTGGACTCGTCGCTGGAGAGGACGGCGATGAACGCCTCCTGCGGGACCTCCACGGAGCCCACCATCTTCATCCGCTTCTTGCCTTCCTTCTGCTTCTCCAGCAGCTTCCGCTTACGGGAGATGTCACCGCCGTAGCACTTGGCGAGGACGTCCTTGCGGATGGCGCGGATGGTCTCGCGGGCGATGACGCGGGAGCCGACGGCCGCCTGGATCGGCACCTCGAACGCCTGCCGGGGGATGAGCTCGCGCAGCTTGGCGACCAGGCGCACACCGTAGGCGTAGGCGGCGTCCTTGTGGCAGACGGCCGAGAAGGCGTCGACCTTGTCGCCGTGGAGCAGGATGTCCACCTTGACCAGGCTGGACGACTGCTCGCCGGTGGGCTCGTAGTCCAGGGAGGCGTAGCCGCGCGTCTTGGACTTCAGCTGGTCGAAGAAGTCGAACACGATCTCCGCGAGCGGGAGCGTGTAGCGGATCTCGACGCGGTCCTCGGAGAGGTAGTCCATGCCGAGCAGGGTGCCGCGGCGCTGCTGGCAGAGCTCCATGATCGCGCCGATGAACTCGGTGGGCGCCAGCACGGTGGCCCGGACGACCGGCTCGAAGACGTCCTTGATCTTGCCTTCGGGGAACTCGCTCGGGTTGGTGACGGTGACTTCCTTGCCGTCCTCCAGCACCACCCGGTAGACCACGTTGGGCGCGGTGGCGATCAGGTCGAGGCCGAACTCGCGCTCCAGGCGCTCGCGGACCACGTCCAGGTGGAGCAGGCCGAGGAAGCCGACGCGGAAGCCGAAGCCGAGCGCCGCCGAGGTCTCCGGCTCGTAGACCAGCGCGGCGTCGTTGAGCTGGAGCTTGTCCAGGGCCTCGCGCAGCTCCGGGTAGTCGGAGCCGTCGAGCGGGTACAGGCCCGAGAAGACCATCGGCTTCGGGTCCTTGTAGCCGCCGAGGGACTCGGTGGCGCCGCCCGTCATCTGCGTGATGGTGTCGCCGACCTTGGACTGGCGGACGTCCTTCACACCGGTGATCAGGTAGCCCACCTCGCCGACGGACAGGCCGTCGGCCGACAGCATCTCCGGCGAGTTGGTGCCGATCTCCAGCAGCTCGTGGGTGGCGTTCGTGGACATCATGCGGATGCGCTCGCGCTTGTTGAGCGTGCCGTCCACGACACGGACGTACGTGACGACGCCCCGGTACGAGTCGTAGACCGAGTCGAAGATCATCGCGCGGGCCGGGGCGTCCTTGACGCCGACCGGGGCCGGGACGGTCTGGACGACGCGGTTGAGCAGGGCGTCGACGCCGAGGCCGGTCTTCGCCGAGACGCGCAGGACGTCGTCGGGGTCGCAGCCGACCAGGTTCGCGAGTTCCTCGGCGAACTTCTCCGGCTGGGCGGCCGGCAGGTCGATCTTGTTCAGGACCGGGACGATCGCGAGGTCGTTCTCCATCGCCAGGTACAGGTTGGCGAGGGTCTGGGCCTCGATGCCCTGGGCGGCGTCCACCAGGAGGATGGTGCCCTCACAGGCGGCGAGGGAGCGCGAGACCTCGTAGGTGAAGTCGACGTGGCCCGGGGTGTCGATCATGTTCAGGATGTGCGTGGTCCCCGTGCCGTCGCCCTCGGTGGGCGACCACGGCAGACGGACCGCCTGGGACTTGATCGTGATGCCGCGCTCACGCTCGATGTCCATGCGGTCGAGGTACTGGGCGCGCATCTGCCGCTGGTCGACGACGCCGGTGAGCTGCAGCATCCGGTCGGCGAGGGTCGACTTGCCGTGGTCGATGTGCGCGATGATGCAGAAATTGCGGATCAGCGCCGGGTCGGTACGGCTCGGCTCGGGCACGTGGCTGGGGATGGCGGGCACGCAGTGTCCTGATTCTCGGGTCGCTGTCGGATCTGCTGTCGAACGGTACGCAGGCTCCCATGGTCCCATGGACCGGGCCATGCGCTCGGTTTGGGCCGGTCGGAGCGCGCCTGGTAGCCTGGGTGGCTGTGTCTCGCATGCCCTCTCAGCAGACGAGCACATCCGGAAAAATACTCTGAACCTGAAAAGGCTCTTTCGTGGCGAACATCAAGTCCCAGATCAAGCGGAACAAGACCAACGAGAAGGCTCGCCTTCGCAACAAGTCGGTCAAGTCCGAGCTGCGCACCTTCATCCGCAAGGCCAACGAGGCCATCCTCGCCGGCGACGCGGAGAAGGCCACCGCTGCGGCCCGCCTGGCTTCCAAGAAGCTGGACAAGGCTGTCTCGAAGGGTGTCATCCACAAGAACGCCGCCGCCAACAAGAAGTCGGCGCTGGCGCACAAGGTTGCCTCCATCTGAGGTTCCGCACTTCGATGTGAAATCGCCGGGACGGACCCAAGCGGGCCCTCTCATCCGCTCCTGACCGGCACTCCGCGCCGCACGCGGCCTGCGTTCGCCACGCGGGTGCGGCGCACTGAGCAGTGACCGAAGGCCCCGGCCTCCGCCCTCCCCAGGGCGGCGGCCGGGGCCTTCGTGTGTCTGTCTACGCTGCCGGCGCTACGGGTGTCGGTGCTACGGGTGCCGGCGGGGTCCTCAGCGGCGCTGGGGGCGGGCCGCCCGGGCCACGGCCACGACGGCCTTCTCCAGGGCGTACTCCGGATCGTCGCCGCCGCCCTTGACGCCCGCGTCGGCCAGGGCCACCGCGCGCAGGGCGTGGGAGACGCCGTCCGCCGACCAGCCGCGCATCTGCTGGCGGACCCGGTCGATCTTCCACGGCGGCATCCCGAGGTCCCGCGCGAGGTCGGCGGGGCGGGCTCCGCGCGGGGCGGAGGCCAGCTTTCCGATCGCCCGGACGGCCTGCGCCAGGGCGCTGGTGATCAGCACCGGCGCCACCCCGGTGGCCAGGGACCAGCGCAGGGCCTCCAGGGCCTCCGCCGCCCTGCCCTCGACCGCCCGGTCGGCGACGGTGAAGCTGGACGCCTCGGCGCGGCCGGTGTAGTAGCGGCCGACCACGGCCTCGTCGATGGTGCCCTCGACATCCGCGCACAGCTGCGCCACCGCGCTCGCCAGCTCCCGCAGGTCGGCGCCGATCGCGTCGACCAGGTTCTGGCACGCCTCAGGGGTGGCGGAGCGCCCCAGCGTCCGGAACTCGCCCCGGACGAACGCGAGCCGGTCGGCCGCCTTCGTCATCTTCGGGCAGGCGATCTCCCGGGCGCCCGCCTTGCGGGCGGCGTCCAGCACCGCCTTGCCCTTGACCCCTCCCGCGTGGAGGAGGACGAGGGCGATCTCCTCGAAGGGGCCGGCGACGTACGCCTTGACCTCCTTCACCGTGTCGGCGCCGAGGTCCTGAGCGTTCCGCACGATCAGGACCTTGCGCTCGGAGAAGAGCGACGGGCTCGTCAGCTCGGCCAGCGTGCCGGGCTGGAGCTGGTCGGAGGTGAGGTCCCGCACGTCCGTGTCGGCGTCGGCCGCGCGGGCGGCCCGCACTACGTCGCGGACGACGCGGTCGA
Source organism: Streptomyces sp. NPDC006687 (assembly GCF_040636215.1). NCBI lineage: Bacteria > Bacillati > Actinomycetota > Actinomycetes > Kitasatosporales > Streptomycetaceae > Streptomyces > Streptomyces sp. NPDC006687. The sequence goes on along the minus strand of NZ_JBEYJJ010000002.1, from coordinate 89,895 downwards.
GCAGGAGGTCCTCCTGCCCCACCGCGAGGGTGATCGGGGCGAGGGGATCGTCGGTGGGGTTCTTCCTGGTGGCCATCGGATCCAGCATCCCACGCCGCACTGACAGGGCCCCGCCCCCGGTACCGGAGAATGGTCCGGTGAACCTGCGCCATGTACTGGTCCTGCCCGACCGCGACGCCGCCGAGGAGGTGGCCCAGGAAGCCGTCGACCGCTTCGGCCTGCCCGAGGAGCCGCAGCTGGTGCGCGACGCCCTGGCCGGGGAGGACGACGCCGAGGACGCCCAGTGGCTGGTGGTCGTCGAGGACCCGCAGCAGCGGCTGGACGCCGCCGTGCTGGACGAGCTCGCCGCCGCCTACGAGGGCTGGCTGGAAGCCCCCTGAGCCGGGCGGCGCCCCCCTTATGCCTTGTGGACGATCTGGACGTCCAGCGCCACTTCCACGTTCGAACCGATCGCCGCGATGCCCTGCGCCAGGATCGACTGCCAGTTCAGGGTGAAGTCCTCGCGGTGCAGCTCCGCCGTGGCCCGGCAGGCGGCGCGCGGCTCGCCCTCCAGGCCCGTACCGACGCCCAGGTACTGGGTGTCCAGGGTGACCGTGCGGCTCACCCCGTGGAGGGTCAGGGCGCCGGCCACCGCCCAGCGGCTGCCGCCGCGGTGGATGAACCGCTCGCTGTAGAACTCCACCGTCGGATACCGGGCGGCGTCCAGGAAGTCGGCCGACCGCAGGTGGTCGTCCCGCATCCGCAGCCCGGTGTCGACGCTCGCCGCGTCGATGATGACGTGCATGGTGGACTCCTCCATCCGCTCCCCGATCCGCACTGCCCCGGCGAAGGTGGCGAACCGGCCGTGGATCCGGGCGAAGCCGATGTGCTTCGCGGTGAAGCCGATCGACGAGTGCGTCGGGTCGAGTTCCCAGTGGCCGGGTTGCGGGAGCAGCGGCGGCTCCACCGCGTCCAGGATGATCTCCGCGGTGCCGGGCTGCGCCGGGTCCCCGACGAGCGTCGCCCCGTGGAACGACGCGTAGCCCTCGGCCGTGACCGACAGCCGGTACTCCCCCTCCGGCAGAGCGGCCGTGAACCCCCCGTACGGGTCGGTCTCCCCGCTGATGACCCGTCGGCCGATCGGGTCCGTCACCTCGAACTTGGCCTGGCGTACGGGCTGGTGGACCGTGTCGAGGACCCGGCAGCTCAACAGGCGTGCCGTGGGCGGCAGTGTCAGTGTGGCGGACGTCTGTGAACTGCCGCTCCCGGCCGTATCCGTCCCCCGTCGGCGACCGAACATCGCTGATGCACCCCCGTGCTGTGTGTACTTGGTCGGTCCTGGCGAAGAGGCATTCGATCATGCTGCCGGGTTCGGGGCAAACAGAAGGGTCGCGCCCGGTATGACCGCGCCTTTTCGGACGCCGTCCGGCCGGAACCGCGCGCAGTCCGGAGCCGCTGCCGCAGACGGCCACGGAGCCGTCCGTATCGGTGCGCAGCACAGCGGCCCCAAGGGCTTCGAGCCGTGCGAGGGTGCCCCGCGCCGGGTGTCCGTAGCGGTTGCCGGCCCCCACCGGGACGAGCGCGAGGCGTGGCCGGATCCGATCGGTGAGGCCGGGGTCCTGGTGCGCCGAACCGTGGTGGGCGACCTTGAGCACATCCACCGGCCCCAGTTCCGGATGCTCCCTCAGCAGGGCCTGCTGCGCGTCCGGTTCGAGGTCCCCGAGCAGCAGGAAGGTCAGCCCCGAGGTGCGCGCCAGCAGGGCCACGCTCGCGTCGTTGGGCCCCTGCGGCGGCGGCGCGGACGCCGACGGCCACAGCACCTGCCACTCCAGTGGCCCGGCCCGCCGCCGCTCCCCCGCGGCCGCCGCCACCACGGGGACCCCGGCCGCCGCCGCCGTCCGCCGGACCCGGACCGCCTGCCCGGGCGGGTCCGCCACCGAGGTGGTCTGGATCACCCCCACGGAACGGCCCCGCAGCACCCCGGACAGCCCGCCCACATGGTCAGCGTGGAAGTGGGTCAGCAGCAGCAAGGGCACGCGTTTCACACCGAGCGCGCGCAAACACCCGTCCACCGGACCCGGCTCCGGTCCGGCGTCGACCACGACGGCCGCCCCCTCCCCCACCGCGAACACGGCCGCGTCCCCCTGGCCCACGGCGCACTGGACGTAGCTCCAGCCGGGCGGCGGCCAGCCGGTGAGCGTACGGGTCAGCTGCGGCGGCCGCACCACCACGGCCAGCAGCAGCACCACCGCGGCCGCTCGGATCCCGCGCCGCCGCCCGAACCGCACGCCGAGCACCAGGAGGACCAGCGTGACGGCGGCCAGCAGCACGCCCCCGCCCGGCCCGCCCGGCCAGGGCAGCTCCGCCCCGGGCAGCCGCGCCCCGGCCCGGGCGACGGCGGCGATCCACCCGGCCGGCACGCCCGCGCAGCGTGCCAGCACCCCCGCCAGGGGCAGGGACAGCGGGGCCGTGGCCAGAGCGGCGAAGCCGAGCACCGTGGCCGGCCCCGCCGCGAGCTCCGCCAGGAGGTTGCACGGCACCGCGACCAGGCTCACCCGGCCCGACAGCACGACCACCACCGGCGCGCACACCGCCTGCGCCGCGGCCGCCGCCGCCAGGGCCTCCGCCAGCCTCGACGGCACCCCGCGCGCCCGCAGCGCCCCGGCCCAGCGGGGCCCGAGGGTGAGGAGCGCACCGGTGGCCAGCACCGAGAGCAGGAACCCGTACGACCGGGCCAGCCAGGGGTCGTACAGCACCAGCAGCAGCACCGCCCCGGCCAGCGCGGGGAGCAGCGACCGGCGCCGCCCCGTGGCCAGGGCCAGCAGGGTCACCGCCCCGCAGGCGGCGGCCCGCAGCACGCTCGGGTCGGGGCGGCACACCACGACGAAGCCCAGCGTCAGGGCCGCGCCGCACAGGGCCGTGAACCGCAGCGACAGCCCCAGCCGGGGCGCCAGCCCGCCCCGCTCCACGTACTGCGCCCGCCCGGGAGGCCCGATGAGCAGATACAGCACCACCGTCAGGTTGGACCCGGAGACGGCCAGCAGGTGCAGCAGATCGGTGGCTTCGAACGCGTCGTGCAGGTCGGGCGGGACCCGGGAGGTGTCCCCGACCACCAGCCCCGGCAGCAGGGCCCGGGCATCCCCCGGCAGCCCGTCGGAAGCCTCCCTCAGCCCGGCCCGCAGCCGCCCGGCGGCCCGCTGCACCCGGCCGGGGCCACCCGTCACCCGCGGCGGGACGTCCCCGCCCGGCCGGAGCAACGCCACGGCCCGCTCCCCACCCCGCGCCGGGGCCAGCCGCGCCACCACCTCCACCCGGGCCGAGGGCTCCAGCCGGGCCCACCCCGGGTGCCCGGCCAGCACCCGGACCGGCGTCCGCACCCGGGTCCGCGCACCGTCGGGGCCGGTCACCCCGGTCACCACCGCCTCCAGCACCACCACGGGCGGCCCGCTCCCGCTCCGGGCGGCCCGCGGGTCGGAGCCCACGGTGAGCTCGGCCCGCACCCGGGCGTGCTCCCCGGCCAGCCGCGCCACGGGCCCCGCCCGCGCCTCGGCCCGCTCCAGCCCCGCGACCCCCGCGCCGGCGGCCGCACACAGCAGGGCCGCCGCCGCGGCGGTACCGACCTGCCAGACGGGCCGCACCCCACGGCACCCCGCCACCAGCAGCACCCCCGCCACGGCGACGGCGGTACCCACTCCGACGGCACACCACCCGCCGGGCACCCCGACGCCGACGGCAGCCGCCCCCCACGCGGCCACGGCGGGCCCCACCAACCGCAGATCCACCGGCCCGCCCCGCTCCGGTCCCGGCACGCCCGGTCCCGGCACACCCGGCCCCGCGGCCACGCCCGGGGCCTCGGCGGCGGCGCTCACAGCCGCACCAGCTTCCGCAGCTCGGCGAACCTGCGCTCGCCGATGCCGTCGACCTGCCGGAGATCCTCCACGGCCCGGAACCCGCCCCGGGCGGCGCGGAACTCCACGATGTGCCGGGCCAGGACCGGGCCGACCCCCGGCAGCCCGTCCAACTGCTCGGCGGTCGCGCTGCCGAGGCTCAGCGGTCCGGAACCGGAACCGCCCCCGGAAGCCACCCCGCCCGGAGCCGGCTGCGGGGTGACCCCCACCAGCACCTGTTCGCCGTCCACCAGGAGCCGGGCCCGGTTGAGCCCGGTGGTGTCCGTGCCGGGCCGCACTCCCCCGGCGGCGGCCAGCGCGTCCTCCACCCGGGAACCGCCGGGCAGCCGCCGCACACCGGGGTCACGGACCTTGCCGCCGACGTCCACCACGATGCGGCCCCCCGGACCGCCCGGGCCCGCTCCCGGCACCGGCGGCGGGGTCGGAGGGGGCGCGGGGGCGAGCACCGCGGGGGCCGTCACCGGCCGCGGGCGGCCCGACCAGTACTGCTGGGCGGCGAACCCCACCGCCAGGGCCAGCACCATCCCGACGGCGGCCACCGCCCGAGGCTCCACCCCGCACCGCGCCTGCACCCACACCGGCAGCCGCTCCCGCACCGCCGGCCACCACCCGGGCCCGGGCCCCGGCAGAGGCGGCTCAGCCACCACCCCGACCCCGGCCCCCACCGGCTCCGGAACTCCGGACAACCCCTCAGGCACCGCCCCCGGCGGCGGATCCGGCCGCCGAGGCGGGGCCGACCCGCCCAGCAACGCCTCCGCCCGGCGCCGCACGGCGGCGGGGTCGGGGCGGGGCCGCGAACCGGCCCGGCGGCGGTCGCGGAGCCGCCTGTCGGACCGCGGGACCCTGCCGGGCCCGCTGCCCCCGCCACGGCGGCGGGTCCGGCCGGCCACCGGGGGCCGCCCCTGGACGTCGAGCGATCGGGAGGTTCCTGAGAGGCGCGAGACACGCGTACGAAGAGTCATGCCCCGACGCTAGGGCCGACACCCGGCCGCCCGCTCGGAGGCTTCAATTCCGGTGGATGACCAGCCCGTTGTGGACAACCCCGCCACCCGTTCCAGTGACCGCCACCCCACCCCGGCCTCACCCCACACCCGACCCCGGGCCACCCCAGCCCGACCCGGCCTCACCCCACACCCCACCCCGCCCCAGCCCCCGTCCCCCGGGGTCAGCGCGGCGACACCACCGTCGCGAGCAGTCCCGGCCCGGTGTGGGCGCCGATCACCGCGCCGACCTCGCTCACGTGCAGCTCGCCCAGGCCGGGAATCCGCTCCCGCAGCCGCTGCGCGAGCTTCTCCGCCCGCTCCGGCGCCGCCAGGTGGTGGACGGCCACGTCCACACTGCGCGTCCCGGCCCGCTCGACGGCGAGCTCCTCCAGCCGCGCGATGGCCCTGGAGGCCGTCCGTACCTTCTCCAGCATCTCGATCCGCCCGCCGTCCAGCGTGAGCAGCGGCTTCACCGCGAGCGCCGACCCGAGGAGGGCCTGGGCCGCCCCGATACGGCCGCCGCGCCTCAGGTAGTCGAGGGTGTCCACGTAGAAGTACGCCGACATCTCCGCAGCCCGCTTCTCGGCGGCGGCCACGGCTTCGTCCACCGATCCGCCCGCCTCGGCCGTCTCGGCGGCGGCCAGGGCGCAGAACCCGAGGGCCATCGCCACCATGCCGGTGTCCACCACCCGGACCGGGACCGGGGCGGTCTTCGCCGCGACCACGGCGGCGTCGTAGGTGCCGGAGAACTCGGCGGAGAGGTGCAGGCTGACGATGCCCGTCGCCCCGGCCTCGGCCGCCGCCCGGTAGGCCCGTACGAACTGCTCGGGACCGGGGCGGGAGGTGGTGACCGAGCGGCGCTTCTGCAGGGCCGTGGCGAGGCTGCGGGCCGAGATCTCGGTGCCCTCTTCCAGGGCCTCGTCCCCCAGGACGACGGTCAGGGGGACGGCGGTGATCCCGTGCCGCGCCATCGCCGCCGGGGGCAGATAGGCCGTGGAATCGGTGACGATCGCGACATGGCGGGACATGAGCCGGAGGTTACCGCCCGAGGAGGCGTTCCGGCAGCCCGGGCCGCTTCCGTCACCCCCGCCGCCGCCGGCTTCCGCCCTCAGCCGGCCCCGCACGCCCCTCTCAGGAAGCGGCCTCCGGCCGAGGAGCCTTCTGCCAGGGGTAGGCCGCCTTCGGACCGGACGCGTCCAGCGCGGGCCGCCCCGCCGCCTCACGCGCCTCGGCCGACGCCGGCCGACCGTGCCCCGCCTCCCGGGCAGCGCCCGGCGCGGGCCGCCCCGCCCCCGCGTCCCACTCGGCCGCCGCGGCCGCCAGGTCGTCCACCGACTCCCGCGACCAGTCGCGCAGCGCGCCCGACTCCACCTCGATCTGCGCCGACAGCGCCGCCAGGTCCTCGTCCGCGAACTGGCGGGCCCGGTCGCGCGCCGCCCACCGCAGCGAGTCGGCCGACTCGGTGATCTTGGCGGTGCGCTCCCGCAGCCCGGGCAGGCGCTCCGCTATGCGCTTGCGGTCCGGTTCCTGCTCCAGCCGCTTGAGCTCGTCGTCCAGCTCGTGCCCGTGCCGGCTGAGCCGCTCGAAGAGGGCGATGGACTCCTTCAGCGAGGCGTCCGCCTGCACCCCCTGGTAGAGGGCCGCCTGCGTGGCGCGCATCGACGTCCGCAGGTCCAGCCGCAGCTGCGCCAGCGCCGCCGTGACGCCGACATGGCCGAAGCTCTTGGCCTTCAGGGTGGTGTCCTCGACCGTCCGGCGGGCCTGCGTGAGCGTACGGTCCACGCCGCGCTTGGCGGCGCCGACCGCCTTGACCGTGACCCAGGCGCCCAGCCCCAGGAAGGCGAACAGCACCACCAGGGCAAAGATGATGACCAACGCGCCTACCTCCATGAGGTTCCCTTCCCCGGCCGGTTCCCGACCCCTCCACCGTAAACCCCACGGGCAGGCCGGGGGTTCCCGAAGAACCCCCAACCTGCCCGTACGGGATCACCCCGAGAAGCGGAAACCAGCGGTCAGCGACGCGTCAGATGACGATGTTGACCAGCTTCGGCGCGCGCACGATCACCTTGCGGATCTCCGCGCCGCCCAGCGCCGCCACGACGGCCTCGTCGGTGACCGCCAGCTGCTCCAGGTCCGCCTCCGAGATGCTCGGCGGCACCTCCAGACGGGCCTTGACCTTGCCCTTGACCTGGACCACGCAGGTCACCGTCTCGTCCACCACGTACGCCGGGTCCGCGACGGGGAAGTCCTGGTGGACCACCGAGTCGGTGTGGCCCAGGCGGTGCCACAGCTCCTCCGCGATGTGCGGGGCCAGCGGCGCGATCAGCAGCACCAGGCGCTCGGCCACGGACCGCTCCAGCGGGCGGCCCGCCTTCGTCAGGGCGTTGTTCAGCTCGGTGATCTTGGCGATGGCGGTGTTGAACCGCAGGCCCGCCATGTCCGAGCCGGCCCCGTCGATGGCCTTGTGCAGGGCGCGCAGCGTCTCCTCGGAGGGCTCGGCGTCGATGACCGTCACCGCGCCCGTCTCCTCGTCCACGATGTTGCGCCACAGCCGCTGCAGCAGCCGGTACTGGCCGACGACGGCGCGGGTGTCCCACGGGCGGGAGACGTCCAGCGGGCCCATCGCCATCTCGTACAGGCGCAGGGTGTCGGCGCCGTACTCCTCGCAGATCTCGTCCGGGGTGACGGCGTTCTTGAGGGACTTGCCCATCTTGCCCAGCTCGCGCTTGACCGGCTCGCCCTCGAAGAAGAACCTGCCGTCGCGCTCCTCGACCTCGGTCGCCGCGACCGGGAAGCCGCGGTCGTCGCGGTAGACGTACGCCTGGATCATGCCCTGGTTGAACAGCTTGTGGAACGGCTCGACCGAGGACACGTGGCCCAGGTCGAACAGCACCTTGGACCAGAAGCGCGCGTACAGCAGGTGCAGCACCGCGTGCTCGGCGCCGCCCACGTACAGGTCGACACCACCGTGCGGGGCGCTCTCGCGCGGGCCCATCCAGTACTGCTCGATCTCCGGGTCGACCAGCGCGTCCGCGTTGTGCGGGTCCAGGTAGCGCAGCTCGTACCAGCAGGAGCCGGCCCAGTTCGGCATGGTGTTGGTCTCGCGGCGGTACGAGCGCACCCCGCGCCCGTCGCCGAGGTCCAGCTCGACGTTGACCCAGTCGGCCTTGCGCGACAGCGGGGTCTCCGGCTGGGACTGCGCGTCGTCGGGCTCGAAGGTGCGCGGGGAGTAGTCCTCGACCTCGGGGAGCTCCAGCGGCAGCATCGACTCGGGCAGCGCGTGGGCGACGCCGTCCTCGTCGTAGACGATCGGGAAGGGCTCGCCCCAGTAGCGCTGGCGGCTGAACAGCCAGTCGCGCAGGCGGAAGTTGACGGTGCCCTCGCCGATGCCCCGCTCGGACAGCCACTCGGTGATGGCGGCCTTGGCCTCCACGACGCCCAGCCCGTCCAGGGAGATGCCCTCGCCCGTCGAGTTGACCAGCTTGGCGTCGTGGGAGACGAACGCGTCCTGCCACTCGGCGGTGTCGGTGCCACGGCCGTCGGTCGGCTCGACCACGCAGCGGATCGGCAGCTCGAAGGCGCGGGCGAACTCGAAGTCGCGGCTGTCGTGCGCCGGGACGGCCATGATCGCGCCGGTGCCGTAGCCCATCAGCACGTAGTCGGCGATGAAGACGGGGACCTTCGCGCCGCTGACCGGGTTGACGGCGTACTCGCCGGTGAAGACGCCGGTCTTCTCCTTGGCGTCGGCCTGCCGTTCGACGTCGGACTTGGCGCCGGCCTGCTTGCGGTACGCGGCGACGGCCTCGGCCGGGGTGGCGTGTCCGCCGGTCCACGCCTCACGGGTGCCCTCGGGCCAGGCGGCCGGGAGGAACTTCTCGACCAGCGGGTGCTCGGGCGCCAGCACCATGTAGGTGGCGCCGAACAGGGTGTCGGGGCGGGTGGTGAAGACGGTGATGGCCTCGTCGCCCAGGGCGAAGTCGACGCGCGCGCCCTCGCTGCGGCCGATCCAGTTGCGCTGCTGGAGCTTGATGGCCTCGGGCCAGTCCAGCGCGTCGAGGTCGTCCAGCAGGCGGTCGGCGTACGCGGTGATGCGCATGTTCCACTGGCTCAGCCGGGACTTGAAGACGGGGAAGTTCCCGCGCTCGGACCGGCCGTCGGCGGTGACCTCCTCGTTCGCCAGGACGGTGCCCAGCCCGGGGCACCAGTTGACGGGCGCGTCGGAGGCGTAGGCCAGGCGGTACTGGTTCAGCACGTCGGCGCGCTCGGCGGGGGTCAGCTCCGCCCAGGCGCGGCCGCCGGGGACCTCACGGGCGCCGCTCTCGAAGGCGGCGACGAGCTCGGCGATCGGCCGGGCCTTGTTCGCGTCGGTGTCGTAGTAGGAGTTGTAGATCTGCAGGAAGATCCACTGGGTCCACTTGTAGTACTCGGGGTCGATCGTCGCGAACGACCGGCGCTTGTCGTGGCCCAGGCCCAGGCGGCGCAGCTGGACCTTCATGTTCTCGATGTTCGCCTCGGTCGACACGCGCGGGTGCGTGCCGGTCTGCACGGCGTACTGCTCGGCCGGCAGGCCGAAGGCGTCGAAGCCCAGGGTGTGCAGGACGTTGTGGCCGGACATGCGCTGGTGGCGCGCGTAGACGTCGGTGGCGATGTAGCCGAGGGGGTGGCCGACGTGCAGGCCCGCACCGGAGGGGTACGGGAACATGTCCATGATGAACTTCTTGGGGCGGGCGACGACCGCCGGGTCACCGGCCAGGTCCCCGGCCGGGTTGGGCGCCTCGTAGGTGCCCTCCGCGTCCCATACGTCCTGCCAGCGTGCCTCGATGTCGGCGGCCATGGCAGCCGTGTAACGGTGCCCCTCGGCCGCCTCGGGGGCCGGGGTGTTCGTCTCGCTCATGATTCTGGAAGCTCCATCGATCGTCTCTGCCGTCTCTGCCTGCCCAAACGAAAAAACCCCTCGCACAGGAGGGGACGCCGCGCCGATGCCGACCGTCTTGAGGGGTCGGTGCTGCTCAGCGCGGCTCGGTAAGCAGAAGGCGTACGGCACGCATGGCGTCAGGGTACCGCAGGGGCCCGCGCGACCGCTCGGCCGTTCCGTACGACGAGAAGAGGGCCACCCGATCCGGGTGACCCTCTTCACACTGTGGAGCTAAGGAGAATTGAACTCCTGACCTCCTGCATGCCATGCAGGCGCTCTACCAACTGAGCTATAGCCCCTTGTTTCTCTCTGCCGCCGGGCCCCTTCTCGGTTTCCCTTGCCGGTTCCCCCTGGCGACATCGAGAACATTACACGGTGATGCCCGCAGACCAAAAATCGGTTTCCGGGCGCTGGGTTATGTCCGATTTGCCCGTCTCATGCCCGGGCGAACTGGTAGAAGCGCTTGAGCGTGCAGTGCTCGTCGAGGAGCCGGCCGTAGATCGGCTCACCCTCGAGCTCCCGGTACGTCTCGATGGGGTCGCCTTTTATGATCAGCGCCCGCGCGCATTCCTCGCACCAGTACTGGTAGTCGGGATTGACCGGGTCCATGTCCCGGACGATCGGCGTGCCGTTGTCGCACCAGTCGCAGCGCCGCCGGTGTGCACCCATCCGTCAGCGTCTCCCTCCCGCGTCGGACCGTCGTGTCCCCCTCCGGCCGTCCCGATTCTGCCACGCCGGTCCGGACGGGGTCAGCAAGCACCAGGGGAACAAACGCAAGGATCCCGCCCCCTGTTGGGGACGGGATCCTGATTGTGGAGCTAAGGAGAATTGAACTCCTGACCTCCTGCATGCCATGCAGGCGCTCTACCAACTGAGCTATAGCCCCGCTCTCCGCGGCGTTCCCCCCGTTTCCGGTGTTCTTCGCTGCGAACAAGAAGAACTCTAGCCTGTGACCAGCCGGAAAGTGAAATCCGGGTCGGAGCGCCCCGCGGAGGGCTCAGTCGTCGTCGCCGAGCACCGGTTCCGGCAGGGTGCCGGCGTTGTGCTCCAGCAGCCGCCAGCCGCGCGCGCCCTCACCGAGGACGGACCAGCAGCAGTTGGAGAGCCCGCCCAGGCTCTCCCAGTCACGCGCCTCCAGCCGCAGCAGGCGGCCGATGGTCGTCCGGATGGTGCCGCCGTGGCTGACGACGACGAGCGTGCCGCCCGCGGGCAGCCGGTCGGCGTGGCTCAGCACGACGGGGGCCGCCCGGTCGGCGACCTCGGTCTCCAGCTCGCCCCCGCCGCGCCGCACGGGCTCGCCGCGCTTCCACGCCGCGTACTGCTCGCCGTACTTCTCGACGATCTCCTCGTGCGTCAGGCCCTGCCACTCACCGGCGTACGTCTCACGCAGCGCCTCCGTGTGCGCCACCGGCAGGCGCGTGATGGCGGCCAGCTCGGCGGCCGTGGCCGCGGCGCGCTTCAGGTCGGACGCCACGATGGCGTCCGGTCCCATCGAGGCGAGCAGCCGGGCGGCGCGGCGCGCCTGCGCCAGCCCCGTCTCGGTCAGCTCGATGTCCGTGGAGCCCTGGAAGCGGCGCTCCAGGTTCCAGGAGGTCTGGCCGTGACGCCAGAGGACGATCTTCCTGCCGGTGCCGGCGGAGCCCCCGCCGGCCCTCCCCGTGGTGGTGGCCGCGCTCAGAACAGATCACCGTCCAGGTCCTCGTCCCCCTGGGCCTCACGGAGCTTGGCGTGCTCCTCGGCCTTGCCGAGGGTGAGCTTGGCGTCCTCGGGGAGTTCGATCTCGGGGCAGTCCTTCCACAGACGCTCCAGCGCGTAGAACACGCGCTCCTCGCTGTGCTGGACGTGGACGACGATGTCGACGTAGTCGAGCAGGATCCAGCGGGCGTCGCGGTCGCCCTCGCGGCGCACCGGCTTGGCGCCGAGCTCCTTGAGCAGCCGCTCCTCGATCTCGTCCACGATCGACTTGACCTGGCGGTCGTTGGGCGCGGAGGCGAGGAGGAAGGCGTCGGTGATCGACAGCACGTCGCTGACGTCGTAGGCGATGATGTCGTGCGCGAGCCGGTCGGCCGCGGCCTGGGCAGCGGTGGTGATGAGCTCGATGGAGCGGTCCGTGGCGGTCACTGGCCATGCTTTCGGGTTGGCGGGCAGATCCCTACAAGGGTCTCACGTACTCCCGGCACCACCCGGTCAGGACGGCTTGTAGTCCTTTCCGAGGATCACCACCACGTCCGCGTTCACCACGCCCTCGGCCTTCTTCACGGCCGTCTCCGGCAGCCCCAGCGTCTTGGCGACCTCCACCGCGCGGCTCCGCTGGCCGTCGTCCTGGTACGTGATCTGCGTGGTGGCGGCCGCCCGGTCGGCCTTGCCGCCGTCCACGAAGGCGTAGCCGCCGTTGAGCAGCGCCGCCTTGGCCGCGGCCTGCGCCTTCTCGTTCCCGGTGGCGTCCTTGAGGCCCACGCGCGGGCTCGCGCCGGGCTGGGCCGCGGTGACGGTGCCGCCGAGGAGTTCCTTGACCGTCTTCTTCGCGGCCTCGTCGGTGAGGCCCCCGTCGGGCTTCACCGCGAGCACCTCCGTGCGGTACGCGGCGGTCTTGGCGTGCTCGCCGATCCGCGCCAGGAGGCCGCCGAGGTTCTGCGCGTCGAGCCCGGGGTCCAGGATCTGGCCCAGGCTCTCCACGGTCGTGGCCGCCGCCTTCGGGTCGGAGGGGATCTTGCGCAGGACGGCGTACAGGACCCGGCCGGTGCGCTCCAGCTGCTTGGCCTCGGGCTCGCCCTGCGCCCGGTAGGTGGCGTAGGCGACGGCCATCGCGCCGGTCAGGCTCTGCCGGGGGCCCTGGCCGACGGCGGGGGTCTTGGCCTGGTCGTCGGCGGGGACGGCGGCGTCCGTGTCGAGCTCGATGCCTCCGAGCAGTTCCACGAGGCGCTCCAGGAAGGGGGTGTCCAGGCGCCAGGTGCCGCCGATGCGGGTGCCGAGGACGGTGTCGAGGGCCTCGCGGGTGCCGGTGCCGCCGTCCTCGACGGACTTGGCGAGGGTGGTGCCCGTGCCGTCCTCCTTGGCGACGGCGAGGGTGTTGGGAAGCAGGACGGTGGCGCCCTGCTGGGCGGTGACGTTGTCCACGAGGAGGGCGGTGGAGCTGCCGCCCCGCCGGGTGTTGCGCAGGTGGACGACGATCATGTCGCGCTTCTGGGCTCCGGGGCCCGTCGCGGCGGCCTTCTTCTGGCCGGGTCCGTCGAGGAAGGGCAGTTTGCCCGCGTACCAGAGGTAGCCGAGGCCGCCGACGACGAAGAGGGCCAGGGCGACGATCAGGGCGACCACGCGGTTGCGGCCGCGGCGGCGGGCCTCCTCGCGGCGCTCGGTGCGGCTCTCGGTGAAGGCGAGCCAGTCGATGACGTCCTCGGAGTCCTCGTCCGGCTGGTCGATGAAGGCGAACTGCTCGGTGCGGTAGCCGTCGGCGGGGCGGTCCGGGCGGCGCTGGTCCGCCGCGTCCGCGTCCGCCGTGTCCGCCTCCGCCCGGCGCGGTTCCGGGACGGGGGCCGGGGCGGGCGGCTGCGGGGCGGCTTCCGGGCCGGGGGTCTGCTGCGGGATCCACTGCTGGGGCTGGTCGTAGCCCGGGGCGGGGGCCTGGGCGTACCCCGTCGCCTGCTGTTCGTAGCCGTACTGCTGTCCGTAGGGCTGCTGTGCGTACGGCTGCCCGTACGGGGCCGCGTCCCGCTGCTCGTACGCGTACGGGGGCGGGGCGTCCTGGAGGGGCTGCTGCGCGGGCACCTGGCCGTACAGCGGCCTGCCGTACGGGTCGTAGCCGATGAGCTGCTGCTGGGCGGCGTACGGGTCGTACGGGTCCTGTGGGTCGTTCACCGCGGGCCTCTCCTCGTTGCGGAAGCTCAGGTTCCCCGGTACAGCTCCCGCTTGTCGATATAGCGGACCACACCGTCCGGGACGAGGTACCAGACGGGATCGCCCTCGGCGACGCGGGCGCGGCAGTCGGTGGAGGAGATCGCCAGCGCGGGCACCTCGACGAGCGAGACGCCGCCTTCGGGCAGTCCGTCGTCGGTCAGGACATGGCCGGGCCGGGTCACGCCGATGAAGTGGGCGAGGGAGAACAGCTCGTCGGCGTTGCGCCAGGTCAGGATCTGCGCGAGGGCGTCGGCGCCGGTGATGAAGAAGAGGTCGGCGTCCTCGTTGAGCGCGCTGAGGTCGCGCAGGGTGTCGATCGTGTAGGTGGGGCCGCCGCGGTCGATGTCGATGCGGCTCACCGAGAACTGCGGGTTCGAGGCGGTCGCGATGACCGTCATCAGATAGCGGTCCTCGGCGGGCGACACGGCCCGCTGGGACTTCTGCCACGGTTCACCCGTAGGCACGAACACCACCTCGTCGAGGTGGAATAGGGCGGCGACCTCGCTGGCGGCCACCAGGTGTCCGTGGTGGATCGGGTCGAACGTCCCGCCCATGACGCCGAGCCGGCGCTTGACCGGGCCCGTAGGCACTTCCTGCTCTCCCATGAGCGCAGAGCCTACTGGCCCGGTGGCACGCGCGCGGAGGCCCCGTCCGAACGGGTGGTTCAGCGGTCGCGGTTCAGGCGCGTGGTCACCCAGAGCAGCAGCAGCAGGACGAAGAGCGCACCGCCACCGGTGAGGTAGGGGCTCAGGCTCTCGTGGTTGCCGCCGTGCTCGGCGCCCCCCTCCGAAGCGAGGAGGACGAGGTTGTTGGCGGTGGTGGAGAGGCTCATCAGGCAGGTACCTATCGAGTCGGGGAGCGAGCGGAGACTTCCCTCACATCGTATGCGGGGGCCCCGGGCACGCTCACGCCGACTCATGCGTTGGGGAGGATGGAGCCAGTGCAGCACAGGACGGACCAGGGGGAAGCGCCATGACGGACAGCCGATTCGAGAAGACTCCGGCACGCGAGCGCAGGAGGTTCCCGGGCATCTCCTCCCGCGCGTACGAGCATCCGGCGGACCGCTCGGCCCTGGTCGCCCTGCGCAGACTGAGCGGTTTCGACACCGTCTTCAAGGCCCTCAGCGGGCTGCTCCCGGAGCGGAGCCTGCGGCTGCTGTTCCTCTCGGACTCGGTGCGCGTGGGCGAGACGCAGTTCCCCCATCTGTACGAGATGCTCCGCGACGCCTGCTTCATCCTGGACCTGGAGAAGGTCCCCCTGATGTACGTGCAGCAGGATCCGAAGCCGAACGCCATGTGCATCGGGCTGGACGAGCCGATCATCGTGGTGACGACGGCGCTGGTGGAGCTGCTCGACGAGGAGGAGATGCGGGCGGTCGTGGGCCACGAGGTGGGCCACGCGCTGTCCGGGCACTCCGTGTACCGCACGGTGCTGCTGTTCCTGACGAACCTGGCGCTGAAGGTGGCGTGGGTCCCGCTGGGCAATGTGGCGGTCATGGCGATCGTCACCGCGCTGCGGGAGTGGTTCCGCAAGTCGGAACTGTCCGCGGACCGCGCCGGGCTGCTGGTCGGGCAGGACGTGAACGCCTCGATGCGCGGGCTGATGAAGATCGCCGGCGGCAACCACCTGCACGAGATGAACGTCGACGCCTTCCTGGCGCAGGCCGAGGAGTACGAGACGAGCGGTGACCTGCGCGACTCGGTCCTGAAGATCCTCAACATGCTGCCGCGCACCCACCCCTTCACCACGGTGCGGGCCGCCGAGCTGCGGACCTGGTCACGGAGCCGGGACTACCAGCGGCTCATGGACGGCCACTACCCGCGGCGGGAGGAGGACAAGGACACCTCGGTGACCGACTCCTTCCGGCAGTCCGCCTCGCACTACGCGGACTCGGTGCGCACGAGCAGGGATCCGCTGATGAAGCTGGTCGGGGACATAGCCGGCGGCGCGAACGATCTCGGCGGGAAGCTGCGCGACCGGTTCACGGGCGCGGGCGGCAGCGGTCCGGCCGCCCCGGCGGGCGGCGCCGACGGCGAGGGCGCTACCGGCCGGGGCTGACGGAGGCCGGCGGGGGCGGGCCGGAGGAGGGCTGGGCTGCGGAGGGCTGCGCTGCGGAAGGCTGGGCTGCCGGATCAGCCGAGGGGTCCATGACCCCGCAGAGTCCGGCCGTGCGCCGGGGGTGGCCGCTGGCGTACGGGTCGCTCACCGGCGGGCCGACGGTGGTGGGACCGGCCCCGGCCAGGAGCGGGCGGAAGCCGGCTGCGGGGTCCGCAGCGCAGTCCTGCGGTCCGGCCATCACGTAGGAGGAGGCCAGCTCGGCGCGCCGGGTGGTGAGGTCGTCGTGGTCGAAGCGCAGTCGCAGCTCACGGCGGACGGTGAAGAGGGAGGCCCCGTCGGGCCCGGCGGGCGGGCCGGCGGCTCCCCGTACGGCGTACACGAAGGTGTGGTCGGTGGTGACGACCAGTACCTCCGGGCTGACCTCCTCGTAGGAGAGGCTGCCGCTGACCCGGACGCGGGTGTCGGCCAGGGCCGCGGTCTGCGGGTCGAAGCGGACCAGCCAGCCGGTGGCGGCGTGCCGTCCGTCGCCGGAGGGCGAGGACATGCTCTCGTCGAACTGGGCCAGCTGCCCCGGGTCCAGCAGCATCCGTACCGGCCGGGAGGCGGTGCCGGAGAGCACGTCGGGGTCGAGTGAGGACTGCACCAGGTAGTCCTTGGCGATGGACAGCGCGGCGAGGACCTGGCTCTCGGTGAAGTGGTGGGTGCGGCTCACGGCGGGCAGGGTGATGCCGGCGGCCCCGGTCCGGTAGTCGGCGGCGGGGCTGTGCGCGTAGAGGTCGGCCGGTGTGCCGCCGGGCACGGCGGCGGACGGCGTCAGGGGGACGACGGTGCTGCTGAGCGGCTCGGCGTAGCCGCCGGCCGGGGCCACGTACGGGTTGCGCAGGCCCAGGTAGACGGCGGCGGCGAAGGCCGTCGCGACGAGCAGGACCAGCAGCATGCCCTGGCGGGCGCCACGGCCGGGGGTGCCGGTGCCGCGGCGCGGGGGGCCGCCGCCGGACCAGATGGAGCGGCTGCGGACGGCGCGGGCGTGCTCGCCCATGCGTTCCTGGGCGGAGAACTCCTGGAGGCGGGCAGCACGGACGAAGTCCTCGTCGAACACCACCGACCGGTACTCGTCCGGGTGCAGCTCGTCGTCACCCCCGCCGAATCCCTCGGGGGTGCCGTTGGGCGGATCTCCTGGTACGGCCATCGCTTCTCCCGCTGTCCCCGCTTCAGAGAAGCCCCCAGCTCCGGAACGGGCGAGTGGGGTCGTACCTTCAGGGTTGGCGGCCGACGGGGTACGTAAACGCGCCGACGCCGGCGACTTCCCCGAGCGGGGTACTGGCGGGCGCGGGTGCGGGGTCGGCTTCGCCGGCGGCGCTGCGGTAGACGGCGCTGAAGGCCAGCGCGACCATCCCGAAGCCCATCACGACGGCGAGTACCCAGGCGACCGGTCTCAGCCAGCCGGCCCGGCCCCGGTAGGGGCGCAGGCTGCCGCCGTAGGCCCCGTACGGGCCCTCGGCGCAGCCGTAGGCGCCGGCTTCCCAGGCGGGGTCGTCGTAGGGGTACCCGTCGAGGTGGCCGTAGTCGTCCTCGCCCGCCCAGCCGCCCGCGACGCGGGCCGCCTCGGCCTCCGCGCGGGCCAGGTCGGCGGCGCGCTGGCGCTCGGCCGCGCTCGGTTCATGGATCTCGGCGTTCCGGACGAAGTCCTCGTCGAACACCACGGAGGCGAAGTCCTGATCCGCGCCTCCGCGGTCGTCGTCGGGCTCCCCGTCGTCCGGGAACCGCTTGCCCCCCACGTCGTCCGGCACGGCAACAGCGTAGACCTGGGGGGCCGCTTTGGGCAGGGTGAAAGCCGGAATCCGGCCACACCGGGTGGGGCGGGCGGTTACCGGATGTGACCGTCGCCGGTGACGATGTACTTGGTGGAGGTGAGCTCGGGCAGCCCCATCGGTCCCCGGGCGTGCAGCTTCTGGGTGGAGATGCCGATCTCGGCGCCGAAGCCGAACTGGCCACCGTCGGTGAACCGGGTGGAGGCGTTCACGGCGACGGTGGTCGAGTCGACCAGCTGGGTGAAGCGGCGGGCGGCGGCCTGCGAGGTGGTGACGATCGCCTCGGTGTGCCCGGAGGTCCAGCGGCGGATGTGGGCGACGGCTTCGTCGAGGGAGTCCACGACGGCGGCGGCGATGTCGTACGACAGGTACTCGGCGGCCCAGTCCTCGTCGGTGGCGGGCAGGGCGGTGACCTTGCTGTCCTCGGCCGCGGCCAGGACCCGGGCGTCGCCGTGGACGGTCACGCCGGCCTCGGCGAGGGCGTCGAGGGCGCGCGGCAGGAAGGCGTCGGCGATGTCCCGGTGGACGAGGAGGGTCTCGGCGGCGTTGCAGACTGAGGGCCGCTGGGCCTTGGAGTTGACGAGGATGTCCACGGCCATGCCGAGGTCGGCCTGGGCGTCGACGTAGACGTGGCAGTTTCCGGTACCGGTCTCGATGACCGGGACGGTGGACTCCTCGACGACGGTCTTGATGAGGGAGGCTCCGCCGCGCGGGATGAGCACGTCCACGAGGCCGCGGGCGCGCATCAGCTCGCGGACGGAGTCGCGGGACTCGCCGGGGACGAGCTGGATCGCGTCCGCGGGCAGGCCGGCGCTCACGATCGCGTCGCGGAGGATGGCGACGAGGGCGCTGTTGGAGGCGTAGGCGGAGGAGCTGCCGCGCAGGAGGACGGCGTTGCCGGACTTCAGGCACAGCGCGGCGGCGTCGACGGTGACGTTGGGGCGGGCCTCGTAGATGATGCCGACGACGCCGAGGGGGACGCGGATCTGGCGGAGGTCGATGCCGTTGGGGAGGGTGGAGCCGCGGACGACCTCGCCGACGGGGTCGGGGAGGGCGGCGACGTCGCGCACGTCGGAGGCGATGGCGGCGACCCGCTCCGGGGTGAGGGTGAGCCGGTCGATGACGGTCTCGCTGGTGCCGGCGGCGCGGGCCTTGTCGATGTCGCGGGCGTTGGCGGCGACGATCTCGTCGGTACGGGCCGTCAGCGCGTCCGCGATGGCCAGGAGGGCCGTGTCCTTGGCGGACCGCGGGAGGGGGGCGATGGCCGCGGCGGCCGTGCGGGCCGCTGCCGCGGTGGTTCGGACGGGAGAGGTCGCGGTGGCGTCATCGAGCGAGGTCATGCCGCCCAGGGTAGTCCCCGGACCCCGGGCCCCTCACGGGAGTTCCACCCCGCGAGACGGCCCCGGGGCCGGGGTCTGGTGCCGCTGCGCGGAGCCGTCTCCCCGCCCCGCCCTTCACCCGTTCTCTGGGGGCTCCGCCCCAGACCCCGCGCCTCAGACGCCGGCGGGCCGCAAATGGCCCGCGCGGCGTTTGGGCGCATCCGGCGCGCAGCGGCCCCGCACCCGCGGACGGCGACCGCACCACAGCCCCCGCCCCGGCTGGCGCCCCCGCCCGACCACCGGCGGACGGAGTCCGTCGCAGCGCCGCGAAGCCGGGGAGGCCGCTCGCGGCCGAGCCGCGCGAGGGGCGCGTCAGTAGGGGAGGCCGCTCGCGGCCGAGCCGCGCGAGGGGCGCGTCAGTAGGGGTGCACGCCCACCGGGTGGGCCGGGGGTGGGCCGTAGCCCTCGGCCACGCGCTGGTGGTACGTCGTGCGGTCGATGACCTCCAGCCCGACGATCTCCCATGGCGGCAGCTGCGCCGTCGAGCGGTGTTCGCCCCAGAGGCGGAGGGCGACGGCCGCCGCGTCGTGGAGGTCCCGGGCCTCCTCCCAGTAGCGGATCTCCGCGTGGTCGTCGGCGTACCGGCTGGTCAGCAGGAAGGGGTGGTCGTGCGCGAGCTGCTCCAGCCCGCGCCGCACCTCCGGCAACGGCGTCGGCTCGCCCGAGACGCTCAGCGTCACGTGCCAGAGGCGGGACACCGGGCCCGGTTCCTCACCGCCGGCGCCGTCCCCGGTGCCGACGCTGGTCAGCGCTCGTCTCACCAGCCGCCTCCTGTCTGCGCTACGCGTCGTGTCCGCCCTTCACAGTTGACCAGTCCCCGGCCCGCCGCGCGGTGCTTTTCCCGAACCTCAGCCCTGCAGCAGGACCAGATCGTCCCGGTGCACGACCTCCCGCTCGTACGCAGGTCCGAGCTCCCGCGCAAGGTCGCGGGTGGAGCGGCCGAGGAGCTGTGGGAGCTCCTTGGCGTCGAAGTTGACCAGGCCCCGGGCCACCGCGACCCCCTCGGCGGAGCGCAGCTCGACGGGGTCGCCGGCGACGAAGTCCCCCTCGATGGCGGCGATCCCCGCGGGGAGCAGGGAGCTGCCGCGCTGGGTGACGGCGCGGACGGCGCCGTCGTCGAGGACGAGGTGGCCCTGCGGGGTGGAGGCGTGCTGGAGCCACAGCAGCCGGTCGGCGGAGCGGCGGCCGGTGGGGTGGAAGAGGGTGCCGGTCTCGCGGCCGGCCAGGGCGTCGGCGGCCCGGCTGGCGGAGGTGAGGACGACGGGGACGCCCGCGGCCGCCGCGATCCGCGCGGCCTCGACCTTGGTGACCATGCCGCCGGTGCCGACGCCCGCCTTGCCGGCGCTGCCGATGGAGACGTGGGCGATGTCCTCGGGCCCGCGCACCTCCTCGATCCGGGTGGTGCCGGGCAGCGAGGGGTCCCCGTCGTACAGCCCGTCGACATCGGAGAGGAGGACGAGGAGGTCGGCGCGGACCAGGTGGGCCACCAGGGCGGCCAGCCGGTCGTTGTCGCCGAAGCGGATCTCGTCGGTGGCGACGGTGTCGTTCTCGTTGACGACGGGCAGCGCGCCCATGGCCAGCAGCTGGTCCAGGGTGTTGAACGCGTTGCGGTAGTGCGCGCGCCGGCTGGTGTCGTCGGTGGTGAGCAGCACCTGGCCGACCCGGACGCCGTAGCGGGCGAAGGAGGCGGTGTAGCGGGCGACGAGGAGGCCCTGCCCGACGCTGGCGGCGGCCTGCTGGCGGGCCAGGTCCTTGGGGCGGCGGGCCAGGCCGAGGGGGGAGAGCCCGGCGGCGATGGCGCCGGAGGAGACCAGGACGATCTCCTTCTCCCCGCCGCTGCGGGCCTTGGCCAGGACGTCGACCAGCGCGTCCACGCGGTCGGCGTCCAGTCCGCCCGCCGCGGTGGTGAGGGAGGAGGAGCCGACCTTGACCACGATCCTGCGGGCGTCCACGACACCCTGCCTAGCCGCTGACGCTGCCGCTGACACGTCTTTTTTCCCCTCGCACCGCACGAAACCGACCAACCAACTGGCTCAATCTACGGGGTCACCTGCCGAGCCCGCCCGCCGGTTTCAGCCTCTGGACGCGGAGCCCGCCGAGGCCGGCTCCGGTTCGGCGGCCGAGGCCGTGCCCGCCCCGCGGGTGAGGATCTTGCGCGAGAGCAGGAAGGTGAACGGGATGGCCACCACGGCCGCGGCCAGCGGGGCGATCTTGGTGTCCATGCCGGCCCAGGTCACCAGGGCGTAGAGCCCGGCGGACTGGATGACGTAGTTGGTGACGTTCGTCAGCGGGAAGAGCAGGAACTTCTTCCAGGTGGGGCGGGTGCGGTAGGTGAAGTAGGTGTTCATGAAGAACGAGCCGACCATCGACAGCACGAAGGCCAGGGTGTACGCGGCGAAGTACGGCATCCACGGGTGCAGCAGCAGGTAGATGACGAAGAAGGTCCCGGTGTTCACCCCGCCCACCAGGGCGAAGCGGAAAACCTGGCCCAGCTGATCACGGCGGGAGGGGCGGGAGGAGCCGGAGTCGGTGTTCATCGGCTGCTGCGCTCCGCGACGACCGGTTCCGAGGGCGCGGGGGCCACGGGCGCGCCGTGGGCCTCCTTGACCAGGAAGTGCGGGCGGCGCTTGGTCTCGTAGTAGATACGGCCGATGTACTCGCCGATCAGCCCCAGCATGATCATCTGCATACCGCCGATACCGGCGATCATCGCGATGATCGTGACGTAGCCGGGGGCGTCGATGCCGTTGGTGATCGCCATCACAGTGATCGACAGCGCGTACAGGCCGGTCAGCGCGACGAGCGAGACCCCGAGCCAGATGCCGATGCGCAGCGGCCGGTTGTTGAAGGAGATCAGCCCGTCCATGCCGTAGTTCAGCAGGGAGGCGAACTTCCACTTGGTCTCGCCGGCCTCGCGCTGGGCGTTCTCGTAGTCGAAGTGAACGGTGTCGAAGCCGATCCAGGAGAAGAGGCCCTTGGAGAAGCGGTTGTACTCGGGAAGAGCGAGCAGGGCGTCCACGGCGGGCCGGGACAGCAGACGGAAGTCGCCGACGCCGTCGGTGAGCTCGACGTCGACCCAGCGGTTGACACCGCGGTAGTAGAGGCGGCTGAGGGCCGAGCGGAGCTTCTTGTCCCCTTCGCGGGTGCGCCGGGCGATCACCTGGTCGTGGCCCTGGCCGTAGTACTCCAGCATGGTGGCGATGAGCTCCGGCGGGTGCTGGAGGTCCGCGTCCATGATCACCACGGCGTCGCCGGTGGCCTCGCGCAGGCCGGCGAGCATGCCCGCCTCCTTGCCGAAGTTCCGGCTGAAGGAGACGTAGCGGGTCCGGTCCCCGTGCTCGGCGGCGATCTTCCGCAGCTTGCCGAGGGTCCCGTCACGGCTGCCGTCGTCGACGTAGCAGACCTCGTAGGAGACGGGCAGGGCGTCCAGTACCTTGCGGATCTCCTCGTCGAAGCGGTCGATGACGGCTTCTTCGTTGTAACAGGGGACAACTACCGACAGCTTGGTCATGGGCACTTCCTGCTGGGGTCCGAACGGGTGATTGTCGGCGACCGGACCCGCGACTCACCTCTTCCTTAGAAGTATGCACGGCGCAGGTCGCACTGCCGGAGTCGCGTGCCGCACACGGTAGCTTTGACGGGATAAGCGGAATGGAACGAAGGGATCGAGGTGCACGTGCCTGACGTCTCCGTGGTCGTCATCGTCTACAACGACGCAGAGCGTCTGCCGACAGCCGTCCGGTCGGTTTTGGACCAGACCCTGCGCGGGGTCGAAGTCGTGATCGTGGACGACTGCAGCAAGGACCGGTCCTACGAGGTCGCCCAGGAGCTCGAAGCAGCGCATCCGGGGCGGGTCCGCGCCTTCCGGCTGCCCGAGAACAGCGGCGGCTGCGGCGCGCCGCGCAACCACGGCATCAAGCAGGCCACCGGCACCTACGTCATGTTCCTGGACAGCGACGACGTCCTGGAGCGCAACGCCTGCCGCAACATGCTCGCCGCCGCCGAGCGCACCGGCTCCGACCTGGTCTCGGGCATGTGCGTACGCGTGCACCTGGACAACCGCTGGGGCAAGACCACGGAGTGGTACCCGTGGATCTACACGCGCACCCGCACCCTGGAGTCGATCACCGAGTACCCGGACCTGCTGGTCTACGACACCCTCTCCACCAACAAGTGCTACCGGCGCTCGTTCCTGCTGGAGCAGGGCCTGGAGTTCCCGGTCGGCATCCACTACGAGGACCTGCTGTTCTCGGCCCAGGCGTACGTGGCGGCCCGGCGGATCACGCTGATCCCCAACCACGTCTACTTCTGGAACGTGGTCGAGAAGGCCGCCGCCAAGTCGATCAGCAACCGGCGCCACGAGATCGCGAACTTCGTCCACCGGATGGAGATCCACCGCCGGGTCGACGAGCTGCTCGCCGCCAAGGGCCACACCGCGATCAGGACCGCCAAGGACGCCAAGTTCCTCAAGCACGACCTGGTGCTGCACCTGCGTGACCTCCCGCTGCTGGGGGACGCCTACCGCCAGGAGTTCGCGCGGCTCGCCAACGGCTACCTGGCCGGCATCGACCCGGCCGCGTACGAGAACGTCACCTCCCTCCAGGCCATCTGCGCCTACCTGCTCGGCAAGGAGGACTGGAAGAACCTCCTCGCCGCCGCCGACGCGATGACCAACAAGGGCCGGCTGTCCTCCCCGCTGGCCGAGCGCGACGGGCGGATCTACTGGTGCGGCGAGCACCTCGACGGCCCGGACGGCGAGGAGGCCCGCCGCATACTGGACGTCACCGCGCAGGGCTTCCACACCGCGCCGCTCCCCTCGCTGGCCCTGGGCAACCGCCTGACCTCGTACGAGGACGACGGGCGCGGCACCGTCACCCTCTCCGGCGCCGTCGTCAACCCCCTGGGCCGGATCCGGGAGGACGCCGAGCTGTCGGCCTCGCTGGAGTTCCGGGCACGGCGCCAGATCGGCGTGCGCTCCTTCAGCTTCCCCGTGGCAACCGTGCGGCACGCCGGTGACACGATCGAGTGGAGCACCACCGCCGACGTCGGCGGCACCGTGCGCCCCCTCGGCATCATCGACGCCGTCTGGGACGTGCGCCTGAAGCTGACGGCCGGCAAGGACCGGATGACCACCCGCGTCTCGGTCGGCGGGGTGGACCTGGAGTCCGCGGCCCGGCTGCGCGTGCGCCCGCGCCTGACCCGGCTGGTCTCCGACCGCTTCGAGCCGGAGATGACCAAGAAGGGCAACCTCTCCTACGTCCTGACCGCCGAGGGCCCCGCCGCCGTCCGCACCCAGTCGCTGATCAGCAGCGCGATGCACGGCAAGGCCGCCGGCGTGGTCAAGCGCGGCCTGCGCCGGGCCCTGAAGGCCCGCCGCAACATCGGCTCGGGCGAGCAGAAGGTGAAGGTCTACCACGAGGTCTTCTCGAAGCTGCCCGTCAAGAAGGGCACGGTGGTCTTCGAGAGCCACATGGGCAAGCAGTACAGCGACAGCCCCAAGGCCATCTACGAGGAGCTGGTCCGCCAGAACGCCCCCTTCGAGGCGATCTGGTCCTACGCGGGCGCCAAGCCCACCGGCTTCCCCAAGGAGGCCACCCTGGTCAAGCGCTGGAGCTGGCCGTACCTGCGCGCGCTGGCCCAGGCCGAGTTCTGGGTGGACAACCAGGGCTTCCCGCTGGCGCTGGCCAAGCGCCCGGGGACCACGTACATCCAGACCTGGCACGGTTCCGCCCTCAAGCGGATGGGCTTCCACGAGCCCCGCACCAAGGCGCAGGGCAAGCCCGCACAGGACCGGTTCCAGGCGGCCGTCAACCGCTTCGACCACTTCCTGGTCCGCTCCGAGCACGACGTCCGCACCCTCGCCAAGGGCTTCAGGCTCCGCGACGAGGTGCTGCTGCGCACCGGCTACCCGCGCAACGACGCCCTGGTCGAGGCGCACGCGGCCGAGGTGGACGGCGGGGTGGGGGCACCTCCCGGCGGTAGCCGGGGGAGGGTGCGCGGCCCGCTCGCCGCCGAGCTGGGCATCGACCCGGACAAGCGGGTGCTGCTGTACGCGCCGACCTTCCGGGCCACCGCGGACGGTGCCGTGGAGGGGTTCTCGTTCCCCTTCGACGTGGAGGAGTTCGCCGACCGGTTCGGTGACCGGGTCACGCTGCTCGTGCGCACGCACTACCTCAACAGCGTCAGTCTGCCGCCGTCGGTCGCGGGCCGGGTGATCGACGTCTCCCGCCACCACGACATCACCCCGCTGCTGGCGCTCGCCGACGGGCTGATCACCGACTACTCGTCCGTGATGTTCGACTACGCGGTGCTGGACCGGCCGATGATCTTCTTCGCGTACGACTACGAGAAGTACGCGACGGACATCCGCGGCACCTACTTCGACCTGCTGGACAAGGCGCCCGGGCCGGTGGTGGCCACGGCGGACGAGCTGATGCAGGCCGTCGCCGCCTTCGACGAGGCCGACACCAAGTACGCCGACGCCCGCCGGCGCTTCCTCGCCGAGTTCGGCGAGTACGACCGCGGGGACGCCGCCCGCCAGATCGTCGAGAAGTTCTTCACCAGGAGCGCCAAGTGAGCCGGGACATCTTCATCGTCTCCAACAGCGTGGACGAGCTCGGCGGTGTGACCACCTGGTCCCACCAGATGGCCCGGCTCTTCACCGACCGCGGCCACCGCGTGCACGTCGTCGGCATCGCCCCGGTCGCCGAGGAGATCCGGCAGACGCTGCCCGCCGGCCTCCCGTACGAGATGACCACCCTGTACGAGACCCACCCGCCCAAGGCCCGCCGGCTGCACGGGGTCAAGGGCCGCCTCAACGCCCCCGAACGGCGCCGCCAGGCGGCCCGCCGGGCGGGGATGCGGGCCGCGGCGGAGCAACTGAGCGGACTGTTCCGGGCGGCCGGCCCGGGCGCCGTGGTGATCGTCACCCAGGTGTGGGCGATGGAGTGGGTGGCCCTCGCCGACACCAAGGGGCTCTCCGTCATCGGGATGAGCCACGAGTCCTACGAGGCCAGCCAGAAGTCCACCCGCGGCAACCGGATCCGCCGCTGGTACCCCGAGGTCGACCGGCTGCTCGTCCTCACCCCGGAGGACGCCGACCTGTGGATCCGCTCCGGCATGGAGAACGTCGACAGCATGCCGAACCCGCTGCCGTTCATGCCGGACTCCCCCGCCCCGCGCACCGCGAAGGTCGTCGCCAGCGTCGGCCGCCTCGCCTTCGAGAAGGGCATGGACCTGCTGCTCGACGCCTGGGCGGACGCGGTCCCGCGCCACCCCGACTGGACGCTGCGGATCTACGGGGCGGGCGTCGAGGAGGCCGCCCTGAGGGCGCACTGCACCTCGCTGGGGCTGGACGACTCCGTGGAGTGGCGGGGCAGCACCGACGACGTCCTGGGCGCGCTGAACGAAGCCTCCGTCTTCGCCCAGGCGTCCCGGGCCGAGGGCTTCCCGATCACCCTGCTGGAGGCGATGGCGGCGGGCCTCCCGGTGGTCGCCTTCGACTGCGCGCCGGGCGTCCGGGAGATCGTCCGGCACGGCGAGGACGGGCTGCTGGCCCGCCTCGGCAACACCATGGAGCTGGCCGGGCACCTCGACACCCTGATGTCGGACTCCGCCGCCCGCGACCGGCTCGGCGACGAGGCGTTCCGCAGCGTGCGCCGCTACTCCAGCGACGAGATCACCGACCGGTGGGAGCAGCTGTTCGCCTTCCTGGAACGCTGACCGCGCCGCCCCGCACGAAGCCGCCCGCCCCGGACCTGGTCCGGGGCGGGCGGCTTCGTGTACGGAGGGCGTCAGACGGTGCGGACGTCCTGCCCGTGGTGCTGCGGGGCGCGGTTGGCCACCCAGCCCTCCCACGCCGAGCTGATCATCGCGCGGACGTCGTGGCGGGCCTTCCAGCCCAGCTCCGCGGCGATCCGGTCGGCGGAGGCCACGACCTTCGCCGGGTCGCCGGGCCGGCGCGGGGTGACCACGGGCGCGTAGTCGTGCCCGGTGCCCTCGTTCAGCAGCTCGACCATCTCCTTGACGGAGACGCCCTCACCCCGCCCGATGTTGACGGTGAGGTCCTTGTACTCCCCCGCCGCGCCCCACTCCGCGAGCCGGCGCGCGGCCACCACATGGGCGTCCGCCAGGTCCTCGACGTGGATGTAGTCGCGGATGCAGGTGCCGTCCGGGGTCGGGTAGTCGTCGCCGAAGATCCGGGCGCCCTCGCCCGCGTCGTAGCGCTCGAAGACCATCGGGACCAGGTTGAAGACCCCGGTGTCCGCGAGCTCGGGGGCGGCCGCGCCCGCCACGTTGAAGTAGCGCAGGCAGGCGGTGGAGATGCCGTGGGCCCGGCCCGCGGCCCTGACCAGCCACTCGCCGGCCAGCTTGGTCTCCCCGTACGGGCTCAGCGGCTTGCAGGGGGTCTCCTCGGTGACCGAGTCCACATCGGGCATGCCGTAGACGGAGGCGGAGGAGGAGAAGAGGAAGTTGCGGATGCCAGCCGCGGCCACCGCCCCGAGCAGGACCTGAAGGCCCTCCACGTTCTCGTGGTAGTAGTACAGCGGCTTCTCGACGGACTCGCCGACCTGCTTCTTGCCCGCCAGGTGCACCACACCGGTGATCCCGTGCGCGGCGATGGCCTGGTCCAGGGCGAGCCGGTCCAGCACCGAGGCGGTCACCAGCGGCACGCCCTCCGGTACGCGGTCCGCCCGGCCGGTGGAGAGGTCGTCGAAGACCACGACCTTCTGCCCCGCGAGCAGCATCGCGCGGACGACGTGGGCGCCGATGTATCCGGCGCCACCGGTGATCAGAAACGTCATGGCTATTCTCCCGAGCTCTGGCGTGACCTGCGCGTGCGGGCGCGGTCGAGGCGGTTGCGTACGAAGGTCAGCGCGCCCCCGGCACCGGGGGCGAGGCGCAGCGCGAGCGCGCCGGAGGCCGTGCGGTAGGGCTGCGCCAGCAGAACACCGTACCGGCTGCTGGGCAGGGCCCGGCGGCGCAGCAGTCCCCCGAGGGGGCGCAGCGAGGTGACGGGGCCGCTCCCGTCGGCGTAGCCCACGGCCGCCCGGACGTCCCACGCCTGCATCCCGCGCAGCCCCCGGCGGCGGCCCTCGGCGGCCAGCGCGGCGAGCCGGAACGGGACCTCGGCACTCCAGCCGTCCCCGTCGGCGGCGGGCCGCAGCTCCGCCGGGCGCACCAGGACGGGATCGCCGCCGGTGCGGG
This sequence comes from Streptomyces sp. NPDC006687, assembly GCF_040636215.1. Lineage (NCBI taxonomy): Bacteria > Bacillati > Actinomycetota > Actinomycetes > Kitasatosporales > Streptomycetaceae > Streptomyces > Streptomyces sp. NPDC006687. The sequence continues at coordinate 61,761 of NZ_JBEYJJ010000002.1, read as the reverse complement.
GCAGGAAGCTCAGCTGGACGCTCTGCGGGCGGGCCTGCGCGAGCCGCCCGTACAGCTCCCGCACCCGGACCTGGACGGCCCCGCGCCCGGCGGGCCGCGCGTCGACGGTCAGCGGCAGATCGGCGGCGGGCAGGGCGTCGAGCCCGTCCAGCGGGACCGGGAGCTCCTCGCTCCACACCGGCTCCCCGTCGCCGCCGGTGGCGTACGGGGGCAGCAGCCGGGCCGGCTCGGCGGCCAGGCCGGTCATCAGCCGCTCCACATCGGCGGGCGGGGCGGACGAGGCCAGCAGCACGCGGGCGGTCCAGCGGGCGCGGGCGGGGGCCGCGTCGAGGTCGGCGGGGTCGAAGCCGGACAGGTAGTCGCGGGTCAGGGTCCACCAGGCGGCCCGGTAGCCGGGGTCCTGGCCGAGCTCGCGCAGGTACATGCGCAGGTCGTAGTCGAGGAACTTCACCTGGCAGGCGTGCCCCAGCTCCGGGGAGGCGGCGGCGAGGGTGCGGGAGGCGGTGCGGTGGGCCTCGACGCGGGAGGCCCAGTTGCCGATGTCCTTGCGGTCCAGGGAGATGGACACCTGGGCGGCGCGGCGGCGTACGTGCCACACGTAGACGAGGTCGCCGACGACGGCGATGCGGGGGGCGGCGGCCAGGACGCGGGAGGTGAAGACGAAGTCCTCATAGACGAACCGGCCGTCGGGGAAGCGGATCTGGTGCTTCTCCAGGAAGGAGCGGTCGTACAGCTTGTTGACGCAGAGGGTGTCGCGGACCAGCTCGGGCCGGTCGGCGGGCCGCTCGACCACCTCGCCCGGCGTGTACAGCCCGGGCATCCACGGCACGTCGCGGCCCTCGGGCAGCTCGCGCCGCACGCACGCGCCGACGGTGACGGGGGCGCGGTGCTCCTCGGCGGCGCGCACCAGGGCCGTGGCGGCGCCGGGCGGCAGGACGTCGTCGCTGTCGAGGAAGAGGACGTACGGGGAGGTCGCGGCGGCGATCCCGTCGTTGCGGGGGGTGCCGCAGCCGCCGCTGTTCTCGGTGCGGTGGATGACCTTCAGCCGCGGGTGGGCGGCGGCCAGCTCGTCCAGGACCCGGGCGGTCGCGTCCGAGGAGGCGTCGTCGACGGCGATGACCTCGGCGACCACCGGGCCCTGGGCGAGGGCCGAGGAGACGGCCTCGCCCACGAGCCCGGCGTCGTTGTACGCGATCACGACCACGGAGACCGAGGGGGTGTCGCTGCTGGAATTGCTGCTGCTCACCCGCAGGATCCTAGGCGAACGGCGTAAGGGCGGCCTCAAGGCCGTCCTTACGCCGGTACGGACAGGCTGGATCAGAAGGGACGGAACTCGTCGTACTCCTGCTGGGCGGCGTCGCCGCGCTTGGCGTCCTTCTCCTTGCGGCGCTGCGTGGCCGGACGCGGGGCCTCCAGGCGGTGGTCCTCACCGCGGCGGCCCAGCATCTCGGCGCCGGCCATCATGGTGGGCTCCCAGTCGAAGACGACCGCGTTCTCCTCGGAGCCGATGGCGACGCCGTCGCCCGCCTTGGCACCGGCCTTCCGCAGGGCCTCCTCGACACCGAGGCGGTTGAGGCGGTCGGCGAGGTAGCCCACGGCCTCGTCGTTGTTGAAGTCGGTCTGGCGCACCCAGCGCTCCGGCTTCTCGCCGCGCACCCGGTACACCTCCTCCACCTCGTCGTAGGTGACGGTGAAGCCCGCGTCGTCCACGGCCTTCGGGCGGATGACGATACGGGTGGCCTCCTGCTTGGGCGTACGGGCACGCGCCTTGGCCACGACCTCGGCGAGGAAGTAGGACAGCTCCTTCAGGCCCGTGCGGGCGACCGCGGAGACCTCGAAGACCTTGTAGCCGCGCGCCTCCAGGTCCGGGCGGACCATCTCGGCGAGTTCCTGGCCGTCGGGGATGTCGACCTTGTTCAGCACGACCAGGCGCGGGCGCTTCTCCAGGCCGCCGCCGTAGAGCTTGAGCTCCTCCTCGATGAGGTCGAGGTCGCCGACCGGGTCGCGGTCGGACTCCAGGGTGGCGGTGTCCAGGACGTGCACGAGGACCGAGCAGCGCTCGACGTGGCGCAGGAACTCCAGGCCCAGGCCCTTGCCCTGGCTGGCGCCGGGGATCAGGCCGGGAACGTCGGCGATGGTGTAGACGGTCGAGCCGGCGGTGACCACGCCCAGGTTCGGGACGAGGGTGGTGAAGGGGTAGTCCGCGATCTTCGGCTTGGCGGCGGAGAGCACCGAGATCAGCGAGGACTTGCCGGCGCTCGGGAAGCCGACCAGCGCCACGTCGGCGACGGTCTTGAGCTCCAGGACGATGTCGCCGGTGGTGCCGGGGACGCCGAGGAGGGCGAAGCCGGGCGCCTTGCGGCGGGCGGAGGACAGCGCGGCGTTGCCGAGGCCGCCGCGGCCGCCCTCGGCGGCCACGTAGGTGGTGCCCTGGCCGACGAGGTCGGCGAGGACGTTGCCCTCCTTGTCGAGGACGACGGTGCCGTCCGGCACGGGCAGGATCAGGTCCTGGCCGTCCTTGCCGGAGCGGTTGCCGCCCTCGCCGGGCTTGCCGTTGGTGGCCTTGCGGTGGGGGCTGTGGTGGTAGTCCAGCAGGGTGGTGATGGCCTGCTCCACCACCAGGATGACGTCACCGCCACGGCCGCCGTTGCCGCCGTCGGGTCCGCCGAGCGGCTTGAACTTCTCCCGGTGAACGGAGGCGCAGCCGTGGCCCCCGTTACCCGCGGCGACGTGCAGCTCGACGCGGTCCACGAAGGTGGTCATGGGTGTTCCTCCAGATACATACGGGAATGTCCCGGGCAGGCCCTGCTGCCCATTAAACGTGTCTATGTGACAACGCGCCGAGGGCGGACCTCTCTTCCCGGCGCCTGCCGGGAAGAGATGAGATCCGCCCTCGGGGTGTTACGAACGCTTGTGACTCAGCAGGAGCTGGATCAGGCGGCCGGAACGATGTTGACGACCTTGCGGCCACGGTGCGTGCCGAACTGAACGGCACCGGCCTGCAGCGCGAACAGCGTGTCGTCGCCACCGCGACCGACACCCGCACCCGGGTGGAAGTGGGTGCCGCGCTGGCGGACGAGGATCTCGCCGGCGGAGACGACCTGACCGCCGAAGCGCTTCACGCCGAGCCGCTGAGCGTTGGAATCGCGCCCGTTCCGGGTGGACGATGCGCCCTTCTTGTGTGCCATGTCTCAGTCCCTCTTACTTCGCAGCCGTGGGGATACCGGTGACCTTGATCGCCGTGTACTGCTGACGGTGACCCTGGCGACGGCGGTAGCCGGTCTTGTTCTTGTACCGCAGGATGTCGATCTTGGCGCCCTTGTGGTGGTCCACGACCTCGGCCTGGACCTTGATGCCGGCCAGCACCCACGGGTCGCTGGTCACAGCGTCGCCGTCGACAACGAGCAGGGTCGAGAGCTCGACCGTGTCGCCAACCTTGGCAGTGGAAATCTTGTCAACCTCAACGATGTCGCCGACAGCAACCTTGTGCTGGCGACCACCGCTGCGCACGATGGCGTACACGCGGATCTCTCTCTCACTCGGGGCGGAAACTCCTGAAGCCAGCCGCTCACGCGGGCCGGGGCCCGCGGTGATCCGGAATTGGACGAGCGGCCTCTCCCGGGGGCCATCCGCTGACGCGGAGGGTGCGGGAGGAAGGTGCTCAGGAGCGCGGCGCGCTGGACGTAAACGTCCAGGACACGCCGACGGTCTAGGTTACGGGGCCGGTCGAGGAGGGTCAAACCGGGCCCCGCGCGCCCGTGGGGCCCCGCCGTCCGGCGGGGCCCCACGGGCAGGGGCCGATCAGTCCTCGGCCGGGGCGGAGACCGACGGCGGGGTCTGCTGCTCCGCCGCCGCGGTCTTCTTCGTCGTCCGCTTGGCGGCGGTCTTCTTGACCGTCGTCGTCTTCTTCGCGGCCGTCTTCTTGGTGGCCGCCGCCTTCTTGGCCGGGGCCTTCTTCGCCGTGGCCGCCTTCTTGGCCGGAGCCTTGCGGGCGGTCTTCTTCGCCGGCGCCGGGGCCTCGGCCTCCGCCTCGGTCTCCGCCTCCGGCGCCGCCTGCGCGACGGGCTCGGCGGCGGTCTCGGCCGCGGGGGCCTCGACGACCACGATCGCGGCCTCCACCGCACCGGCCGGTGCGGTGGCCCTGCGGACGGCGCGACGGCGCGGACGCGCCGGGGCGGCCTCCACGACGGGCTCCGGCTCGGTCACGGGCTCCTCGACGACCGGGACGACCGCTTCCGGCTCCTGCTCCGGCTCGGGCGCCACGACGGGCTCGGCGACGGCCTCCACGACCGGCTCCGGCTCCGCCTCGGTCACGGCCTCCGCGACCGGCTCCACGGCCGCGGCGGTGGCCTTGCGGGTCGCCCGGCGACGGGTACGGCCCTTCGGCGCGGCCTCCTCGGCGACGGGCGCGGCCTCGACCGGAGCGGCCTCGACCGTCTCCGCGGCCTCCATGGCCTCGGCGACGACCTCGGCGGCCGGCTCCAGCACCGTGTCGACGGGCTCGGTGACCGGCTCCTCCTCGACGACCGGGGTCACCGGCGCCGGGGCGGCCTGCCGCTCACCACCGCGCGGGGCGCCCGCCGGAGCGGTCGCCTTACGGGTGGCACGGCGGCGGTTGCGACGCCCGCTGATGCCCGCCGCGGCCTCGGCCTCGGCCGGGCTGCTGTACAGCTCCTCGCCGGGGACGAACGCCGGCTCGGGCAGCGCGCGCGGCGCGGCGGCCTCGGCGGCCACCTCCGCCTCGGTCTCGTCCTCGAACTCCTCGGAGCCGGCCGTCCCGGCCGTCTCCAGCTCGTGCTCGTGCTCGTGCTCCAGGGCGCGGCCGCCCCGGCGCTTGGCCCGCTTGCCGTTGCCGCCGCCGCCGACCGAGGCCGGGGTCTCCATGTGGACGATGACGCCGCGGCCGTTGCAGTGGACGCAGGTCTCGGAGAAGGACTCCAGCAGGCCCTGGCCCACCCGCTTGCGGGTCATCTGGACCAGGCCCAGCGAGGTGACCTCGGCCACCTGGTGCTTGGTGCGGTCGCGGCCCAGGCACTCCAGCATCCGCCGCAGCACCAGGTCGCGGTTGGACTCCAGGACCATGTCGATGAAGTCGATGACGACGATGCCGCCCAGGTCGCGCAGCCGCAGCTGGCGCACGATCTCCTCGGCCGCCTCCAGGTTGTTCCTGGTGACGGTCTCTTCGAGGTTGCCGCCCTGACCGGTGAACTTGCCGGTGTTGACGTCGATGACGATCATCGCCTCGGTCTTGTCGATCACGAGGGAACCGCCCGAGGGCAGCCACACCTTGCGGTCGAGCGCCTTGGCGAGCTGCTCGTCGATCCGGTACGTCGCGAAGACGTCCACCTCGGAGGTCCAGCGGGACAGCCGGTCGACCAGGTCCGGGGCCACGTGGGACACGTAGCCGTGGATGGTCTCCCACGCCTGGTCACCGCTGATGATGACCTTGGAGAAGTCCTCGTTGAAGATGTCGCGCACGACCCGGACGGTCATGTCCGGCTCGCCGTACAGCAGGCTCGGCGAGGAGGTCGTGATCTGCTTCGACTTCTTCTGGATGTCCTCCCACTGCTGCTGCAGACGCTCGACGTCGCGGCGCAGCTCGTCCTCGCTCGCGCCCTCGGCGGCGGTGCGCACGATGACGCCCGCGTCCTCGGGGACGATCTTCTTGAGGATGGTCTTCAGACGCGCGCGCTCGGTGTCGGGCAGCTTGCGGCTGATACCGGTCATCGAGCCCTCGGGCACGTAGACCAGGTAGCGGCCGGGCAGCGAGACCTGGCTGGTCAGGCGGGCGCCCTTGTGGCCGATCGGGTCCTTGGTGACCTGCACCAGGACCGACTGGCCGGACTTGAGGGCGGACTCGATGCGGCGCGGCCCGTTGGCCAGGCCCAGCGTCTCGAAGTTGACCTCGCCGGCGTACAGGACGGCGTTGCGGCCCTTGCCGATGTCGATGAAGGCGGCCTCCATCGACGGCAGCACGTTCTGGACCTTGCCCAGGTAGACGTTGCCGACGTACGAGGTGGCCTCTTCCTTGTTGACGTAGTGCTCGACGAGCACGTTGTCCTCGAGGACGCCGATCTGGGTGCGCTCGCCGGCCTGGCGGACGACCATCACGCGCTCGACGGCCTCACGGCGGGCCAGGAACTCGGCCTCGGTGATGATCGGGACGCGGCGGCGGCCCTGCTCACGGCCCTCGCGGCGGCGCTGCTTCTTCGCCTCCAGGCGGGTCGAGCCCTTGATGGACTGGACCTCGTCGGACGGCTCGGCCTTCTCGCGCGCCGGGCGCGGCTCGCGGACCTTGACGACGGTACGGACACCGTCCTCCTCGCCCGCCTCGACCTCGGCGGCGTCACCGCTGCGGCGACGGCGGCGGCGGCGACGGCGGCTGGAGGAGGAGCCGAGGGCCCCCTCCTCTTCCTCGTCCTCTTCGTGCTCGGCGTCCTCGTCGGCGGCTCCGGCCTCGGCCTCGGCCTCCTCGTCGGTGCCCTCGTCGAGGTCGGCGGCCTCACCACGGCGACGACGGCGGCCACCACGGCGACGGCGGCGCGAGGGGCGCTCGCCCGACTCGTCGGCCTCTTCCTCGTCCAGCTCGGCGGCCTCGGCCTCCGGCTCCTCCTCGGCGTACTCGGCCTCGGCGGGGGCCACGGGCTCGGGGGCGCCGCGACGGCGACGGCGACGGCCGCCCGGCTGGGCGGCGACGGGCGCCTGGACCTCGGCGACGGCCTCGGTCTCCTCCTCCTCGGCCTCCTCCTCGGCGGAGGCGGCAGCGGCCGCGGCGGCCAGGGCGGCGGTCTCCGGGGTCTGGAACATCGGCTCGGCGAAGACCGGAGCCTGGAAGACCGGGACGGCGGGACGCGCGGCGCGGCGGCCGGCGCGGCCCGTCGGGGCGGGCGCCTCCGTCTCGGCGGCGGCCTCGGGCTGCGCCGGCGCGGCGGCCGGGGCGGTGGCCCGGGTGGCGCGGCGACGGCCGCGCTTGGGGGCGTCGACGGCGTCGGCGACGGTCACGGCGCGGGCGGCGGCCTTGGGGGCCTCCTCGGCGGGCTCCTGCGCCACGGCCGGAGCGGCCTCGGCGGCGGCCGGAGCGGCGACGGAACGGGTGGCACGGCGGCGGGTCCGCGGAGCGGGGGCGGAAGCGGCCTCCTCCTCGACGGCGGCAGGAGCCGGGCTCTCCACGACCAGCTCGACCGGCTCGGCGGCAGGCGGGGCGGCCACGGCACGCACCGCACGGCGACGGGCACGCGGAGCCGGAGCGGCGGGAGCCTCCTCGGCCACGGCGGGCGCGGCGGTCTCGGCGGGGGCCTCGGCCTCGTCCTCGGCGGCGTCGGCGGCCGGAGCAGCCGGGGCGGCCACGGCGCGGGTGGCACGGCGGCGGGTCCGCGGGGCGGGAGCGGCCGGAGCCTCCTGCGCGACGGACTCCGCCACGGGCTCCTCGACGGCCGCAGCGGCGGTCTCGGCGGCGGGCGCCTCGGCGGCCGGAGCGGCGACCGAACGGGTGGCACGGCGGCGGGTCCGCGGAGCGGGAGCGGCCGGAGCCTCCTCCTCGACGGCGGCAGGAGCCGGGCTCTCCACGACCAGCTCGACCGGCTCGGCGGCAGGCGGGGCGGCCACGGCACGCACCGCACGGCGACGGGCACGCGGAGCCGGAGCGGCCGGGGCCTCCTCGGCCACAGCGGCAGCGGGAGCCGGAGCGGGGGTCTCGGCGGCGGTCTCGGCGGCCGCGCTCTCGGCGACGGCGCCGCCGGGCGGGCCGGCCGGGCGGGACGCGGCGCGGCGGCGCCTGCGCGGGGGCAGGTTGTCGCTCGGGCTGCTGCCGTTACCGGCGGTGGGGGTGGTGTCGTTCTCGTTGTTGAGCATGCGGGGTTCTCCCGTCACGCTCCCGGGCGCCGCGGCTGACATCCGGTCCGGCGCGGCTCCGTGCGATGTACGCGGAGCCGGCCTCCGGGGCGCGTTCGCCACACGGGAGCTCTAGTCCATGGGCCGCCGGTTCCGTACGTCGTGTCCGTACGGCCTGGCGGAAGTCTTCAGGTCTGTGCGCTGCCCGACCCAGGTGGCTCCCGAGTGCCAGGGCGGCGCGACGACGACGATCCCTACGCGGCGGGACCTTCCGGCGCCTTCGCGTCGGCGTTCACGGCGGCCGTGGGTGGGGCGGCCGTGTCGGCCTCGCGGTCGGGCGCGAGCGGGTCGGTCACCGTGCCGGACTCCTCGTCGAAGAGCCCCTGCGCCAGCCTGGTCACCGCAGCGGGGACCGGCGGCGCCAGGTCGGCCACAGCGTGAAGACCGGACAGGACGTCGTCGGGTCGCACGGCAGGTGTCAAATGCCGAACAACCAGCCGCAGTATCGCACAAGCATGGTCCAGCGGCCTATCAACCTGGGCCGGAAGGGCTTCGAGGCTGACGACCGCTCCGCGGGTGTCGAAGGTCCGCACCCCGTTCTTGGTGCGGCGCTGCACCTCCACCGTCCCGGCGGCGAGGAAGGTCTCCACCGCACGCTGGGCCTCGGCGAGCTCCACGCCCTCCAGGCGCAGCTCCCAGACGGAGGCGGTCAGCCGGTCCGCGAGCCCGGAGGTGCGGGCCTCCACGGCGTCGATGATGTCGAGGCCGAGCGGCATCGACTCGTCGAGCAGCTCGCGCAGCGTCTGCGGGTCGCGGGGCGCCGCGAGGGCGATCTCCAGGTACTCGGCCTCGCTGCCGGTGCCGGTCGGCGCGGCGTTGGCGTAGGAGACGCGGGGGTGCGGGGTGAAGCCCGCCGAGTACGCCATGGGCACCTCGGCGCGGCGCAGGGCGCGCTCGAAGGCGCGCTGGAAGTCTCGGTGGCTGGTGAACCGGAGGCGGCCACGCTTGGTGTAGCGCAGTCGGATGCGCTGCACCACCGGTGCGGGAGGCGGGCCTTCGGGCTGTCGCTTGCCCAGTGGTTCTTCTCCTTGTGCGGGGCGTCGCGGCTCGCGCGCCGCCCTGAGTTCCGTCGACCCGTCCGGTTCACCCCCGCCGCTGGGGCAGGGAGATCTCGGCTGCGGGTGCCGCGTCAGCGGCTGTCGTACTACCCAGAGTACGCGCCCGTGACCTCGCCGGTTCCCCGGCGGGCCCACCGAACAGCGCCCGCCGCATCTCGGTGCGTGCCTCGCGCACCGCGGCGCGGGAGGTCCGCCATACCCGGCGCAGCGCGTGCCCGGCGGGCGCGACGACCTGCCGGCGGACCCAGGCGAGGGGCCGGGCGACGCAGCCGCGCCACAGCCGGCGCAGTCCCCGGCCGAGGGCGAGGGTGATCCGGCCGGCGAGGTGCCAGGCGGGGGCGAGGACCTGCCGCGCGAGGAACACGGCCGGCGGCGCGAGGACGTGGACGAGGACCCACCCCACCCCGCGCCCGAGCGGCAGGACCGCGTACCGCCACAACCCCGCCCACGGCCAGACGAACACCAGGAGGCACACCCCGCGCACCAGCCACCGCACCCCGTGCCCGAGCGGCGTCAGCACCCGCCGGTGCACCCAGGTCAGCGGCCCCCGCAGCAGCCACGCCAGAGCGGCCCCCACGGGCGCGAGCACGTACCGCCCCAGCGGCCGCAGCAGGTAGCGGTACACCGCTCCCCCGGCCGGGACGGCGAGGTAGCGCCACAGCCCGACCCAGGGCCAGTACAGCAGCGCCATGCCCAGCGGCCGCAGCAGATACCCCCACAGCCGCACGCACACCCACCCGAGCCCCTGGCCGACCGGCGCGAGCAGGTGCCGCCGGACCCTACGCGCGCAGCCCGCGAGCAGGTCCCACAGCACCCGCACGGGCAGCACCACCAGCACGGCCACGACCTTCACCGGAACCCTGACGGCCCCCGCCGGCCCCCCGTCCCCGCCCTGCCCGGCCCGCGACCTCTCGATGTCCATGCCGCTAAGGACACCAGAACCCCCGAACCCGTTGCGCCGCCCCCTGGACGGTCACGCCTCCGACACGCGTATGCCCCCCACCGGAACCGGTGGGGGGCATACGCAGCAGCGCTCAGATCACTTCACGACCGACAGCGGCAGCAGCTTCTTGCCGGTGGGGCCGATCTGGATGTGGGTGTCCATCTGGGGGCAGACGCCGCAGTCGAAGCAGGGGGTCCAGCGGCAGTCCTCGACCTCCGTCTCGTCGAGGGCGTCCTGCCAGTCCTCCCACAGCCAGTCCTTGTCCAGACCGGAGTCGAGGTGGTCCCAGGGGAGGACTTCCTCGTACGTGCGTTCGCGGGTGGTGTACCAGGCCACGTCGACGCCGTGGGCGGGCAGGGTCTTCTCCGCCGCCCGCATCCAGCGGTCGTACGAGAAGTGCTCGCGCCAGCCGTCGAAGCGGCCGCCGTCCTCGTAGACGGCGCGGATGACGTCGCCGATGCGGCGGTCGCCGCGGGAGAGGAGGCCCTCGACGATGCCGGGCTTGCCGTCGTGGTAGCGGAAGCCGATGGAGCGCCCGTACTTCTTGTCGCCGCGGATCTTGTCGCGGAGCTTGGTCAGGCGGGCGTCGGTCTCCTCGGCGGAGAGCTGCGGGGCCCACTGGAAGGGGGTGTGCGGCTTCGGGACGAAACCGCCGATCGACACCGTGCAGCGGATGTCGTTCTGGCCCGAGACCTCACGGCCCTTGGCGATGACGTTGATGGCCATGTCGGCGATCTGGAGGACGTCCTCGTCGGTCTCCGTCGGCAGGCCGCACATGAAGTACAGCTTCACCTGGCGCCAGCCGTTGCCGTAGGCGGTGGCGACGGTGCGGATCAGGTCCTCTTCCGAGACCATCTTGTTGATGACCTTGCGCATGCGCTCGGAGCCGCCCTCGGGGGCGAAGGTCAGGCCAGAGCGGCGGCCGTTGCGGGTCAGCTCGTTGGCCAGGTCCACGTTGAAGGCGTCCACACGGGTCGAGGGCAGCGAGAGGCCGACCTTGTCGTCCGTGTAGCGGTCCGCGAGGCCCTTGGCGATGTCGGCGATCTCGCTGTGGTCCGCGGAGGAGAGGGAGAGCAGGCCGACCTCTTCGAAGCCGGTGGCCTTCAGGCCCTTCTCCACCATCTCGCCGATGCCGGTGATGCTTCGCTCCCGCACGGGGCGCGTGATCATGCCGGCCTGGCAGAAACGGCAGCCGCGTGTGCAGCCGCGGAAGATCTCGACGGACATCCGCTCGTGGACGGTCTCGGCGAGCGGGACCAGCGGCTGCTTGGGGTAGGGCCACTCGTCGAGGTCCATGACGGTGTGCTTGGAGACGCGCCACGGCACGCCGGAGCGGTTCGGCACGACCCGGCCGATGCGGCCGTCCTCCAGGTACTCCACGTCGTAGAAGCCCGGGATGTAGACGCCGCCGGTCTTCGCGAGGCGCAGCAGCACCTCCTCGCGGCCGCCCGGGCGGCCCTCGGCCTTCCAGGTGCGGATGATCTCGGTCATGTCGAGGACGGCCTGCTCGCCGTCGCCGATGACGGCCGCGTCGATGAAGTCCGCGATCGGCTCGGGGTTGAAGGCCGCGTGGCCGCCCGCGAGGACGATGGGGTGGTCGACCGTGCGGTCCTTGGCCTCCAGCGGGATGCCCGCGAGGTCGAGGGCCGTGAGCATGTTGGTGTAGCCCAGCTCGGTGGAGAAGGACAGGCCGAACACGTCGAAGGCGGAGACGGGGCGGTGGCTGTCGACCGTGAACTGGGGCACCTGGTGCTCGCGCATCAGGGCTTCGAGGTCCGGCCACACCGAGTAGGTGCGCTCGGCCAGGACGCCCTCGCGCTCGTTGAGCACCTCGTAGAGGATCATGACGCCCTGGTTGGGCAGGCCCACCTCGTACGCGTCCGGGTACATGAGCGCCCAGCGGACGTCACAGGCGTCCCAGTCCTTGACGGTGGAGTTGAGTTCACCGCCGACGTACTGGATGGGCTTCTGCACATGCGGGAGCAGAGCTTCGAGCTGTGGGAAGACCGACTCGGACATCACGCGACTTTCGTGAAGCGGGCAGGGGGCGACTCTCAAGCGTACCCCGGGCCCCGGGCGCCCTTCTCCACGTGATCATTTCGGGAAGGCCCGCAACCTGCGCCGCCCGGCCCTGGCCCAGGCGGCCGGGAGCCGCTGTTCGAGGAGGTCGCAGCGGGCTTCCTCCCGGCCGTGGAGCAGGCCCCAGGTGTACGCGGACTCCCCCGCGTCGGCTGCCTGGGCGCCGAGGCCGAGGAGGGCCTCGCGGGAGACGACCCCGTCGCGGTGTTCGCCGAGCAGGCTCTGCACCGACTTGGCGGCCTTGACCAGGCGCCGGGCGGGTTTGCCGAGGGCGGGGGCGGCGGCTTCGGCGGCGTAGCGGACGCGTTTGGCGGCCTTGCGGGCCTCGTGGAGGGCGCGGTCGCGTTCCTCACCGGGGTCGAGGGCGAGGGCGGCGGCGACTCGGTCGCCGAGCCGGTCCCAGTCGCGCAGGGCGGCCTTGCGCAGGGGTTTGGCGGCGGGTTTCGCGGCGGCGGGGCGCAGGGGCGGGCTGGTGAGGAGGGCGTCGACGGAGTCGAGGAGGGCCAGGTAGCGGTCGGTGTCGAGGGCGGCGAGGGCGCGCCGGCGGGTACGGGCGCGGCGGTGGGTGTTCCAGGCGCGGAGCCGGTCGCGGACGGGGCCGACGCGCAGGGAGGGCGGGAGTTCCCCGAGGCGGGCGCGCAGCCGTTCGAGGAGGACCTCGCGGTCGCGGTCGGCGCCGAGTTCACCGGCGAGCCAGCGCAGCTCCGCGCGGACGGGGTCGGTGGCGGCGCGGTCGAGGAGACCGCGGTGGGTGGCGAGGGCGCTGCGCATCCGGCGGATGGCGACGCGCATCTGGTGGACGGAGTCGGGCACGTCGCGGCGTACGGCGGGGTCCTGGGCGACGAGGACCTCGCGCTGGCGCCGCAGGTACGCCAGGACGTGCGCGCCGGCCGTGCCGTCGGCGGGGCCGGGGCCGGGCCGGGTGTGCGGCGGGGCGCCGGTGGCGGTGAGGGCGCGGGCCAGCTTCGAGGGGGCGGCGCCGGGGCGCAGGCCCGCCTCGGCGAAGCGGGCTTCGACGGCGTCGAGGAGGGCGGGGTCGCCGTGGTCGGCGAGTTCCACCTCGACCTCCGTCCAGGCGGTGGCGGCCCGGCCGCGTTCGGCGCGGACGGAGTCGGTGCACAGCTGGGCGAGGAGGCGGCCGTCGGCGTCGAGGAGGTCGTCGGTGTGGCGCTCGGAGTGCATCCGGACCCGGGGTTCGAGCGGCCGGTGGCGGGTCCGGGAGCGGACGAGGGCGGCGAGCTCGGGCGGGAGGGCGTCGGAGAGGGGGGCGCGGACCTCGTCGCGGACGCCGGGGGCGACGGGCAGTTTGAGGTGCCAGCCGGCGTCCTCGCCCCCGGTGCGGCGGCGCAGGGTGATTCCGTCGGCGGCCAGCGCCCCGTCGGGGGTGTCGTAGTAGACGGCGTAGAGGTCGGCGGTGCCCCGGTCGCGGACGGCGGCGACGGAGGCGGTGCCGGTGAGGTCGGGCATCCGCCGCCGCCCGGCCCGGGCCTTCTTCCCGTCCCTGAACTCGAATTTCCGCTCGGTCTCGCGCTGGGTGTCCGCCATGGATCGAATCTAGTACCGATCCGGGACGATGGCAGGCCGCTGCGCCCAGCGGCGGGAAACGGCCCGCGCACCGCCGGGTTCAGGCCGACATCGGCCGCTGGACCCTTATCGACTGGAGCAGTCCGACGGCCACCCAGACGGCGAACATGGAGGAGCCTCCGTAGGAGACGAACGGCAGCGGGAGTCCGGCGACGGGCATGATGCCGAGGGTCATGCCGATGTTCTCGAAGGACTGGAAGCCGAACCAGGCGATGATCCCGGCGCAGACGATGGTCCCGTAGAGCTCGGTGGTCTCGCGGGCGATCACGCAGGCCCGCCACAGGATGACGCCGAGCAGGACGAGGATCAGTCCGGCCCCGACGAAGCCGAGTTCCTCCCCGGCGACGGTGAAGACGAAGTCGGTCTGCTGTTCGGGGACGAACTGGCCGGTGGTCTGGGAGCCCTTGAAGAGCCCGGAGCCGAGCAGGCCGCCGGAGCCGATGGCGATGCGCGCCTGGTTGGTGTTGTAGCCGACGCCGGCGGGGTCGAGGTCGGGGTTGGCGAAGGCGGCGAAGCGGTTGATCTGGTACTCGTCGAGGACGCCGAGCTGCCAGATCAGGATCGCTCCGGCGGCGCCGGAGGCGAGCAGGCCGGCCACCCAGCGGTTGGAGGCACCGGAGGCCAGCAGGACGCCGAGCACGATGATGACCATCACCATGACGGAGCCGAGGTCGGGCATCAGCATGACGATGCCCATGGGGGCGGCGGCCAGGCACAGGGCCTTGACCACGGTGCGGTGGTCGGGATGTTCGAGGTCCCCCGCGTCCACACGGGCCGCGAGCAGCATGGCCATGCCCAGGATGATGGTGATCTTGACGAACTCGCCCGGCTGGAGGGAGAAGCCGCCGCCGATGACGATCCAGGCGTGGGCGCCGTTGATGGTCGAGCCGAGCGGGGTGAGCACGGCCAGGACGAGCACCAGGGAGAGCCCGTAGAGGATCGGCACGGCTCCGCGCAGGGTGCGGTGGCCCATCCAGATGGTTCCGATCATCAGCACGAGGCCGATGCCGGTGTTCATGGCGTGGCGGGTGAGGAAGTAGTACGGGTCGCCCTGGTTGAGGGAGGTGCGGTTGCGGGTGGCCGACCACACCAGCAGGCAGCCGAGGAGGGACAGCGCCAGCGCGGACAGCAGTATCGGCCAGTCGAGCCGGCGCAGGACGGAGTCCCGGGCGGTCAGCTTGGCGACGGGCCCGCGCTGGGGCGCGTAGCGGGAGACGGAGAACTTGTTCGCGGTCTGCACGGGGCCTCAGTCCTGCCGGGCCGCGGGCGGGGCCGGCGGGCCGGCGAGCGCGGGCGGGGCGTCCTCGGGGGACGGCGGCACGTAGGGGCGGATCTCGGGGGCGTCGATGGAGCCGTCCGGCTGGATGGCGGGCAGGCTGGCCTGCGGCTTGGGCAGCAGCGCCTTGGAGAGGTCCTGCTTCCCGGACATGTCGAGGCCGTAGATGGCGTTGTAGATGTTGCGCACGGCGGGGCCGGAGGCGCCGGAGCCGGTGCCGCCCTGGGAGATGGTCATGATGATCGTGTAGTCGTCGGTGAAGGTGGCGAACCAGGAGGTCGTCTGCTTGCCGTAGACCTCGGCGGTGCCGGTCTTGGCGTGCATGGGGATCTGCTTCTGCGGCCAGCCGCCGAAGCGCCACGCGGCGGTACCGCGGGTGGCGACGCCCTCCAGGGCTTCGCTTATCTGCTGCCGGGTCTTCTCGTCCATGGGCAGCTTGCCGTGGGCCTGCGGCTTGATCTCCTCGACGTGCTTGCCGTCGGCGCTGACCACCGCCTTGCCGATGGTGGGGTTCCACATCGTGCCGCCGTTGGAGATGGCCGCGTAGATGGTGGCCATCTGGATGGGGGTGACGAGGGTGTCGCCCTGCCCGATGGAGTAGTTGACGGCGTCACCGGCGCGCATGAGGTTGCCTTCGAGGCAGTTCTCGTAGGAGAGCAGCTCGACGTAGGTGCCGCCCTTCTTGCCGGTCTTGCACCACTGGTCCTTGTTGGCCTCCCAGAACCGCTGCTTCCAGGCGCGGTCGGGGACGCGGCCCTTCTCCTCGCCGGGGAGGTCGATGTGGGTCTCGGCGCCGAGGCCGAACTGGTGGGCGGTCTTGTAGAAGATCTCCGCCGGGTTCTTCACGGGGTGGAGCCCGCCGTCCTTGAGCCACTGCTGGTGGCCGAGGGCGTAGAAGACGGTGTCGCAGGAGACTTCGAGGGCCTGGCCGAGGGTGATGTTGCCGTGGCCCTGGGACTCGAAGTTCTTGAAGACCTGGCCGCCGATGGAGTACGAACTGGGGCAGGGGTAGCTGCCGTCGAACTTGTATCCGGCGTTGACGGCGGCGGTGGTCGGGATGACCTTGAAGATGGAGCCGGGGGCGGCCTGGCCCTGGATCGCCCGGTTCATCAGCGGGACGTTGGACTCCTTGGCGGTGAGCTTGGCGTAGTCCTTGCCGGAGATGCCGCCGACCCAGACGTTGGGGTCGTAGGTGGGGTTGGAGGCCATGGCGACGACCCGGCCGGTCTTCGATTCGAGGACGACGACGGCTCCGGCGTCGGCCTTGTAGGGGACGCCGGTGTTGCGGTCGATCTGCTTGCGGGCCTCGACCATGGCGGCGTTGAGCTCGTACTCGGCGACGCCCTGGACGCGGGCGTCGATGCTGGTGACGAGGTGGGCGCCGGGGACCGCGGGGTCGTTCTCGGCCTCGCCGATGACCCGGCCGAGGTTGTCCACCTCGTAGCGGGTGACGCCGGACTTGCCGCGCAGCTGCTTGTCGTAGGTGCGTTCCAGGCCGAAGCGGCCGACCTGGTCGGAGCGCAGGAACGGCGAGTTGGTGTTCTTCGCCTTCTGGATCTCGCTGTCGGTGACCGGGGAGAGGTAGCCGAGGACCTGGCCGGTGTTGGCCCCGCCGGGTGCCGGGTAGCGGCGTACGGCGGTGGGTTCGGCGGTGATGCCGGGGAAGTCCTCGGGGCGTTCGCGGATCTGGAGGGCCTGCTGGGTGGTGGCCTCCAGGGTGACCGGGATCGGCTGGTAGGGGGAACCGTTCCAGCAGGGCTGGGGGGTCTTGGAGTCGCAGAGCCGGACCTTGTCCATGACGTCCTGCGGCTTCATGTCCAGCACTCCGGCGAGGCGGGTCAGGACCCCCTTGCCCTTGTCCTTTATCTTCATCAGCTCGGTGCGGCTGGCGGAGACGACGAGGCGGGTCTCGTTGTCGGCGAGCGGGATGCCCCGGGCGTCGAGGATGGAGCCGCGCACGGCGGGCTGGACGACCTGCTGGACGTGGTTGTTCTTGGCCTCGTCGGCGTACTCCGCGCCGTTGCGGATCTGGAGGTACCACAGCCGCCCGCCGAGGGTGAGCAGCAGCGAGAAGACGAGCACCTGGAGGATGACGAGCCGGATCTGCACCCGGGGGGTGCGGCCGGTCTCCGGAATGTTGGTCACTACTGCTCCCCCGTCACAGCTTCCTGACGCTCTTCACGCTCTTCATGCCTTTGACATCCCTGATGCCCTTGATGCTCTTGACGCCTTTGACGCCCTTTATGCGGCCGGCGCGGTTGGCGCGGCCGCGCGCGCTCATCAGCCGCAGGCCGCCGCGCTGGCTGCCGATGCGCAGCCCGGTGCCGCCGGCCAGCCAGCCGGAGGCGACGTCCTTGCCCTGCGGGGGGCCGCCGTTGGCCTCGACGGCCATCGGGTCGTTCTCGGCACGGCGGGCCAGGGCCATGATGAACGGCACGGTGAACGGCGCGAGCAGCAGGTCGTAGACGGTCGCGGTGGCCAGCAGCCCGACCAGGCCCACGTGGCGGGCGGCGGTGTCGCCGACGAGGGCGCCGACGCCCGCGTAGAGGAGGGTGGAGCCGATCGCGGCGGCCAGGACCGTCAGCATCGGCCCCCAGGCGGAGCGGAAGCGGCCGTTGTCGGGGCGGGCGAGGCCCACGAGGTAGCCGATGAGGCACAGGACGAGGGCGTAGCGTCCGGCGGCGTGGTCGGCGGGCGGGGCGAGGTCGGTGAGCAGGCCGGCGGCGAAGCCGATGAGGGCTCCGCTGACGTGCCCGTAGACCAGGGCGAGGCCGACGACGGTCAGCAGGACGAGGTCGGGCACGGCTCCGGGCAGCTGGAGCCGGCCCAGGACGGTGACCTGGAGGACGAGGGCGACGGAGACGAGCGAGCCCGCGAGGAGGATCCGGTTGATGCGCATGGCGGTCAGCTCCTACTCGTCGGCCGGCTTGCCGGGAACGCTGGCGGAGGGCGACGGGGTGACCGTGACGGTGACCGTCGGCGTGGGCTTGGGCGGCTCCGGCTTGGGCGGCAGGACGGCGTCGCGGGGGTCCTCGCGCGGGGGCATGACGACGACGCCGACGATGTCGAGGCGGGAGAAGCCGACGAAGGGGCGGACCCACACGGTGCGGGTCAGGTCGCCGCGCGAGGGGTCCACCTTGACGACCTCGCCGATGGGGACGCCGGGGACGAACGGCTTGTTGGCGCGGGAGCCGAAGGTGACGAGCCGGTCGCCGGGGCTGATCTTGGCGCGGCCGTTGAGCATCTGCACGGAGAGTGCGCGGTCGCCCTGTCCGGTGGCGAAGCCCAGTTCGCCGGTCTTCTCCAGGCGGGTGCCCACGGTGAAGCCGGGGTCGTTGGCGAGGACCACGGTGGCGGTGTCCGGGCCGACGGTGGCGACGCGTCCGACGAGCCCGTCCCCGTTGAGGACGGTCATGTCGCGCTCGATGCCGTCCTTGCTGCCGGCGTCGATGGTGACGGTCCAGGAGAAGCCCTGGGCCGCTCCTATCCCGATGACCTCGGCGCCCTTGATCCCGTACTGTCCGGCGCCGGCCCGCTTGAGCATCTCGTCCAGCTCGTGGATGCGGCTGCGGTTGCGGTCGTCGCTGCCCAGGCGGGTCTTCAGCGCGGTGTTCTCGCGCTCCAGGGCGGTGATCCGGTTGTGGCGCTCGTCGGAGTCGCGGACGGCCCCTATGGCGTGGGCGACCGGGTCGACGGCCGTCGCGACGCCCTTCTCGACGGGGCCGAAGACGGCCGCGGCGGCCCGCCGGGCGCCGTCGACGGGCGAAGCCTCTCCGGCCCTGATGTCCACCGTGATCAGCGCGAACGCGATGGCGATCAGCAGTACCAGGAGCAGCCGGCTCTCTCGTGTGTCCCTCACGTGCGGCGGCCGTGCCTTCCTCGTAGAAACTCGTACGGTGAAACTCGGACGGCGGAACCGTTCCGGCGGTGCCGGGGCTCTGCGGACTGTGCCTGTATATCAACGATCCGCCGCACGGGAGCGGCAGCACCCGTACGGCGGATCCTTGTGTTCCACTTGCCCCGTTACGGGGATTTGATCATCGCCGGGGCTGGGCGTCCAGGACCTGCTGGAGGGCCTCGAACTCCTCGACGCACTTGCCGGAGCCGAGGGCCACGGAGTCGAGGGGGTCCTCGGCGATGTGGATCGGCATGCCCGTCTCGCGGCGCAGCCGCTCGTCGAGCCCGCGCAGCAGGGCGCCGCCGCCGGTCAGCACGATGCCGCGGTCCATGATGTCGCCGGAGAGCTCCGGCGGGCACTTGTCGAGGGTGGTCTTGACGGCGTCCACGATGGCGTTGACGGGCTCCTCGATGGCCTTGCGCACCTCGGCCGCGGAGATGACCACGGTCTTGGGCAGGCCCGAGACCAGGTCGCGGCCGCGGATCTCGGTGTGCTCGTCCTTGTCGAGGTCGTAGGCCGACCCGATGGTGATCTTGATCTGCTCGGCGGTGCGCTCGCCGAGGAGGAGCGAGTACTCCTTCTTGATGTGCTGGATGATCGCGTTGTCCAGCTCGTCCCCGGCCACCCGGATGGACTGCGCCGTGACGATTCCGCCGAGCGAGATGACGGCGACCTCCGTGGTGCCGCCGCCGATGTCCACGACCATGTTGCCGGTGGCCTCGTGGACGGGCAGGCCCGAGCCGATGGCGGCGGCCATGGGCTCCTCGATGATGTGCACCTGACGGGCGCCGGCCTGCGTGGACGCCTCGATGACGGCGCGGCGCTCCACTCCGGTGATACCGGACGGCACGCAGACCACCACGCGCGGACGCGCCAGGTAGCGACGCTTGTGGATCTTGAGGATGAAGTACCGGAGCATCCGCTCGGTGATCTCGAAGTCGGCGATCACGCCGTCCTTGAGGGGGCGTACGGCGACGATGTTGCCGGGCGTGCGCCCGATCATCTTCTTCGCCTCGGAGCCGACCGCCAGGATGCCACCGGTGTTCGTGTTGATGGCGACCACGGACGGCTCGTTCAGGACGATTCCCCGGCCCCTCACGTACACCAGCGTGTTGGCGGTCCCGAGGTCGATCGCCATGTCACGGCCGATGAACGACATGTTGTTCCCCTTGTTCCCCATGAGGAGCGTCTGGCCTTCCAGTTGATAGCGGCTGCTGTCAGGTCGGCGAGGTGGGTGTGTGGGTGGAGGCCCCATCGTAGTGCCGCGGGTACGGACATCGCGCGACGGGACTCCGGCAATCCCGCCGGAACGGATACCCGCCCCCTTAGTGGTGACGTCTTGTCCTGTGCAGGCGTTCCCGAACCGCCACCGTAATACCGAAGGGCGACCGAAATTACTTCGGTCGCCCCAGGTCCTGAGCGCTATTTGGCTGATGTCACGTCAGAAAGGAGTGTTCGCCGCCGGTCACAGAGCGGGGAAGAACAGCTTCAGCTCGCGCTCCGCGGACTCCTCGGAATCCGAGGCGTGGATCAGGTTCTCCCGGGTGATGGAACCGAAGTCACCGCGGATGGAACCGGGCGCGGCGGCGATCGGGTCGGTGGGCCCGGCCAGCTGCCGGACACCCTCGATCACGCGTTCCCCTTCCACCACGAGGACGACGACCGGGCCGCTCGCCATGAAGCCCATCAGGGGCTCGTAGAAGGGCTTGCCCTTGTGCTCGCCGTAGTGCGTCTCAAGGGTTTCCTGGTCCAGCGTGCGCAGCTCCATCGCCGGGATGGTCCAGCCGGCCTTGCGCTCGATACGGCCGATGATCTCGCCGACCAGCCCGCGACGGACGGCGTCGGGCTTGAGGATGACGAGCGTGCGCTGGGTCATGTGGTAACTCCTTGCGGCATACGGGTGCGGTAGGGCGAATCTACAGGGCCGGTACGGGGCACGGTCACGCAGCGTCAGCCTCGGCCTGACGGGCCGCCCAGCTCGCCTTGATCGCGTCGATCCGCCGGCCATAGTGCACCGAGCACCACCACAGGCCCGCGAACACCGCGCCCAGGAAGAACATCATCGGGACCACGAACCCGCTCGCGATCAGCCCGATCTGCAACGCCCAGCCGAGCTCCACCGCGCCCCGGCGCGAGAGCATCCCGCACAGCAGCACCGACAGCAGCATCGTCACGCCGCAGACCGTCCACACCTGGGCCTGGGTCAGGTCCGGGTTCTTCATGGCCACCAGGCCCGCGAAGCCGACGACGAAGAATTCACCGATCAGCGTGCTCGCGCAGAGCGTGCGCATCGATCCCTCAGCCCCTCTTGAACAGCAGGCGGGCCTCGCCCACCGTGATCACGGAACCGGTCACGAGGACCCCGGCCCCACCGTATTCGGCCTCTTCCTCCGCCAGCGTGACGGCCGCCTCCAGGGCGTCGTCCAGCCGCGGCTCCACCTGCACCCGGTCGGGGCCGAAGACCTCCACCGCGATGGCGGCCAGCTCGTCCGCGCCCATCGCCCGGTGGCTGGTGTTCTCGGTGACGACGACCTCCGCGAAGATCGGCTCGAACGCCTCGAAGACGCCCTTGACGTCCTTGCCCTCGCTCGCCGCCACCACACCGATCAGCCGGCTGAACCCGAACGCCTCGGTGACGGCCTCCGCCGTGACCTGGGCCCCGGCCGGGTTGTGCGCGGCGTCCAGGATCACCGTCGGGCTGCGGCGCACGACCTCCATCCGGCCAGGCGAGGTCACCGCGGCGAAAGCCTGCCGCACGGTGTCCACGTCGAGCTCGCGCGCCTGCTGTCCGCCGACGCCGAAGAACGCCTCGACGGCGGCCAGCGCGACCGCCGCGTTGTGCGCCATGTGGGCGCCGTGCAGCGGCAGGAAGATGTTGTCGTACTCGCCGCCCATCCCGCGCAGGGTGAGCATCTGGCCGCCGACCGCCACCTCGCGGGAGACCACGCCGAACTCCATGCCCTCGCGGGCCACGGTCGCGTCCACCTCGACGGCCCGCTTCAGCAGCACCTGCGCGGCGTCCACCGGCTGCTGCGCCAGGATCACGGTGGCGTCCTGCTTGATGACGCCGCCCTTCTCCTGCGCGATCTCGCCCGGCGTGGAGCCCAGGCGGTCGGTGTGGTCCAGGCTGATCGGAGTGATCACCGCGACCGAGGCGTCGATCACGTTGGTGGCGTCCCAGGTGCCGCCCATGCCGACCTCGATGACGGCCGCGTCGACGGGGGCGTCCGCGAAGGCCGCGTACGCCATACCGGTGAGGACCTCGAAGAAGGACAGCCGGAAGTCCTCGGCCGCGTCGACCATCTCCACGTACGGCTTGATGTCGTGGTAGGTCTCGATGAAGCGCTCGGCGCTGATCGGCGCCCCGTCCAGACTGATCCGCTCGGTGACCGACTGGACGTGCGGGCTGGTGTAGCGGCCGGTGCGCAGCTCGAAGGCGTTCAGCAGGGCCTCGATCATGCGGGCCGTGCTCGTCTTGCCGTTCGTACCGGTGACGTGGATGGTCGGGTAGGCGCGCTGGGGCTGGCCCAGGACGTCCATCAGCGCCTCCATGCGGGAGACGGACGGGTCCAGCTTGGTCTCGCCCCAGCGGGTGGCGAGCTCCTGCTCCACCTCCTGGAGCGCCTTGGCCACCTCGGGGTCCTCGGGGCGGGAGGGCACCGGGTCGCCCGTGGGCGGGCCCGCCTGGGCGCGCAGGGTCCGGCTCCCGGCCTCGATCACCGCCAGGTCGGGGTCGCGCTGGGATTCTTCCGCCACTATCTCGTCGAACTCGTCGAGCGTGGCGTCGCGGTCGCGGTCGGGGCTCTCGGGCTGCTGCTCACTCACGGGCCCAGTCTACGGACGCGGACCCCGGCCGTCGGCTCGGAGGGCGCCGGGTCAGCCGCGCGGCAGGGTCGCCACCACCTCGTAGGCGTCCTCGCCGCGCCGCGCCGTCAGGGTTCCGCCCAGGCTGCGGACGCGCTCGGCCATGCTCGCCGTGCCCGAGCCCGCCGAGACCGGGGCCCGGCCGGGGCTGCGGGCCGGGAGGGCGTTGCGGACGGTGATCCTCAGCTGGGGGCCGTCCGTGCGGACCGACACCTCGATGGTCTCCCCCCGCGCGTGCTTGGCCGCGTTCGTCAGGCACTCCTGCACCACCCGGTAGACCGCAGCCTGCCGCAGCGGGGACAGGTCGTGCGCCTGCGGGTCCATCGTGAGCCGGACCGGTGACCCGGCCCGCCCGCTCTGCTCCGCCAGCGCCGCCAGCCCCTCCACCCCGGGGGTCGCGGCCCGCTCCCCGCGCTGGACGATGATCTCGTTGAGGGCCAGATGGGCCCGCCGGGCCGTGTCGGACAGCTCCTCGAAGTCCTTGGCGTACGGGGTCTCGCGCGCCCGCATCGACAGCACCTCGGAGCGGACCGTCAGCAGGGTCAGCTCCCGCCCGACGAAGTCGTGGACGTCGCGGGCGACGGAGGTCCGCTCCTGCTGCACGGCGGTCAGCACCGCCGCCTCGGCCCGCCGGGCCTCCAGCTCCCGCACCAGGTCGTGCCGGTAGGCGGCGATCCCGACGGCGGAGGCGAGCACCCCGATGGGCACGACCAGGCTCAGGAAGGCGCTGAGCGTCGCCGCCTTCGGCTCGGGCCAGCCCGGCAGGCAGAACACCCCGAGCGCGTAGGCCACGTAGCCGGTGGTCGCCAGGACTGCGGCCCGCCGGCCCCGGTTGCGGCCGACGGAGTACAGGGCGAACTGGATCAGGGTCAGCTCGTGCAGCCAGCCGATGAACAGCAGTGCGGTGGCGTACGGGACCCACGGCATCCGGCGCCGCACCAGCAGGGTGGCGCAGCCGGCCGTCAGCGCCAGGGCCGCCTGCCAGCCGTTGAGGGAGTTGTCGGCGGCCGCCAGGCCCGGCAGGTCCAGCGCCATCAGGCCCAGGCAGCTGAGCGCGGCGACGGCGTCCTGAGCGCGCGGGGAGGCGCCCCAGCCCTCGGCGAGCCGGCGCCCGCGGGCCACGGCCCGGTTCCATCCCGGGACGGAGGACGAGAGGTGCATGTCCCCCATCATGCGGGCTCGGCGGCCGGGCACGTGCGAGAGGCCCCCGCCGGACGGGCGGGGGCCTCTCGGCGATGCTTCGCCTGCCGGTGTCAGGCGGCGGGCAGGGCGTCCAGCTGGGCCTGGATCCGGGCGATGTCCGCCTCGGCCTTGGCCAGCCGGCCCTTGATCTTGTCCACGACGTTGTCGGGTGCCTTGGCGAGGAACGCCTCGTTCCCCAGCTTCGCCTCGGCCTGCTGCTTCTCCTTCTCGGCGGCGCCGAGGTCCTTGGTGAGGCGCTTGCGCTCGGCGGCCACGTCGATGGTGCCGGACAGGTCCAGGGCGACGGTGGCTCCGGCGACCGGCAGGGTGGCGGTGGCGCTGAAGCCCTCGCCCTCCGGCTGGAGGCGCAGCAGCTGGCGGATGGCACCCTCGTGCGCGGCAAGCTGCGTACCGGCCAGGTCCAGGCGCGCCGGGACCTTCTGGCCCGGCTGCAGCCCCTGGTCGGCGCGGAACCGGCGGACCTCGGTGACGACGGCCTGGAGGTTCTCGATCTCCGCCTCGGCGGCCTCGTCGCGGAACCCGCTGTCCTGCGGCCAGTCGGCCACGACGATGGACTCACGGCCGGTGAGGGTGGTCCACAGGGTCTCCGTGACGAAGGGGACGACCGGGTGCAGCAGGCGCATCAGGACGTCCAGGACCTCGCCCAGGACCCGGCCGGACGCCTTGGCGCCCTCGCCGCCCGCGAAGAACGTGGTCTTCGACAGCTCGACGTACCAGTCGAAGACCTCGTCCCACGCGAAGTGGTACAGCGCCTCGCTGAGCTTGGCGAACTGGAAGTCCTCGTAGTACGCGTCGACCTGCGCGACCGTCTTGTTCAGCCGGGACAGGATCCAGCGGTCGGTGGCCGACAGCTTCTCGGCCGGCGGCAGCTCGCCCTCGATCGTGGCGCCGTTCATCAGCGCGAAGCGCGTGGCGTTCCAGATCTTGTTGGCGAAGTTGCGGGACGCCTGGACCCAGTCCTCGCCGATCGGCACGTCGGTGCCCGGGTTGGCGCCCTTGGCCAGGGTGAAGCGGACGGCGTCGGAGCCGTACTTGTCCATCCAGTCCAGCGGGTCGACGACGTTGCCGAAGGACTTCGACATCTTCTTGCCGCGCTCGTCGCGGACCAGGCCGGTCAGGGCGATGGTCTTGAACGGGACCTCGCCGTCCATCGCGTACAGGCCGAACATCATCATCCGGGCGACCCAGAAGAAGATGATGTCGTGGCCGGTCAGCAGGACGTCGGTGGAGTAGAACTTCGCCAGGTCCGGGGTCTTCTCCGGCCAGCCGAGGGTGGAGAACGGCCACAGGCCGGAGGAGAACCAGGTGTCCAGGACGTCGGTGTCCTGGGTCCAGCCCTCACCGGTCGGCGGCTGCTCGTCGGGGCCGACGCAGACGATCTCGCCGTCCGGGCCGTACCAGATCGGGATCCGGTGGCCCCACCACAGCTGGCGCGAGATGCACCAGTCGTTCATGTTGTCGACCCAGTCGAAGTAGCGCTTCGACATGTCCTCCGGGTGGATCGCGACGCGGCCGTCGCGGACCGCGTCCCCGGCCGCCTTGGCGAGCGGCTTGACGTTGACCCACCACTGCATCGACAGGCGCGGCTCGACGGTGGTCTTGCAGCGCGAGCAGTGGCCGACGGAGTGCATGTACGGGCGCTTCTCGGCGACGATGCGGCCCTGCTCGCGCAGGGCGCCGACGACCGCGGAGCGGGCCTCGAAGCGGTCCAGGCCGAGGAAGGGGCCGTGGACGGTGATGACACCGTGCTCGTCCATGATCGTCATGTTGGGCAGGCCGTGGCGCTGCCCGATGGCGAAGTCGTTCGGGTCGTGCGCCGGGGTCACCTTGACGCAGCCGGTGCCGAACTCGGGGTCGACGTGCGTGTCCGCGACGACCGGGATCGAGCGGTCGGTGAGCGGCAGCTTGATGAGCCGGCCGATGAGGTGCTGGTAGCGCTCGTCGTCCGGGTGGACGGCGATGGCGGTGTCACCGAGCATCGTCTCGGCGCGGGTCGTGGCGACGACCAGGCTGTCCTCGCCCTCGCCGTACCGGATGGAGACCAGCTCGCCGGCGTCCTCCTGGTACTCCACCTCGATGTCGGAGATGGCCGTGAGGCAGCGGGGGCACCAGTTGATGATGCGTTCGGCGCGGTAGATCAGCTCGTCGTCGTAGAGCTTCTTGAAGATGGTCTGGACGGCCTTGGACAGGCCCTCGTCCATGGTGAAGCGCTCGCGCGACCAGTCGACGCCGTCGCCGAGGCGGCGCATCTGGCCGAGGATCTTGCCGCCGTACTCCTCCTTCCACTGCCAGACCCGCTCGACGAACTCCTCGCGGCCCAGGTCGTGGCGGGACTTGCCCTCCTCGGCGAGCTGCTGCTCGACCTTGTTCTGGGTGGCGATACCGGCGTGGTCCATGCCGGGCAGCCACAGCGCCTCGTAGCCCTGCATCCGCTTGCGGCGGGTCAGGGCGTCCATGAGGGTGTGCTGGAAGGCGTGCCCCAGGTGGAGCGAGCCGGTGACGTTCGGCGGCGGGATGACGATGGTGTACGGGGGCTTGTCGCTCGCGGGGTCGGCGGTGAAGTACCCACGCTCTACCCAGCGCTCGTAGAGCTTCCCCTCTACCTCGGCCGGCGCGTACTGGGTCGGCAGTTCGGAGTCGGGGGCACTGGGTGTCTGCGTGTTCTCGGTCACGGGCACAGTTTAGAGCGGTAACGGTCCGGTACTGAAACCGGTAATCCGGGGGCCCGGCCGCCTGCCCGGGCGGGGCTTCCGCCAGGATGTGTGAAACGGATAAGCGGATCAGCACACCTCACAGGGGGACGCGGGATGAGTTACAACCAGCCAGGGCCGTACGGCCAGCAGCCGCAGCAGCCGGGCCCCTACGGCCAGCAGCCGCCCCCGCCGCCGGGCCCGTACGGCCAGCCCGCCCCGCAGCCGGGCTACGGCTACCCCCAGCAGGCCCCTCCCCCGCCGCCGGCCTACCCCCAGCAGGGCGGCTACCCCCCGCAGCCCCCGCAGCCGGCCTACGGCTACCAGCAGCCCCCGCAGCAGGGCTACATGCCCCCGCCGCAGCCCCCGAAGAAGTCCAAGGCGGGCCCGGTCATCGCGGTGATCGCGGTCCTGGCCATCGCCGGCGGCGCCGGCTGGTGGTTCCTGGGCGGCGGCGCGGGCGGCACGGTCTCGGACGCGACGAAGGGCTACAAGCTGGTCGCACCGGAGTCGGTGGGCGAGTTCCAGAAGAACCCGAACTACAAAGAGCAGCCGATCAGCGACAAGGACAAGAAGGAAGCCGAAGCCGCCGGCATCAAGAACCCCACCCAGGTGGGCATGAGCTACCAGTCCGGCGACCCGAAGAACCCGCTGACGACCAAGGGCCTCACGTTCAGCGGTCTCTACGGTGAACTCGCCGACCCGGAGAAGTCCGTGGACGCCTACTTCGCCCTGTTCAAGGCGAACGCTGCTCAGAAGAACGACAAGGCGACGATCGAGCTCATCGGCAGCCCCAAGTCCATCACCCCGGCCGGTTTCAAGGGCGCCGTGCTCAAGTGCCAGGAGATCAAGTCCATCCCCAAGGACCCGTCGACCACCAAGGGGATCAAGGAATTCGCGGCGCCCCTCTGCATCTGGGGTGACTACAGCACGCTGGCCGTGGTCACCGCGTCGGACGCGGCCTCCATCATGGCCGGCAAGCCTGGCTACACCCTGGAGCAGGACGCGGACTTGGCCGCGAAGCTCTACAACACCGCCCGCGTGAAGAAGTAACCCTCGGCAGGTACGCGAAAGGGGCGCTCCCCAGCGGGAGCGCCCCTTCGGCGTACAACGACCGGGTCGCTACGCCGACTTCTCGTGCGGGCCCTGGTCCTTCGGGACGATGCGGGGGACCAGGGTGGGGTTGACGTTGGAGCGGACCACGTCCGACGTGATGACCACGCGGGCCACGTCCTTGCGGGACGGGACCTCGTACATCACCGACATCAGCACCTCCTCCATGATGGCGCGCAGACCGCGCGCGCCGGTCTGGCGGAGGATGGCCTGGTCGGCGATGGCTTCGAGGGCCTCGCGCTCGAAGTCCAGCTCCACGCCGTCGAGTTCGAACAGCCGCTGGTACTGCTTCACCAGCGCGTTGCGCGGCTCGACCAGGATCTGGAGGAGCGCCTCGCGGTCCAGGTTGTGGACCGAGGTGATGACGGGCAGACGGCCGATGAACTCCGGGATCATCCCGAACTTCACCAGGTCCTCCGGCATGACCTCCTGGAACTGGTCGCTCGCCTCGATCTCCCGCTTCGAGCGGATCGTCGCCCCGAAGCCGATGCCCTTGGCGCCCGCGCGCGACTCGATGATCTTCTCCAGGCCGGCGAAGGCGCCGCCCACGATGAAGAGCACGTTCGTCGTGTCGATCTGGATGAACTCCTGGTGCGGGTGCTTGCGTCCGCCCTGCGGCGGGACCGAGGCGGTGGTGCCCTCCAGGATCTTCAGGAGAGCCTGCTGCACGCCCTCGCCGGAGACGTCACGCGTGATCGACGGGTTCTCGCTCTTGCGGGCGACCTTGTCGATCTCGTCGATGTAGATGATCCCGGTCTCGGCCTTCTTGACGTCGTAGTCGGCCGCCTGGATCAGCTTCAGCAGGATGTTCTCGACGTCCTCGCCCACATAGCCCGCCTCCGTCAGCGCGGTGGCGTCGGCGATGGCGAACGGGACGTTCAGCATGCGGGCCAGGGTCTGCGCCAGCAGGGTCTTGCCCGAGCCCGTGGGGCCCAGCAGCAGGATGTTGGACTTCGCGAGTTCGATCGCGTCGTCACGGCCCGCCCCGCCGCCGTTCTCGCCGGCCTGGACGCGCTTGTAGTGGTTGTAGACCGCTACCGAGAGCGCCTTCTTCGCCGGCTCCTGGCCGACGACGTAGCTCTCCAGGAACTCGTAGATCTCACGGGGCTTGGGGAGTTCCTCCCACCGGACCTCGGAGGTCTCCGCGAGTTCTTCTTCGATGATCTCGTTGCAGAGGTCGATGCACTCGTCGCAGATGTACACACCGGGTCCTGCGATGAGCTTCTTCACCTGCTTCTGGCTCTTCCCGCAGAACGAGCACTTGAGCAGGTCGCCGCCGTCACCGATGCGTGCCACGAGGTGCTTCCCCTTCGCCTGGGAGACGCCTGGTTCAGCGCTCCTGGTGCCTCATATCCGACGGTACCTTGCCGGGGGCCCCGTACGGGGCCCCCTTGACGCGGTTCACAACGCAGAATCCTGCGGTGCGGCCACGCCAACTGGCGGCAAGGATCAGACCGCGTTCATCTTGCGGGTCGAGACGATCTGGTCGATCAGACCGTAGGCGAGCGCGTCCTCGGCCGTGAGGATCTTGTCGCGCTCGATGTCCTCGCGGATCTTCTCGATCGGCGTGGAGGAGTGCTTGGCCAGCATGGTCTCCAGCTGGTCGCGCATGCGCAGGATCTCGTTGGCCGCGATCTCCAGGTCGGAGAGCTGCTCGCGGCCGGTGCCGCCGGACGGCTGGTGGATCAGCACGCGGGCGTTCGGGAGGGCCATGCGCTTGCCCGGGGTGCCGGCGGCGAGCAGGACGGCGGCGGCGGAGGCCGCCTGGCCCATGCAGACCGTCTGGATGTCGGGCTTCACGAACTGCATCGTGTCGTAGATGGCCGTCAGCGCCGTGAAGGAGCCGCCGGGGCTGTTGATGTAGATCGAGATGTCGCGGTCCGGGTCCATCGACTCCAGGCACAGCAGCTGCGCCATGACGTCGTTGGCGGAGGCGTCGTCGATCTGCACGCCGAGGAAGATCACGCGCTCCTCGAAGAGCTTCGCGTACGGGTCGTACTCGCGCACGCCCTGCGAGGTGCGCTCGACGAAGCGCGGGACGACGTAGCGGTTGTCCACCTGCGGGCCGGTGTAGAGCGCGCTCGCGGAGAAGTTGTTCTGCATCTGGGTGTTCACCATCCTGGTGGCGTTCTGCGGGCTGAGGGTGCCTGGAACGGGCGGGCGTACGAGGTCTCGTGCGCCGGGATCAGGCCCCGGTGCCGCCGCCGCCCGGGACCAGGGACGCGGCGGAGATGATCTCGTCGATGAGGCCGTAGTCCTTGGCCTCCTCCGCCGTGAACCAGCGGTCGCGGTCGCCGTCGCGGATGATCGCCTCCACGGTCTGGCCCGAGTGGTGCGCGGTGATCTCAGCCATGCGCTGCTTGGTGCGCAGCAGGTACTGGGCCTGGATCTTGATGTCCGAGGCCGTGCCGCCGATGCCGGCGGAGCCCTGGTGCATCAGGATGTCGGTGTTCGGCAGCGCGAAGCGCTTGCCCTGGGCGCCGCCGGTGAGCAGGAACTGGCCCATGGAGGCGGCCATGCCCATGCCGATGGTGACGACGTCGTTCGGGATGTACTGCATGGTGTCGTAGACCGCCATGCCCGCCGTCACGGAGCCGCCGGGGCTGTTGATGTACAGGTAGATGTCCTTCTCCGGCTCGGCGGCCAGGAGCAGGAGCTGCGCCGTGATCTTGTTGGCGATGTCGTCGTCGACCTGCTGGCCGAGGAAGATGATGCGCTCGCCGAGCAGCCGGTTGTAGACATGGTCGCCGAGGCCGCCACCGATGGACGGCTCACCCGCGGCGTAAGGCTTCAGATTCGTCACGTATCCACCTGCTCGTCTCCGACGGCCACATGCCGTCTCAGCGTCTCGTTCTGGGGCGCGGACCGGGCGGTGGTGTGATGCCCCGCCGACTCCGGGTGCTCCCGTGCCCTCGTATTCATGGACCCTAACGCGCAGGTCGGACAACGCCATCCCGCTTCCCGAACTGTTCGCTCGGAGCGCAAGGTCCCGAAGGCGTGCGGAGGGTGTGCGGAAGGGCCCGTACACGGCTGCGTACGGGCCCTTCCGGGGCACTGCTCAGCGGGCTGCGCCCAGGGTGTTACTTGGCCTCGTCGTCACCCTCGGCGGCGGCCTCCACGGCCTCGGCGGCCGTCTCGGTCTCGGCCTCGTCCTCGTCGTCGGAGAGGTCGACGACCTCACCGTTGGTGTCGACGACCTTGGCGGCCTCGACGACGACCGCGAGGGCCTTGCCGCGGGCGACCTCGCCGACCAGCATCGGGACCTGGCCGCCCTCGACGACGGCCTGGGCGAACTGGTCGGGGGACATGCCGGAGGACTGCGCGCGGCGCATGAGGTGCTCGGTGAGCTCCTCCTGGTTGACGCCCAGCTTCTCCTTGTTGACCAGGGCGTCCAGCAGGAACTGGGTCTTGATGCCCTTGACGGCCTGCTCGCGGGTCTCGGCGTCGAACTCCTCGACCGTCTTGCCCTGGATCTCCAGGAACTTCTCCAGGTTCAGGCCCATCTGGCCGAGCTGGTGGTGCTCCAGGTTGTGCTTGCGGGTCTGGACCTCGTCCGCGAGCAGCTTCTCCGGGACGGGGATCTCGGCGAGCTCCAGGAACTTCTCGAGCACGCGCTCCTGGGCCTGGGTGGCCTGGTCGAACTGCTTCATGTTCTCAAGGCGCTTGCGGCTGTCGGCCTTGAGCTCCTCGAGCGTGTCGAACTCGCTCGCCATCTGGGCGAACTCGTCGTCCAGCTCCGGCAGCTCACGGGCGGAGACCTTGGTGACCTTGACGGTGACCTCGGCGTCCTTGCCCTCGGCGGAGCCGCCCTTCAGCTGCGAGGTGAAGGTGGCCTCGCCGCCGGCCTCAAGGCCCTTGACGGCCTCGTCGATGCCGTCGAGGAGCTCGCCCGAGCCGATGGTGTAGGAGACGTCGGTGGCGACGCCGTCCGCGAGGACCTCGCCGTCGACCTTGGCTTCGAGGTCGATGGTGACGACGTCACCCTCGGCGGCGGCGCGCTCGACGTCCTTGGTGGACGCGAAGCGGCCGCGCAGCTGCTCGACGGACTTCTCGACGTCCTCGTCCGAGACCTCGACCGCGTCGACCTCGACCTCGATGCCGGAGTAGTCCGGGATCTCGATCTCGGGGCGGACGTCCACCTCGGCGGTGAAGGCCAGCAGCTCGCCGTCCTTCAGCTCGGTGATGTCGACCTCGGGCTGGCCCAGCGGGTTCAGGTCGGCCTCGTTGACCGCCTCGGTGTAGAACTTCGGGAGGGCGTCGTTGACGGCCTCCTCCAGCACCGCACCGCGGCCGAAGCGCTGGTCGATGACGCGGGCCGGGATCTTGCCCTTGCGGAAGCCCTTCACCGTGACCTGCTGGTTGATCTTCTTGTACGCCGCGTCGAGGCTGTCCTTGAGCTCCTCGAAGGGCACCTCGACAGTGAGCCGAACCCGAGTCGGGTTCAGGGTCTCCACGGCGCTCTTCACGGTTCGGTCTCCTTGGTGGCTGACTGCTAGGGGTTCTGCCGGAACGCTGTGATTCAGCGGCCTCGACGGATTCGGCCCGGTACATCAGACACACGGGCACGCAGCTTGCATAGTAACCGCAAGCGGCAATCAGCCCACAACGCGATCTTGTGGAGACCCTGCTGGTGGTCGGGGTGGCCGGATTCGAACCGACGACCTTCCGCTCCCAAAGCGGACGCGCTACCAAGCTGCGCCACACCCCGTCGGTGCGACACGTAGGGTACATGCCCGAAGACGCTCCGGCGCCCCCGGTTTTCCCGCCCGCCGCACGCACGCGCGGCCGGGACGGGGACACGGCGCCCGAAAGCGGTGTGCACTCCCCCGGCGCGACCCGCTAGGATGCTGTCCGTGCCCAGGTCCGACGGACCTTGGCGCGCGCGTTGCGGGTGTAGCTCAATGGTAGAGCCCTAGTCTTCCAAACTAGCTACGCGGGTTCGATTCCCGTCACCCGCTCTCAACGGCTCAGGGCCGGGTCGAGGACGTCTCCTCGGCCCGGCCCTGACGCGTTTGGCGGCCCTGTTCGCCGGCCGCGTCCGCCGGGTTCAGAGCTTGATGCCCGCGATGGTGTCGGCGAGGGAGTTCAGGAAGCGGTTGACGTCCGGGGCGATGGAGCTGGACGCCAGGAAGAAGCCGAAGAGGACGGCGACGATCGCCGGGCCCGCCTTCATGTGCTTGCCGCGGATCAGGATCACCAGGATGATCGCCAACAGAACCACGACTGACAGCGAAATGGCCACTTCTGATCACACCTTCGGTCGTCCCCTGGCCGGCCCGGGGCGCGCGGCCGTGCGCACCCCCACATGGTCCATCCTCCCACCAACCGGGCCCACCTACCCTCCTTGTGACGAATCGACAGCACATCTTTCCCGCCAAGCACAGACGAACCGGGCACATTCCGGTCCGGTCAGGGGGTGGTGACGCCGAGGAGGGAGCGGACGCGGGCGTACTTGGCGGTCAGCCGGTCGCGGGTGGGCGCGTCCAGGACGGACAGGCGTACGGGGTCCGCGTTGTGCGCGAGGTCGGCCTCCTTGACGAGGAGGGCGCCGGGGGTGGCGAGGATGCGGGCGGTGTACTCCTCCAGCGGCTCTCCGGGGCGTTTGGTGAGCGCCAGGACCATGTCCTTGACCTCCTGGGGGACGGCGGCGGCCGCGAGCTGCTCGCCGCTGAGCGCCTCGTCCTCGACGGAGTCGTGCAGCCAGGCGGCGGCCTGCTGGGCGGGGCTGCCGCCGCGCAGGCGGACGCCCTCGGCGACGGCCGCGAGGTGCTCGGCGTAGGGGCGGCCCGCCTTGTCGGTCTGACCCTCGTGCGCGGAGCGGGCCAGGGCCTCGACCTCGGCGAGGGTCAGCGGCCGGTCGGTCATACGAGCTCCTTCGCTGCGGAACGCAGGGCCTCGGCGGCCCGGCGCACGTCGGCGGGTGTCGTACGCCAGTTGGAGAACGCGGCGCGCAGGGCGGGGGTTCCCGCGAGGACGGTGGGGGTCACGAACACCTCCGGGGCGACGGCCTCGCGGAGGGCGGCCAGCCGTTCGGGGGTGGGGTCGTGGGCGAGGGTGAAGCAGACGACGTTGAGGCGGACGGGGGCCAGCAGGCGCAGGGCCGGGTCCTGGCCGAGGAGCTCGCCGAGGGCGTGGGCGCAGGCGGTGTCCCGTTCGACGATCTCGCGGTGGCCCGCGCGGCCGTAGGCGCGCAGGGTGAACCAGGCGGCCAGGGCGCGCAGCCGGTGGGAGTTCTCCGGGGTGAGGTGGACCAGGTCGGGGTCGGGTCCGAGGGGGCCGAGGTAGGCGGCGGAGTTGGCGAAGACGCGGGTCTGGAGGTCGCGGCGGCGGGTGAACTGGACGGCGCTGTCGTAGGGGACGTTGAGCCACTTGTGGAGGTCGACGCAGACGGAGTCCGAGGCGTCGAGGCCGGCG
This sequence comes from Streptomyces sp. NPDC006687, assembly GCF_040636215.1. NCBI lineage: Bacteria > Bacillati > Actinomycetota > Actinomycetes > Kitasatosporales > Streptomycetaceae > Streptomyces > Streptomyces sp. NPDC006687. The sequence goes on along the minus strand of NZ_JBEYJJ010000002.1, from coordinate 27,749 downwards.
GTGAGGTGGGCGTGCGCCGGGGAGAGGGCGGCGAAGGCGCCGAAGGCGGCGTCGGTGTGCAGCCAGAAGTCGTGGCGGTCCTTGAGGGCGGCGACGGCCCGCAGGTCGTCGAAGTCGACGGTGTTGACGGTGCCGGCGTTGGCGACGACGACGGCCGGGCCGGGGGTGTCTGCGAGGGCCCGGTCCAGGGCGGCGGGGTCGACGGCCTCGCGGCCGGGCAGGGTGGGCACCGGGACGAGGGCGGTGCGGCCGAGGCCGAGGACGGAGAGGGCCTTGGCGATGGAGGAGTGCGGGGCGCCGGAGAGGACCCGTACGGGGCCGAGGGCGGCGACGCCGTCCTGGGCCGGGGAGACGCCGAGGCGCTCGCCGAGCCATTCGCGGGCGATGGCGAGGCCGACGGTGTTGGAGAGGGTGGCGCCGCTGACGAAGGTGCCGGTGTGGGCGGCGGACAGCCCGAAGAGCTCGCGCAGCCAGCCGACGGTCTCGCGTTCGAGGTGCTGGCCGGCGGGGTCGAGGGAGGAGTTGGAGTTCTGGTCGTGGACGGCGGTCAGCCAGTCCCCCGCGAGGGCGGCGGGGGTGGCGCCGCCGGTGACGAACCCGAGGTAGCGGGGGCCCGCGGAGCCCGAGAGCCGGGGCTCCCAGCGGGTCCGGAACTCGGCGAGGGCGGCGGCTGTGCCGGTGGTGGTGGCGGGGAGCGGGTGGGACGGCTCGGGCGGGCCGTCCTGCGCCGGGAGCACGGGGCGCGCGTCCAGGGCCGCGAGGGCGTCGAGGGCGGCGTGCCGGGTGGCTTCCAGCAGGGCGGGGAGGCGGGCGAGGTCGGCGGCGAGGGTGTCGTCCATGGCCGGACGGTATCCCTGGGGGGAGCGGCCCCGAACGTACCAATCACCACGAGGTGGCCCGGCCCCTGCCTCCCGCTGCGCGTGGCCGTTCCCCGAGCTCCGTCCGGCCCCGCGCCTCAAGCGCCGGCGGGGCTGGAGGAGCGCGTGGGCTGCGCCGCAGGGGAGGCTGAAGGAGCGCCCGCGCGGCGCCCGGCCCCGCAGGTGCGGCTCAATACACGGCGCTCCGCGCCCGCGCCTCAAACGCCGGCGAGGCTGGAAGCACCCCGGGGCTGCACCGCTGGCGGAGCCGGAAGAGCCCCTGCCTGCGCGAAGCCGGGGAGGCCGGTCACGGCCGAGGCGGGCGGCGCGTCGGAAAGGTGGGCCGGTCACGGCCGAGGCGGGCGGGCGGCGCGTTAGAAAGGGGTGCGGCGGATGAGGAGGAGGGCTCTGTCGTCGTTGACGTCCTTGGCCACCTTTTCGATCAGGTGCCACGCCGCCCCCTCCCAGCCCGCCGCGACGTAGCGGTCGGCCTCGCCCGTGAGGCGGTCGATGCCCTCGCTGATCTCGCGGTCGGCGGTTTCGACCAGGCCGTCGGTGAAGAGCATCAGGACGTCGCCGGGCCGCAGGTTGCCGCGGGCCGGTTCGAACTCGGCGCCGTCGTAGACGCCGAGGAGGGGGCCCTCGCCGGACTTCTCCTGCCAGCGGCCGGTGCCGGCGGAGAGCTGGAGGGCGGGGAGGTGGCCGGCGGAGAAGAGGTCGTAGTCGCCGGTCTCCAGGTCCAGGACGAGGTGGATGGAGGTGGCGAAGCCCTCCTCCCAGTCCTGGCGGAGCAGGTAGCCGTTGGCGGCGGGCAGGAACTCCTGGGGCGGGAGGGCGCCGAGGAGCCCGCCGAAGGCGCCGGAGAGGAGGAGGGCGCGGGAGCCGGCCTCCATGCCCTTGCCGGAGACGTCGGTGAGGACGACCTCCAGCGTGCGCCCCCCACGGGTGCGGGCGGCGACGACGAAGTCCCCGGAGAAGGACTGCCCGCCGGCCGGCCGCAGGGCCATCTCGCGGTGCCAGCCCGGCGGCAGCGCGGGCAGCTTGCTCTGCACCCGGATGCGTTCGCGCAGGTCGAACAGCATGGTGCCGCCCCGCCGCCACGGCACGCCGACGCGGCTGCGGAACTGGGCGATGATCAGGCCGAAGAACCCGCAGGCGGCGACGACCAGCACGGTTCCGGGGGTGACCCGGGCCGGCCCCTCGGTGTACGGGCCGAGGGCCAGCGCCTCGACGATCAGGGCGGTCGCGGAGGCCGCGTACAGCCCGAGCAGGCTGGCGGGCCGCAGCAGCAGGCCGCCCGCCACGATGGGCAGGACGAGCGCCGACGGGGAGAACCAGACGGGCAGCACCAGCGTGCCGCAGGCCAGCGCGGGAACGGTCAGCAGCAGGACCGCGAAGGCCAGCCAGTCGGAGGCGTCCCCGCGGAAGTAGTCGACGGCGGATTTGCGCAGGGCTGTGCGGGCCCGGTGCGACAGCATGCGCGCCCGGGCCCTGAGCGTCTCCACGCGTGCTCCGGCCATCCTCCGGGACCCTATCCATCATGGCCGGGCGCGCGCAGGGGTACCCCCGTTCCGACGGGCCGCGATGGCCCGAAAACAGATCGACCGCACCGTATTGCCCTGGTAGGGATGGGCCCATGGCTCTTGATACGCGCGTGTTGACGGCTGATGAGTGGGATGTCTGGTACGACCACCTGGAACTGGCGTTCGGTGGCGTGCCGGAACCCCCCGAGGAGCGGGCCCTCTACCGGTCCCTGACGGAGTACGACCGCTCGCTGGGCGTCTGGGACGGCGGGACCTGTGTCGGTTCGGCCGGTGCCTTCAGCTTCCGGCTGTCGGTGCCGGGCGGGGCGGTGGTCCCGGCGGCGGGCGTGACCATGGTCGGCGTGGCGCCGACCCACCGCAGGCGGGGCGTGCTGACCTCGCTGATGCGGCGGCAGCTGGACGACGTCCGCGCCGCCGGGGAGCCGCTCGCGGTGCTGACGGCCTCGGAGCCGGAGATCTACGGGCGTTTCGGCTACGGCACGGCCGCGTACGAGCTGTCGGTGGACGTCGACACCACCCGCGTCCGGCTGCGCGTGCCGCCGGGGACGGACGCGGTGCGGCTGCGGCTCGTGGACCCGCTGAAGGCGCTCACCGAATGCGAGCGGGTCTACGCGGCCCTGGTGCCGGGCCGGCCGGGGATGCCGGCCCGGCGGCCGGGGTGGGAGATGCAGGCGCTGCTGGACCCGGAGTCGCGGCGGTCGGGGGCGTCGCCGCTGAAGTGCGTGGTGGCGGAGGACGCGGCCGGGCAGGTCGTCGGCTACGCGCGCTACCGGGTGCGGCCGGACTGGGAGCCGACCGGGTCGGACGGCACGGTGCTGGTCGGCGAGGTGGACGCGCTGGACCCGGCGGCGTACGCGGCGTTGTGGCGGTACCTGTTCGAGATCGACCTGACCTGGCACGTCCGGGCCTCCGGGCGGCCGGCGGACGATCCGCTGCTGCACCTGGTCACCGACGTCCGGCGGATCCGGGCGCGGCAGCGGGACGCGCTGCACCTGCGGGTGGTGGACCTGCCGGGGGCGCTCCGGGCGCGGCGGTACGGGGCCCCGGTGGACGTGGTGCTGGAGGTGGAGGACGCCTTCTGCCCGTGGAACGCGGGGCGCTGGCGGCTGACCGCCCAGGGTGACGCGGGCGACGGGGCCGGGGTGCGGTGCGTGCGTACGGAGGACCCCGCCGAGCTGGCGCTGTCCGCGCGGGAGCTGGGCTCGGCGTACCTGGGCGGGGTGACCCTGACCTCGCTGGCCGCGGCCGGGCAGGTCAAGGAGCTGCGGCCGGGCGCGCTGCGCGAGACCTCACGGGCCTTCGCGGGCGACGTGGCCCCCTGGCGGCCGCACAACTTCTAGCGCGGCTAACGGCGCTGGCAGGTGGGGCACCAGAAGAGGTTGCGGGCGGCGAGGTCGGCGGTGCGGATCGCGGTGCCGCAGATGTGGCACGGCAGCGTCGCGCGGCGGTAGACGTACACCTCGCCGCCGTGGTCGTCGACCCGCGGCGGGCGGCCCATGGCCTCGGGGAGGTGTTCGTCGCGGACGGTGTCGATGCGGTTCCTGCGGACGCCCTCGCGCATCAGCTCCGCCAGGTCGGCCCAGATCGCGTCCCATTCGGCGCGGGTGAGGTCCCTGCCCGGGCGGTAGGGGTCGATGCCGTGGCGGAAGAGGACCTCGGCGCGGTAGACGTTGCCGACGCCCGCGATGACCTTCTGGTCCATCAGGAGGGCCGCGATCGTCGTACGGCTGCGGGAGATGCGGGACCAGGCGCGGCCGGGGTCGTCGTCGGGGCGCAGGGGGTCGGGGCCCAGGCGGTCGTGTATCGCCTTCTTCTCCGCCTCCGTGATCAGGGCGCAGGCGGTGGGGCCGCGGAGGTCGGCGTAGTGGTCCTCGTTGAGCAGGCGCAGCCGGACCGTCTCGGTGGCCGGCGGGGCCGGGGCGGGGCCGAAGCCGAGCTTGCCGAAGAGGCCGAGGTGGATGTGGATCCAGGCGTCGCCGAGTTCCAGGAAGAGGTGCTTGCCGTGGGCTTCGGCGCTCTCCAGCTGCCGCCCGTCGAGCAGGGCCGCGCTGTCGGCGAAGCGTCCCTGGGGGCTGCTGACCCGGACCGGACGGGCGGCGAAGCGCTCGGTGTGGTCCTGGGCGAGGCGGTGGATCGTATGGCCCTCGGGCACGCCGTGCTCCTGCTTCCTTCGGTCAGGGGTGTGCCGCCGGACGGACCACGTCCGGCGGCACGGGGGGACTACTGGTCCTGCGGGTGGTGGGCCGGGATCGGGGGGAGCTCGCCGGTCCGCTCGTAGTCCGAGAGCATGTCGATGCGCCGGGTGTGGCGCTCCTCGCCGGAGTACGGGGTGGCCAGGAACGCCTCAATGAAGCTGGTGGCCTCGTCCTGGGTGTGCATCCGGCCGCCGACGGAGATGACGTTGGCGTTGTTGTGCTCGCGGCCGAGCTTGGCGGTCTCCACGCTCCAGGCGAGGATGGCGCGGACGCCCTTGACCTTGTTGGCGGCGATCTGCTCGCCGTTGCCGGAACCGCCGATCACGATGCCGAGGCTGTCGGCGTCCGCGGCGGTCTTCTCCGCGGCGCGCAGGCAGAACGGCGGGTAGTCGTCCACCGCGTCGTAGATGTGGGGCCCGCAGTCGACGGGCTCGTGGCCGTTGTTCTTGAGCCAGTCCACGAGGTGGTTCTTGAGCTCAAAACCGGCATGGTCGGATCCGAGATACACGCGCATGGGTCGAGTGTGGCATGCGCCGCCTCGAACCAAGGCGGAGGGGTGTCGCATAAATCACTTCTAAACCTCAAGTAAACCCAAAGAACGCAGATAGGAGGGTCAGGACCTTGATCCCGAGATGGGGGCCTTGGGTAACCATCGGATGAAGGTCTTCCGCACTGGCCGGAAATCGAGGTTGAATGCCGGAACTCTCCACCCGAGAACCTAAGGATTCGTCCATGAGCACGACGACGACCCTTCAGAAGGCAGGCGGCCCCACCGGAGAACCCGGTTCCGCGCAGCCCTCCGACGGTCTCAAGGCCGGTCTCAAGAACCGCCACCTGTCCATGATCGCCATCGGCGGTGTCATCGGCGCCGGCCTGTTCGTGGGCTCCGGCGGCGGCATCGCCAAGGCCGGCCCCGCCATCCTGATCTCGTACCTGCTCGTCGGGGCGATGGTCGTCTTCGTGATGCGGATGCTCGGCGAGATGGCCGCCGCAAGCCCCAACTCGGGCTCCTTCTCCGCTTACGCCGACCGGGCGCTCGGCCGCTGGGCCGGCTTCTCCATCGGCTGGCTGTACTGGTTCTTCTGGGTCGTCGTGCTCGCCGTCGAGGCGACCGCCGGCGCGAAGATCCTCGAAGGCTGGATACCGGCCGTCCCGCAGTGGGCCTGGGCCCTGATCGTGATGGTGGTCCTGACGGCCACCAACCTCGGCTCCGTGGCCTCCTACGGCGAGTTCGAGTTCTGGTTCGCGGGCATCAAGGTCGTCGCCATCGGCGCCTTCGTGATCGTCGGCCTGCTCGCCGTCTTCGGCGTGCTGCCGGGCTCGGACAACCCGGGCGCGGGCTTCGCCCACCTCACCGACGCCGGCGGGTTCATGCCGGGCGGCTGGGGCTCGGTCCTCACCGGTGTGCTGATGGTCGTCTTCTCCTTCATGGGCAGCGAGATCGTCACCCTGGCGGCCGGCGAGTCCGAGGACCCGCGCCGCGCGGTCACCAAGGCCACCAACTCGGTGATCTGGCGCATCGGCGTCTTCTACCTGGGCTCGATCTTCGTCGTCCTCACCCTGCTGCCGTGGAACGACAAGTCGATCGTCGAGAAGGGCTCGTACGTCGCCGCCCTGGACTCAATCGGCATCGCGCACGCCGGCCAGATCATGAACGTGATCGTCCTGACGGCCGTGCTGTCCTGCCTGAACTCGGGCCTCTACACCGCTTCGCGCATGGCGTTCTCGCTGGGCGAGCGCGGTGACGCGCCCAAGGTGTTCGCCAAGACCAGCAAGAACGGCGTGCCCACGATCGCCATCCTGGGCTCGGTGGTGTTCGGCTTCATCGCCGTCTACTTCAACTACACCTCGCCCGACACGGTGTTCAACTTCCTGCTGAACTCCTCCGGCGCCATCGCGCTGTTCGTGTGGCTGGTCATCTGCCTGACGCAGCTGCGGATGCGCGGGATCCTGATGCGGGAGGCCCCGGAGAAGGTCACCGTGAAGATGTGGCTCTTCCCGTATCTGACCTGGGCCACCGCCGCGATGATCACCTTCGTCCTCGGCTACATGGTCTACGACAAGGACAACCGCGAGACGGTGCTGTACTCGCTGCTCGTGGCGGCCGTCGTGATCGCGATCGGCGTGGCGCGCAACCTCCGCCGCAAGGACGTGGCGGCCGAAGCCGCGGCCGTGACCGACGCCGTCTGACCGGCCCCGCACACGGCAGCAGCCCCGGACCGCCCGCTCGCGGTCCGGGGCTGCTGCGTAGGGGCACGGGGGGTCAGCCGCGGCGGCCGGCCAGCTTCCAGGCGGCCGGCAGGGCGCCCATGGCCAGCGCGGCCTTGAGGGCGTCGCCGATCAGGAACGGCGTCAGGCCCGCCGCGACGGCCGCGCCGAGCGACATCCCGGTGGCCGCCATCAGGTACGGCACGCCGACCGCGTAGATCACAGCCGAGCCCAGCACCATCGTGCCCGCCGTACGCGGCACCGAGCGGTCGGCTCCGCGCCGCGCGAGGGCGCCGACGAGGGTGGCGGCCAGCAGCATGCCGAGGACGTAGCCGAAGGAGGCCCCGCCCGCGCCGGAGGTACCGCCCGCGAACCACGGCAGGCCGGCCGCGCCGAGGGCGGCGTACAGGCCGAGCGCGAGGAAGCCGCGCCGGGCGCCGAAGGCGGTGCCCACGAGCAGCGCGGCGAAGGTCTGGCCGGTGACCGGGACGGGAGAGCCGGGAACGGGTACGGAGACCTGGGCGGCGAGGCCCGTGAGCGCGGCTCCGCCGACGACGAGGGCGATGTCGCGGACGCGGCTCGCGGGCAGCAGGTCGGCGAGGACGGCGCCGGGCCGGAAGGAGACGGAAGCAGTGCTCATGAGGGGCTCCGGGGGGTGGTGATCGACAGGACACCGTGACGCTAGTGCGCGCCGCCGCGCCGCCCCACCGCCGGCCGGGACAAAGGGCCGCCGTCCGCTTTGGTGGGGACCACACAAAGCCCGCCTCTTACACCCCGGTTGAAGTGATCCCCGTCACGGGGAACATCCGATGACACATCCTTTTTGCTCCCACGGGCGCCCTCCAGCCAGACTGTAGGGTCCCGCCAATCCCTAGCGCAGCCCCCAGCGCCGCTTGGCCGACCGAGAGTACGAGCACCTTCCTCATGCGCGACCCACTGCCCGAACCGTCCGTCACCGAGGGCGCCCTGCCCCCGGAACCCCTGAGCCACAGTCTCAAGCAGCGCCACCTGACCATGCTGGGCCTCGGCGGGGTGATCGGCGCCGGCCTCTTCGTCGGCTCCGGCGCCGGCATCGGCATCGCTGGCCCCGCGATCATCTGCTCGTACCTGCTCGCGGGCGCGCTCGCGATGCTGGTGATGCGGGCCCTCGGCGAGATGTCGGCGGCGATGCCGGCCTCCGGCTCCTTCTCGGTCTACGCGCAGAAGGCGCTGGGGCGCTGGGCCGGTTTCTCGGCGGGCTGGCTGTACTGGTTCCTGCTGGTCGTGGTGCTCGCCGTGGAGGCGACCGGCGCCGCGAAGATCGCGCACGGCTGGCTGCCGTCCGTCGACCAGTGGGTGTGGGTGCTGGCCTTCATGGTGGTCTTCACGCTCACCAACCTCGCCGCGGTGCGCAACTTCGGCGAGTTCGAGTTCTGGTTCGCCGCGCTGAAGGTCGGCGCGATCGTGCTGTTCCTGATCCTGGGCACCCTGGCGGTGTTCGGCCTGCTGCCGGACTCCGAACCGGTGGGCCTGGCCAACCTGAGCGGCCACGGCGGGTTCTTCCCCCAGGGGATGGGCGGGGTGGTCGCGGGCATGCTCGCGGTCGTCTTCGCCTTCGGCGGCCTGGAGGTCGTCACCATCGCGGCCGCCGAGTCCGACGACCCGGCCCGTTCGGTGTCCCGCGCGGTGCGCAGCGCGGTGTGGCGCATCCTCTTCTTCTACGTCGGCTCGATGCTGGTCATCGTGACCCTGCTGCCGTGGGACTCCCTGGAGCCGGGGCAGAGCCCGTACGTGGCCGTGCTGGACTCGATCGGGATCCCGGCGGCCGGGCAGATCATGAACATCGTGGTGTTCGTGGCCCTGTTGTCGGCGCTCAACGCGAACCTGTACGGCTCCTCGCGCATGGTGTTCTCGCTGGCCGAGCGGGGCGAGGCGCCGAAGGCGCTGCTGAAGGTCTCGGGCGGCGGGGTGCCGCGGCGGGCGGTGCTCGCCTCGGTGGTGTTCGGGTTCGTGTCGGTGGTGCTGAACCTGCTGTGGCCGGACACGGTCTTCCTCTACATGCTCAACGCGGTCGGCGCGGTGCTGCTGTTCGTGTGGGCGCTGATCGCGGTCTCGCAGCTGCGGCTGCGGCCCCGGCTGGAGCGGGAGATGCCGGAGCGGCTGACGCTGCCGATGTGGGCGTTCCCGTACCTGACCTGGGCGGCGCTGCTGGGGATGGCGGCGGTGCTGGTGCTGATGCTGTTCGACGACTCGGCGCGGCCGCAGCTGCTGTGGTCCTCGGGCGCGGCGGCGGTGGTGCTGCTGGTGGCCGGGTACCGGGAGGTCAGGGCGCGCCGGGGCTGAGCCCCCGTCACCTGCGTACGGACGGACGAGCGGCCCGGGACATCCGTCCCGGGCCGCTCGCGTCCTGTGCGCGGGTACGGTCACGGCGCGTGAGCCGAGTGTCCGCATACTGAACAGCGAACGTCCGATAAACGGACGGTCGGCAGACTGGGCCCATGAGTCAGAGCACCATCACTCCTTCCGGGCCGGGGCCCTCCGCAGCCGCCCCCGAGGCCGGTTTCCCCCTCGGCAACGGCCTCAAGCAGCGCCACCTTTCGATGATCGCCCTCGGCGGGGTCATCGGCGCCGGTCTCTTCGTCGGCTCGGGCGCCGGCATCGCGGCCGCGGGCCCCTCGATCGTGCTCGCGTACGCGGTGTCCGGCCTGCTGGTGATGTTCGTGATGCGGATGCTCGGCGAGATGTCGGCGGCGAATCCGGCGTCGGGCTCCTTCTCGGTGCACGCCGAGCGGGCGATCGGTCCCTGGGCCGGGTTCACGGCGGGCTGGATGTTCTGGACGCTGCTGTGCGTGGGCGTGGCCATCGAGGCCATCGGCGCGGCGCACATCATGACGGGCTGGTTCCCGGGCACCCCGTCGTGGCTGTGGGTGCTGGTGTTCATGGCGCTGTTCTGCGGCAGCAACCTGGGGGCGGTGCGCAACTTCGGCGAGTTCGAGTTCTGGTTCGCCGCGCTGAAGATCGGTGCCATCGCCCTGTTCCTGGGCCTGGGTGTGCTCGCCGTCCTGGGCCTGCTGCCCGGGACCTCCTCCCCCGGCGCCGCCAACCTGGCGCACACCGGCGGGTTCCTGCCCCACGGGGTCGACGGGCTGCTCGTCGGCGTGCTGGCCTCGGTCGTCGCCTACGGCGGCCTGGAGACGGTGACCATCGCCGCCGCGGAGTCCGACGACCCGGTGCGGGGCGTGGCCCGGGCCGTGCGGACGACCATGTGGCGGATCGCGGTGGTCTACGTCGGCTCCATGCTGGTGATCGTCACCCTGCTGCCCTGGAACGACCCGGCGGTCACCGGGCGCGGCCCGTACGCGGCGACCCTGGACCACCTGGGCATTCCGGCGGCCGGCCAGATCATGAACGTCGTCATCCTGGCCGCCCTGCTGTCCGCGATGAACGCCAACATCTACGGCTCCTCGCGCATGGCCCACTCCCTGGTCTCCCGGGGCCAGGGCCCCCGGGCGCTGGGCAAGGTCTCCGGCGGGGTGCCGCGCCGGGCGGTGCTGGCCTCCTGCGGGTTCGGGTTCGTCACGGTGCTGCTGTCGTACTGGTACCCGGACACCCTGTTCGCCTGGCTGCTGAACATGGTCGGCGGGGTCGTCCTCGTCGTCTGGGGCTTCATCGCGGTCTCGCAGTTCGTGCTGCGCCGGCGGCTGGACCGGGAGGCGCCGCAGAAGCTGACGGTCCGGATGTGGGGCTTCCCGTACCTGACGTGGGTGGCGCTCGCCGGGGTGGCCGGAGTGCTGGTGCTGATGGCGGCGGGTGAGGACACCCGTACGCAGGTGCTGTTCACCGGCGGCCTGACGGTGGCCCTGGCGGCCACCGGGTACCTGATGCAGCGCCGGGCGGCGCCCCGGAGCTGACGGCCCGGCAGTTTTCCCGAACCCCCGAGGCGGGTCCCGTGTGCGACACGGGGCCCGCCTCCGCGCGTACTCCGGCGACCCTTACGCGCGACGTGGAATAGATACTGCTAGCGTGCAGTTGCGCATTGATTGCAATAAGGATCGGCACGCCGAGGGGACCGGACACACGTATGGCCATCTACACGCTTCCTGAGCTTCCTTACGACTACGCGGCGCTCGAACCGGTGATCAACCCGCAGATCATCGAGCTGCACCACGACAAGCACCACGCCGCCTACGTCACGGGCGCCAACACCACGCTGGAGCAGCTGGAGGAGGCGCGCGCGAAGGAGAACTGGGGCGCGCTGAACGGGCTGGAGAAGAACCTGGCGTTCCACCTCTCCGGCCACATCCTGCACAGCATCTACTGGCACAACATGGCCAGCCCGAAGACCGGCGAGGGCGGCGGCGAGCCGACCGCGGCCGACGGGGTGGGCGACCTGGCCGACGCGATCACCGAGTCCTTCGGCTCCTTCGCCGCGTTCAAGAAGCAGCTGACCTTCGCCTCCTCCGCGACCCAGGGATCCGGCTGGGGCGTGCTGGCGTACGAGCCGGTCAGCGGGCGCCTGATCGTCGAGCAGGTCTACGACCACCAGGGCAACGTGGGCGTGGCCAGCACGCCGATCCTGGTCTTCGACGCCTGGGAGCACGCCTTCTACCTCCAGTACAAGAACCAGAAGGTGGACTTCATCGAGGCCATGTGGAACGTCGTCAACTGGCAGGACGTGGCCCGCCGCTACGCCGACGCCAAGGCGAACACCCCGCTGCTGATCCCCGCCCAGGGCTGACCGGCACCCCGCAGACCGCCCGCCTCGTGATCGTCTTCTCAGCCTTCGCGTGCGGGTGTGCAGAGCGGAAGACCCCCGTGAGGACGTGCTCACGGGGGTCTTCTGCGTCGAGGGGCGGGGACTACTCGAAGATCGGGCCCTGCGTACGGGTGCGCTTGATCTCGTAGAAGCCGGGGATGGAGGCGACCATCAGGGTGCCGTCCCACAGCCGGGCGGCGGCCTCGCCGCGCGGGGCCGGGGTGACGACCGGGCCGAAGAAGGCCACTTCCCGGCCGTCGGCGCCGGGTACGGAGATCACCGGGGTGCCGACCTCCTGGCCGACGCGCTCGATGCCGTCGTTGTGGGAGTCGCGCAGCACCTCGTCGTACTCGTCGGAGTCGGCGTAGGCCAGCAGCTCGGCCGGCAGGCCGGCCTCCTCCAGGGCCTCGGCGATGACCTCGCGGGTCGCGCCGCGGTCCTCGTTGTGGATCTTCGTGCCGAGGGCGGTGTACAGCTTGCCGGTGACCTCCTCGCCGAACTTCTGCTGGGCGGCGATCACCACGCGCACCGGGGCCCAGCCCTTGGGGCCGAGGATCTCGCGGTAGCGCTCGGGCAGCTCTTCGAGCTTGTTCTCGTTGAGCACGGCCAGGCTCATCACGTGCCAGCGGACCTCGACGTCACGGACCTTCTCGACCTCGACCATCCAGCGGGAGGTCATCCAGGCCCAGGGGCAGAGGGGATCGAACCAGAAGTCGACCGGGGTCTTCTCGCGCACCTGGGTGTCGGTCATGTCTCTCCTTGACTCACATCGGGATCTGCGGCATGTCTTTCTGACTGACGGCGTCCTTGTGGCCAACGGGCCCGGGGCCGTACGCATTCCCTGCGTGGGAGGATTCGACAGAAGAAGCGATCACGCACGAAGGAGTGCTACGTGCCCGGTGAGAATCTGTCCCGTGACGAGGCCCGCGCGCGGGCCGAGCTGCTGTCCGTCGACGGCTACGAGGTGGTCCTCGACCTGAGGTCCGCGGTGGACGAGGCCGAACCGGCCGAGGGGCCCAGGACGTTCCGCTCGGTGACGACCGTGCGCTTCCGGTCCGCGGTCCCGGGCGCCTCCTCGTTCGCGGACCTGATCGCCCCGTCGGTGAACTCCGTCACCCTCAACGGGCGCGCCCTGGACCCGGCCGCCGTCTTCGACGGGGCGCGGATCGCCCTGGACGGCCTGGCCGCCGAGAACGTCCTGGTGGTCGACGCGAACTGCGCCTACAGCCGGACCGGCGAGGGTATGCACCGCTTCGTCGACCCGGAGGACGGCGAGGTCTACCTCTACACCCAGTACGAGCCGGCGGACGCCCGCCGGGTGTACGCGAACTTCGAGCAGCCCGACCTGAAGGCCCCGTACCGCTTCGAGGTGGCCGCCCCCGAGGGCTGGCGGGTGTGGAGCAACGGCGCGGAGGAGTCCCGCGAGGGCGGCGTGTGGCGCTTCGCCCAGACCGCGCCGATCTCCACGTACATCACCTGCGTGGTGGCGGGCCCGTACCACTACGTCACGGACACCTACACGCGCGGGGACCTGACGATCCCGCTGGGCGCGATGTGCCGCAAGGGGCTGGCGAAGCACTTCGACGCCGACGACATCTTCCTCGTCACCAAGCAGGGCTTCGACCTCTTCCACGAGATCTTCGACTACCCCTACCCCTTCGGGAAGTACGACCAGGCGTTCGTGCCCGAGTACAACCTGGGCGCCATGGAGAACCCGGGGATGGTGACCTTCCGCGAGGAGTACATCTTCCGCGGCAAGGTGACGCAGGCGTCCTACGAGCGGCGCGCGAACGTCATCCTGCACGAGATGGCGCACATGTGGTTCGGCGACCTCGTCACCATGAAGTGGTGGGACGACCTGTGGCTGAAGGAGTCCTTCGCGGACTTCATGGGCTCCTTCGGGCTGGTCGAGGCCACCCGCTTCGACCAGGCGTGGGTCACCTTCGCCAACAACCGCAAGGCGTGGGCCTACCGGGCCGACCAGCTGCCCTCCACCCACCCGATCACGGCCGACATCCGTGACCTGGAGGACGCCAAGCTGAACTTCGACGGCATCACCTACGCCAAGGGCGCGGCCGTGCTCAAGCAGCTCGTCGCGTACGTGGGCCGGGAGGCGTTCCTGGACGGCGCACGGCGCTACTTCAAGGCGCACGCGTACGGGAACACCACCCTGGACGACCTCCTGTCGGTGCTCGGCGAGGTCTCGGGGCGGGACATGGCCGAGTGGTCGCGGGCCTGGCTCCAGACGGCCGGGGTCAACGCGCTGACCCCGGTGGTCACCACCGACGCGGGCGGCCGGCTGACCGAGCTGGCGGTGGTCCAGGAGGGCGAGCAGCTGCGCCCGCACCGGATCGCGGTGGGCCTGTACCGGCTGGAGGCCGACGGCGCGCTGGTGCGCTACGCGCGGGCCGAGGCCGACGTGGCGGGCGTCCGCACGGCCGTCGGGGAGCTGGCCGGGCTGGAGCGGCCGGACCTGGTCCTGGTCAACGACGAGGACCTCACCTACTGCAAGATCCGCTTCGACGAGGTCTCGCTGGCCACCCTCCGCGGCCACCTGGGCGACCTCACGGACCCGCTGGCCCGCGCCCTGTGCTGGTCGGCGCTGTGGAACCTGACGCGGGACGCGCTGATGCCCGCCCGGGACTTCCTGTCGCTGGTGCTCGCGCACGCGGGCCGGGAGACCGACGTCGGCGTGCTCCAGCAGCTGCACGCGCAGGCGCTGACCGCCGTCGGCCACTACGCGGCGCCCGACTGGCGCGAGCAGGGCGGCCGGGAGCTCGCGGCGGGCGCCCTGCACGAGCTGCGGCTGGCCGAGCCCGGTTCCGAGCACCAGCTGACCTGGGCCCGGTTCTTCGCGGCGAGCGCGGCCAGCGAGGGTGACTTCCAGCTGCTGCTGGGGCTGCTGGAGGGCTCGGCGCGGATCGACGGGCTGGAGATGGACCAGGAGCTGCGCTGGGACTTCCTGCTGCCGCTGGCCGCGCACGGCGTGATCGACGAGACCGTGCTGGCCGCCGAACTGTCCCGCGACGACACCGCCTCGGGCAAGCGGCACCAGGTGCGCTGCCTGGCCGCGCGGCCCTCGGCGGCGGTCAAGGACCAGGCGTGGGCGGTGGTGGTCGAGTCGGACGCGCTGTCGAACGCGCTGGTCGAGGCGACCATCAGCGGGATGCAGCAGCCCTCGCAGCGGGAGCTGCTCGCCCCGTACGCGCAGCGCTACTTCGAGGCGATCGAGCGGGTCTGGGCGGAGCGCTCGATCCAGATCGGCATCGACGTGGTCAAGGGGCTCTACCCGGTGCTCCAGGACTCGCAGGCCACCCTGGACGCGACCGACGCCTGGCTGGCGGCCCGTGCGGACGCGGCGCCCGCGCTGCGCCGCCTGGTGCTGGAGTCCCGTGACGACCTGGCCCGGGCGCTGCGCGCGCAGTCCTGCGACGCCTGAGCCCTCCGGCCTCGTCCGCCCCGTCCGGCCACTCGCCGGGCGGGGCGGCCCGCTGCCGGGGCCTGTCGCCTGTCCGGGACGATGGGCTATCGGCAGTCGAACGTCCGTACTTTAGCCCCGTCTTGTCCTGATTTGACGACGAACGTGTAACAGGCGTTAGCGAGGCCATGGCCTGAGGGAATCACCGCGTCATGAACCAGAACGCACCCCTCCCCCTCGCCCACCTCAACGCCAGCCGCCCCCGCGTGCTGACCCTCGCCCAGCTGCGCGAGCACGGCGTCAGCGCGGCCGAGGCCGCCGGCCGGCCGTGGCAGCAGGTGCTGCCCGGGGTGTTCCTGCTGCACTCCGGTCCCGCCACCAGCGAGGAGCGCCTCCACGCCGCCCTCCTGTACGCGGGCCGGCGCGGCAACGGGGAGGCCATGATCACCGGGCTGGCCGCGCTCGCGCTCTACCGGTTCTCCGCCACTCCCGCGCTGCTCTCCCTCCCCCACATCGACGTCCTCGTCCCCAACACCCGCCGGCTGCGCTCCACCGGCGACGTGCGCATCGTGCGCACCCACACCCCGCCCCGCCCTCTGGAGCTGACCGGGCTGCCCGTGGCCCCGGTGGCGCGGGCCGTCGCCGACGCCGTCGCCCAGCTCGACGACGCCGACACGGTGCGCCGCATCCTCAGCGAGGCCGTGCGCGCCGGGCACTGCGAACCGGCCGCCGTCGTACGGGAGCTGACGGTGGCCCGGCTGCTGAACCGGCAGCACGTGGTGGACGCCGTCGAGGCCCTGCTCGCCGAGGGCCGGGCCCTCGCGGAGGACCGGCTGTACCAGCTCGTACGGGGCTACGAGCTCCCCGAGCCGGTCTGGAACGTGGACCTGCGGCTGCCCGGGGGGCCGCACCTGGGCGGGGTGGACGCGTACTGGCCCGACCAGGCGGTGGCCGTCGAGATCGACACCCGCGCCCCGCGCCAGGGGGAGGACGAGGACTGGGCCGAGGCCGTCCACAAGCGGGAGACCCTGGAGCGGCTCGGCGTGACCGTCCTGCACCTGACCCCGCGCAAGCTGCGCGACTGGCCCGAGCAGCAGGCGGCGGTCGTCCGGACCGCCCTGACGGCCGCCTGCGACCGCGAGCCCGCCGCCTACCTGGTCGTACTGCCCCGGTGAGGGCCGCCCGGGTTCGCCGGGTGGGCCGGAACGGCCGGGTTCGCCGGGGAGTACTCCGGGGCACTCCACCGCAGCCGCCCCGGGTGCAGGCTCTCCACCGCCGCCTCCACCCGGAACAGAACGCTACGGCTCCCGTCGGCCGCGTACGCGGTCCGGGCCCGCCCGCTCAGCTGGAGCAGCCCGCCCGTCTCCCAGTCGGGGAAGAGCAGTCCGGCCCGCTCGTCGAGGGCCAGGTTCCCCAGGGTCAGGAACATCGCGTTGCCCGGATAGTCCGGCCAGCGCAGCTCGGTGGGCGAGAGCACCTCCACGAAGCCCGGCATCCCGCCCCGGTGGCTCGCGTCGACTCCGCCCGCCCCACCTGTGGTGGCGATGAAGAAGGTGTCGGCGGCGCGGACGGCCCGCCCCTGGTCCGGGGTGAGCAGCGCGGAGCGCCGTACGATCCCGGGCCCCCCGGCCACCAGGTCCAGCGGCCGGCGCTGCTGGAGGTACTTCGGGCAGTTGGAGAAGACCTCCTCGGCCGCCACCGCGAAGCCTCCGGCCGTCACGGTGAGGGCGCCGTTGAGCCGCATCCGGCGCCGGGTGCGCGGGTCGAGGGCGATGGTGCCGACCGGGGTGCCGTCGGCGGCCAGCACCCCGGTGAGGGGATCCCCGTCCGGCAGGCCGCCGCGGACCGCGATCCGGTCCGGCCCGGTGGCCCGTACGAACCCGGGCGCGCCGGTGAGCAGCGAGGCCCACAGCCGCCCCGCGCCGTCGGCGGCGCCGACGACCAGGTGGGGCTGGAGGGCGAGGAAAGCGGCCGCCACGTCCCGGATGCCCGGGCGGATGGAACGGCCGGCGTGCTCGGCGCGCTCACGGACGCCCAGGCGCTCCTGTACGGCCAGCGAGCCCTGATGGTACGGGTCCATGACGGCCCTCCTTCCCTGAGCTTCTAGAAGAACCCGCAGGTCGGGGCAGACGCGGAGGGCGCGGGAGCGTCCTCGGCCCCGGTCGGTACGGAGATCTCCAGGCGGGTGCCGTCCGGGTCGTGGAAGAAGATCCCGCCGGAGGCCGCACCCTCGCGGTGGGCGACCACGCCCTCGTAGGCGAAGTCGACGCCCAGCCCGCGCAGCCGCTCCTCATACGCCCGGACCTCCTCGATCGCGCCGGCGGAGAACGCCAGGTGGTGCAGCCCGGCGGCCTGCGGGGCGTAACGGTCCTGCGCCTGCTCCCAGAGGGTCAGGACGAGCTCGCCGTCCCGGCCGAGGAAGGCGAAGCGGCGCCCCTCCTCCTTGCCCTCGCCCAGCAGCTCGAAGCCGAGCGCGTCGCGGTAGAAGGCGAGCGAGCGCTCCAGGTCGGTGACGTTGAGGCCCACGTGCCCGGTGCGGAGCGTGCCGGCGGTGATGGTCATGAGGGTTCCTTCCCCGAGGAATGCCGGCCTGCCCGGCGTTCTAACCTTCTAAATCGAGATTAACGGTTAGAGATCAGAGCGTCAACCGGTCACGTACCCTTGAGGGGTTAGCGGGTGCGAGGAGGCGGACATGACGGCAGTACCGACGACGGACCCCCGCCCGCTCACCGGGGAGCCGCTCGCCCTCGACCTGGTGAACACGCGCTGGCGGCCGGAGGGCGTGCCCACCGACCTCTTCGCCGGGGCCTTCGGCCTCAGCCGGCTGGAGGGGCTGGCCCTCTGGCTGCGGAGCACAGGGCTGGACGAGCGCTTCCGCGCCGACAAGTCGACCCTGGTCCACCTGCTGACCGCACGCGAAGCCCTCGCCCGCGCCGTCGCGGACCCGGCCGATGCCGACGCCCGCCGACTGGTCGACGCCGTGCTGGAGCACGGCCGCATCCGGGCCACCCTCACCGACGAGGGCCCGGGCGAACGGGCCGAGTTCGACGACCCTTCCTGGGGACCCGCCTGGAGCGCGGCCCGCAATTATCTGGAACTGCTGGAGTCGGCGGCCGGCCGGATCCGCAAGTGCGCCTCGGAGACGTGCATCCTGCACTTCCACGACACCTCGCGCAACGGCACGCGACGCTGGTGCTCGATGGCCGTCTGCGGCAACCGCGCCAAGGCGTCGCGCCACTACGCGCGCACGCGCGAGCGCTGAACGGTCGGAATCTGTCACACCCATGGGCGCGGCGGCGCTCCGACATGCGCCCGTCACACTGCCTGAAAGTCGATAAATCCACTGCCTGACACCGCAGGTCGCCCCGGCTTGCCCCGGCATGTCCGTGGTGGCGGGAACCCCGCCCTGGCGGGTATCCGCCATGTCAGGTCTCGGTCAATGACAACCCTCCCCAAACAGCTGTCACTTACGCAAGGCTGACCGGTCATCCGGCACCGAATTCCGGACCGTATCTATCTCTAGCCAGGGATGCTGATGACCCTCGATTCCCCCAGCTCCACCGGGGCCATACCCGGCGCCCGGCGCGCGGCCCGCGTCGCGGCGGCCGCGGGCCTGGTGGCCGCGCTCTGCGCCACCGGAGCCGTACCCGTCTTCGCGGCGACCGGCGACACCGACCCGCGGACGGCGGCGCCGACCAAGTCGGCCGACCAGAAGCTCGGTTCGGCCGACGCCGAACTGCTCCAGGAGGCCAAGGCCAAGGGTGACGCGACCGTCACCGTCATGGTCGCGACCGCGCCGGGCCAGACCAAGCAGGTCACCGACCAGCTCGACGCCGTCCAGGGCGCTTCGGTGGGCCAGACGTACGACAAGCTCGGCTACGTCCGCGCCACCCTCCCGACCGACAAGGCGGAGGCGGCGCTGAAGGCGGCGGCCAAGCTGGAGTCGGTGCACGGCATGGATCTCAAGCAGGAGATCCAGCTGCCGGACCCGCGCCCGGACTCGGGCAAGGACGGCTCGGGCAAGAAGACCGCCGCCGAGACCTACCCCGGTCCGGACAAGAACACCCCGGCGAAGAACCCGTACAACCCGTCCTTCGAGACCGGCGCGGTGGACTTCGTCCAGAAGAACCCGCAGGCCGACGGCCGGGGCGTCACCATCGGCATCCTCGACTCCGGCGTGGACATCGCCCACCCGGCGCTGCAGAAGACCACCACCGGCGAGCGCAAGATCGTCGACTGGGTCACCGCGACCGACCCGATCCTGGACAACGACGCCACCTGGCGCCCCCAGGTCACCCCGGTCACCTCCACCGGCGGTTCCTTCACCGCGGGCGGCCAGAGCTGGAAGGCCCCCGAGGGCACCTTCCAGTGGAGCCGCTTCAGCGAGTCGATCACCGCCACCGGTGACATGAAGGGCGACGTCAACCGGGACGGTGACACCACCGACAAGTTCGGCATGCTGTACGACCCGGCTGCCGGCACCGTCCGCGTGGACACCGACCAAGACGGCGACTTCACCAACAACGAGCCGATGAAGCCGTACAAGGACGGCTACCAGATCGGCTACTTCGGCACGGACAACCCGGCGACCGACGTCGCCGAGCGGATCCCCTTCGTGATCCAGATCCGCAAGGACGTCCCGATGGACCCCTTCGGCGGGGACTGGGTCGGCAAGAAGGCCGACTTCGTCAACATCGGCATCATCGAGTCCGAGCACGGCACGCACGTCGCGGGCATCACCGCCGCCAACAGCCTCTTCGGCGGCAAGATGAACGGTGAGGCGCCGGGCGCGAAGATCGTCTCCTCGCGCGCCTGCTCCTGGTCCGGCGGCTGCACCAACATCGCGCTGACCGAGGGCATGATCGACCTCGTCGTCAACCGCGGCGTCGACATCGTCAACATGTCGATCGGTGGTCTGCCGGCGCTGAACGACGGCAACAACGCCCGTTCCGAGCTGTACAAGAACCTCATCGACACCTACGGCGTCCAGCTCGTCATCTCGGCGGGCAACGAGGGCCCCGGTGTCAACACCATCGGCGACCCCGGCCTGGCCGACAAGGTGGTCTCGGTGGGCGCCGCGGTCTCCAAGGAGACCTGGGCCGCCAACTACGGCTCCGGCGTGACCACGAAGTACAACATGTTCCCCTTCTCCTCGCGCGGTCCGCGTGAGGACGGCGGGTTCACGCCGACCATCACCGCCCCCGGCGCGGCCATCAACACCACCCAGACCTGGCTGCCCGGCAGCCCGGTCAAGGAGGCGGGCTACAGCCTGCCGGCCGGCTACTCGATGCTCCAGGGCACCTCGATGTCCTCGCCGCAGGCGACGGGCGCCAGCGCCCTGCTGATCTCGGCCGCCAAGCAGGCCAAGATCGCCCTGGCCCCGGCCAACCTGCGGGTGGCGCTGACCAGCACCGCGAAGAAGATCGACGGTGTCCCGGCGCACGCCCAGGGCGCGGGCCTCATCGACGTCAACAAGGCGTGGGAGTCCATCCAGCGCGGCGCCAAGGCCAACGAGTTCACGGTCAAGGCCCCCGTCGACACCGCGCTCGACCAGTTCCTGAAGACCCCGGGCTTCGGCACCGGCCTCTACGACCGCGAGGGCGGCCTGAAGGTCGGCCAGAAGAAGGTCTACGACGTCGTCGTCACCCGCACCACCGGTCCGAAGTACGGCACCCGCCACGACCTGAGCTGGCGCAACAACGACGGCACCTTCAAGGTCGTCGGCGGCTACGACTACGTCACGCTGCCGCTGAACAAGCCCGTCACCATCAAGGTCGAGGCCAACGTCAAGTCGGCCGGCGTCCACAGCGGCATCCTGCAGCTCGACGACCCGACCACCGAGGGCATCGACAAGCAGATCCTGGCCACGGTCGTCGCCTCGACCCCGCTGGCGCAGCCGTCGTTCACGCTCTCGGACACCTCCTCCGTGCAGCGCAACAGCCACAAGTCGTACTTCGTGACGGTCCCGCAGGGCGCCAAGACCCTTGAGGTCGCGCTCGGCGGCCTCGCCGCGGGCAGCCAGACGCGCTTCATCTCGATCCACCCGTACGGCACGGGCGTCGAGGACAGCGCCACCACCCAGTGCTACCCGAACTACGACAACCCGGCCAACAAGTGCCGCCCCGACCTGCGCTCGTACGACAACCCGCAGGCGGGTGTCTGGGAGATCGAGGTCGAGTCGCGCCGTACGTCGCCGCTGCTGGACAACCCGTTCAAGCTGGACGTCTCCGTCCTCGGCGCGGGCTTCGACCCGGCGGTCAAGGTCCTGCCCGAGGTCAAGCAGGGCACCCCGGCCCCGGTCCAGTGGACCGTGAAGAACACCGGCGCCGCGATCTCCGGCGGCAAGCTCCAGGGCGGCCCGCTCGGTTCCGCGAAGGTCGACAAGCCGACCATCGCCGCCGGCGAGACCAAGACCACCGAGATCACCGTCGGTGAGGGCGTCTCCCGTCTGGACGTGGGCATCAACCACACCTCCGACGCCGGCGCCGACCTCGACCTGGAGGTCTACAAGGACGGCGTGAAGGTCGCCTCCTCGGCCGACGGCGACTCCGACGAGTCCGTGAGCCTCGACAAGCCCGCCGCCGGTACCTACACCGTCAAGGTGATCGGCTACGCGGTCCCGTCCGGCTCCACCACGTACGACTACCGCGACGTGTACTTCTCGTCCGCCCTGGGCACCGTCCAGGTCGACGAGGCCGCCGCGGTGAACCTCGCGACCGGCGCCTCCGCGCAGGTCTCGGCGAACGTCCTGGTCTCCGCCGCGGCCCCCGAGGGCCGTCAGTTCTTCGGCGAGGTCAAGCTGCTCAACGGCCGCGGCACCGCCGCCGGCACCGGCAGCGTGCAGATCGACAAGGTCACCCCGTAAGGGCGTGAGCTGAAGGCATGACGAAGGGGCGGGCACCCGGTGTACGGGTACCCGCCCCTTCCGCATGGCCCCCCTCGGGCCGGCTGCGTCAGTTCTTCAGCGAGCCCAGGTCCTGGGCATAGGTGCCCACCGCGTACGCGATCACGTCGAGGTTGGTGTCGAACGCCTTGAGGTCGAGGTTCTTCAGGGTGTCCCCCGCTCCGTGGTAGTTCGGGTCGTACGGGGCCCCCGCCGTGCCGCCGTAGCGCTTGGCCTGCTCGGCGGTCTTGATGCCCTCGGCGCCGGTGAAGGTGCCGCCCGCCGGGATGCCGTTCTCGATGAACGGGCCGTAGTCGGAGCGCCCGTCGAAGTCGCTGCCCTCGTGCGGCCTGCCCTTCCTGTCCAGGAAGCCGTTGATCAGCGACTCGATCTGCGCCGAGCCGGCCGGGCCGGCGCCGGCGCCCGTCTTGTCGGAGTCGTCGCCGTCGTAGACGAACTGCACCGGGTTCGGCGAGGCGATCATGTCGAAGTTCAGGTAGAGGGCGATGTCCTTCTTCTGCCGCTCGGACAGCTGCGCCACGTAGTGCTCCGAGCCCAGCAGGCCCAGCTCCTCCGCCGACCACCAGGCGAAGCGCACCTTGTTGGCGGGGCCCTTGCCCTTCTTGTTGGCTCCCTCACCGGCGAGCTTGAGGGCGACTTCGAGGAGACCGGCCGAGCCGGACCCGTTGTCGTTGATGCCGGGGCCCTCGGGGACGGAGTCCAGGTGCGCGCCGACCGTCACCACACGGTCGGCGCGGCCTCCCCTGGTCTCGGCGATCACGTTGCGGGTGGTCTTCCTGATGTGCTCCTGGTCCAGTTCCAGGCGCACCTTCACCTCCCCCTTCGCGGCGGCCGCGGCCAGCGCCTCGCCGTCGGCCAGGGTGATGCCCGCGCTGGGAATGACCCCCTCCGAGGGGGAGGAGAACCCGCCGCGGACCGGGGTGGTGCCGCTGTGGTTGTAGACGATCACCCCGGCCGCGCCGGCCGCGGCGGCGGCCCGCTGCTTCTCCACGAAGGTGCACGCACCCCGCTTGACCAGGGCGATCTTCCCGGTGAAAGCGCCGGCCGGATAGTCGTCGGCGGTGCAGCCCGGGGTCTCGTCCACGCGCGCGAGGGCGAGCGGGGCGGTCAGCCCGCCGGCCGGGGTGGACGGGGTGAAGGTGAAGGCGGCCGTGGCCAGCTCGCGCGGCTGGTCGCCGAGGACGGTGGTCCGTTCCGTCCTCGTGTGCGCCTGGTAGATGTCGAAGTCCTGGTACGAGACCTCGTAGCCGGCCTTCTCCAGGGTGTCGTGGACGTAGGAGGCGGAGGCGGCGTGGCCCGGCGTGCCCGCGGCGCGGTTGCCTCCGTTGGCGTCGGCGATCTGCTGGAACTTCGCCAGGTGGCGGTAGGCCCCGCGGGCGGTGACCTCCTCGACCAGCTTCTGGGCGAGCCGGCCCTCGCGCGGGTGGGCGGCGGCCGCCGGGGCGGCGGTGGCGGTCAGCAGGGCGGGCGCGGCGACGGCGGCGGCCGCGAGGGCGGCGAGGGCCGGTATGGACCGGCGGTGGGTGCTGCGCATGGTGTTCCCCCCGGGTGGGTGCTTCGGTGGTTCGGTTCCTGGTGTGACGTGTTCGGATGACGATCACGGCTGAACGGAAGCTAACCGGTTCCGACCAGGCAAAACGGACCTCCGGCGGCCGTGAAACAGCCCCGTCACGTACTCGTCATGGGGGTTCACGGCTCCGACACTGTCCGTACCTCGGACAATGGATTGGACAAGCCTCGTGGGGTCGAACGCATGATGGCCTCACGCGCCCGCGTCGTACCACCAGAAGGAGTCACCGTGAGGGTCGGAATCGTCGGAGCCACCGGACAGGTCGGCGGAGTCATGCGCGGCATCCTCGCCGAGCGGAAGTTCCCGGTCGACGAGCTGCGGCTGTTCGCCTCGGCCCGTTCCGCCGGCTCGACCCTGGAGTGGCAGGGCCAGGAGATCACCATCGAGGACGCCAGCACGGCGGACTACTCCGGCCTGGACATCGTGCTCTTCTCCGCGGGCGGCGCGACCTCCAAGGCCCTCGCCGAGAAGGTCGCCTCCCAGGGCGCCGTCGTGATCGACAACTCCTCCGCCTGGCGCCGCGACCCCGAGGTCCCCCTGGTGGTCTCCGAGGTCAACCCGCACGCGGTCAAGGACCGCCCCAAGGGCATCATCGCCAACCCGAACTGCACCACCATGGCCGCGATGCCCGTGCTGCGCCCCCTCCACGAGGAGGCCGGGCTCGTCGCGATGATCGCCACCACCTACCAGGCCGTCTCCGGCTCCGGCCTGGCGGGCGTCGCCGAGCTCAAGGGCCAGGCGTGCGCCGTCTCCGAGGCCGCCGACCAGCTGACCTTCGACGGCGGCGCGGTGGAGTTCCCCGAGCCGGCCGTCTACAAGCGGCCCATCGCGTACAACGTGGTCCCGCTGGCGGGCAACCTGGTCGACGACGGCTCCTTCGAGACCGACGAGGAGCAGAAGCTCCGCAACGAGTCCCGCAAGATCCTGGAGATCCCCGGGCTGAAGGTCTCCGGCACCTGTGTGCGCGTCCCCGTCTTCTCGGGCCACTCCCTCCAGGTCAACGCCCGCTTCGAGCGTCCCATCAGCGTCGAGCGCGCCTACGAGCTGCTCAAGGACGCCCCGGGCGTCGAGCTGTCGGAGATCCCGACCCCCCTCCAGGCCGCCGGCCAGGACGCCTCGTACGTGGGCCGCATCCGGGCGGACGAGACGGTCGACCACGGCCTCGCGCTGTTCCTCTCCAACGACAACCTCCGCAAGGGCGCCGCGCTGAACGCGGTGCAGATCGCGGAGCTGGTGGCCGAGGAACTGCGCGGCTGACACCCGGGGCGGACCGGAGGCGGCGGCGCCGGTGACGGCGCCGTGTTCGCCTCTGGATTACTCCTGCCCGGTGACGGGCCCTGCATGGAAGGATGGCGGGGCAACGTCACCATCAAAGGAGATGAACGCGTGCCTGGCACGAATCTCACCCGTGAAGAGGCTCAGCAGCGGGCGAAGCTGCTCACCGTCGACTCGTACGAGATCGAACTCGATCTCAGCGGCGCGCAGGAGGGCGGCACCTTCCGGTCCGTGACCACCGTGCGCTTCCAGTCGGCCGAGGCGGGGGCCGGTACCTTCATCGACCTGGTCGCGCCCGCCGTGCACGAGGCCGTGCTGAACGGCGAGGCCCTGGACGTGGCCTCCGTCTTCCGCGACTCGCGCATCGCCCTGGACGGCCTCGCCGCCGGGGCCAACGAGCTCCGCGTCGTCGCGGACTGCGCCTACACCAACACCGGTGAGGGCCTGCACCGCTTCGTCGACCCCGTGGACCAGCAGGCGTACCTGTACACCCAGTTCGAGGTGCCGGACGCGCGGCGGGTCTTCGCCAGCTTCGAGCAGCCCGACCTGAAGGCGACCTTCCAGTTCACCGTGACGGCCCCCGAGGGCTGGACGGTCATCTCCAACTCGCCGACGCCCGAGCCGAAGGACCGGGTGTGGGCCTTCGAGCCGACCCCGCGGATCTCCTCGTACATCACCGCCCTGATCGTGGGCCCGTACCACGCGGTGCACAGCTCGTACGAGGGCAAGGACGGGCAGGTCGTGCCGCTCGGCATCTACTGCCGTCCCTCGCTCGCCGAGTTCCTCGACGCGGACGCGATCTTCGACGTGACCCGGCAGGGCTTCGACTGGTTCCAGGAGAAGTTCGCCTACGACTACCCGTTCGCCAAGTACGACCAGCTGTTCGTGCCGGAGTTCAACGCGGGCGCGATGGAGAACGCGGGCGCGGTCACCATCCGCGACCAGTACGTCTTCCGCTCCAAGGTGACGGACGCCTCGTACGAGGTGCGCGCGGAGACCATCCTGCACGAGCTCGCCCACATGTGGTTCGGCGACCTCGTCACCATGGAGTGGTGGAACGACCTGTGGCTGAACGAGTCGTTCGCCACCTACACCTCGATCGCCTGCCAGGCGTACGCCGAGGGCTCGAAGTGGCCGCACGCCTGGACCTCGTTCGCGAACTCCATGAAGACCTGGGCGTACCGGCAGGACCAGCTGCCGTCCACGCACCCGATCATGGCCGACATCCGTGACCTGGACGACGTCCTGGTCAACTTCGACGGCATCACGTACGCCAAGGGCGCCTCGGTGCTCAAGCAGCTCGTGGCCTACGTCGGCATGGACGCCTTCTTCAAGGGCGTGCAGGCGTACTTCAAGGCGCACGCGTTCGGCAACACGCGCCTGTCGGACCTGCTGGGCGCCCTGGAGGAGACCTCCGGCCGCGACCTGACCACCTGGTCGAAGGCGTGGCTGGAGACCGCCGGGATCAACGTGCTGCGGCCCGAGATCGAGACGGACGGGGAGGGGGTCATCTCCGCGTTCGCCGTGCGTCAGGAGGCCCCGGCCCTGCCGGCCGGCGCCAAGGGCGAGCCGGTGCTGCGGCCGCACCGCATCGCGGTGGGCCTGTACGACCTGGACGGCGGCAAGCTGGTCCGGACCGACCGGATCGAGCTGGACATCGACGGCGAGCTGACGGCCGTGCCGGAGCTGGTCGGCCGGGCGCGTCCGGCGGTGGTGCTGCTCAACGACGACGACCTGTCGTACGCGAAGGTCCGCCTGGACGAGGTCTCCCTGGCCAACGTCACCGCGCACCTGGGCGACTTCACCGAGTCGCTGCCGCGGGCGCTGTGCTGGGCGTCGGCGTGGGACATGACCCGTGACGGCGAGCTGGCC
This sequence comes from Streptomyces sp. NPDC006687, assembly GCF_040636215.1. Lineage (NCBI taxonomy): Bacteria > Bacillati > Actinomycetota > Actinomycetes > Kitasatosporales > Streptomycetaceae > Streptomyces > Streptomyces sp. NPDC006687. The sequence goes on along the minus strand of NZ_JBEYJJ010000002.1, from coordinate 1,171 downwards.
ACGCGCGACTACCTGGCGCTGGTCCTGTCGGGCATCGCCAAGGAGTCGGACATCGGCGTCGTGCAGTCGCTGCACCGCCAGGTGAAGCTGGCCATCGACCTGTACGCCGACCCGGCGTGGCGGGAGCAGGGCCTGGCGGCCTGGACGGACGCCACGCTGGAGCACCTGCGCGCGGCCGAGCCGGGCAGCGACCACCAGCTGGCGTGGGCGCGGGCCTTCGCGGCGACGGCGCGCACGCGGGAGCAGCTGGACCTGCTGGCCGGGCTGCTGGCTGGGGATGAGACCGTCGAGGGCCTCGTCGTCGACACCGAGCTGCGGTGGGCGTTCCTGGAGCGGCTGGCCGCGACGGGGCGTGCCGACGAGGCGGAGATCGCGGCGGAGCTGGAGCGGGACGCGACGGCGGCCGGCGAACGGCACGCGGCGACGGCGCGCGCCGCGCGCCCGACGGCGGAGGCCAAGGCGGCGGCCTGGGCCGCGGTGGTGGAGTCCGGCGACCTGCCGAACGCGGTGCAGGAGGCCGTGATCGGCGGCTTCGTCCAGAGCGACCAGCGGGAGCTGCTCGCGCCGTACGCGGAGAAGTACTTCGCGGTGGTCAAGGACATCTGGGCCGACCGCAGCCACGAGATCGCCCAGCAGATCGCGGTGGGGCTGTACCCGTCGTTCCAGGTCTCGCAGGCCACGCTCGACGCCACGGACGCCTGGCTGACCTCGGCCGAGCCGAACGCGGCCCTGCGCCGCCTGGTCTCGGAGTCCCGCTCGGGCATCGAGCGCGCCCTGCGCGCGCAGGCGGCGGACGCGTCGGCGGCCGCAGCGGCGGCCGCGGCGGCGGTCTGACGGGGCGGGGCCCGCACCTTGGGGTGCGGGCCCGCCCAAGCCTGCGGGCCCGCGCCTTGGGGTGCGGGCCCGTCGGGCGGCCGTGGGCTCGCGGTGCGGGCCCGCTTTTCCCCCTCGACGGGTAGGGGTTCAGCGGTGCCTGCCCACCCGCCTCCCCAGGTGCGGGCCCGCTATCTCCCCCTCGACCCCCCGGGCCACATCGGCGCCTGCCCACCCGCCTCCCCGAGTGCGGGACGGTGGTTCGGGGGGCGGGATCCCGTCGGGCGGGACTGGGCGGCCGGGCGGCACTGGTGGGGTCGGTGGCCCGGCGGGCCGGTCTCAGAGAAGCCCTGGGGGT